>JBMOIG010000011.1:0-56945 GCA_049317445.1 Myxococcota bacterium | reverse complement strand
CGTTGGCCTCGCGGGCGCGGTAGTCGCCGCCCTTGATCGTGTCGTAGAACAGCCGCCGGACGCTATCGCCGTCGTTGCGGTAGTTCTTGGCCGCGTTGATGCCGCCCTGCGCCGCGATGCTGTGGGCTCGCCGTGGGCTGTCCTGAAAGAAGAAGCAGTGCACGTTGTAGCCGAGCTCGGCCAGCGACGCCGCCGCAGACGCGCCCGCCAGCCCCGAGCCGACCACCAGCACGGTGTACTTCCGCTTGTTCGCGGGGTTGATCAGCTTCATGTCGAAGCGATGCTTGTCCCACTTCTCAGCCAATGGGCCGGTCGGCACCTTGGAGTCCAGCTTCATCTCAGTTCCCCCGTGGCCTTGGCGAATCGTCGCGGTCGGCCGGGTGCGGAGGGCGCACTTCGCGCCCCCCAGTTGGTTCGGTGGGCTACAGCACGTCCTTGAACGGTCCCAGGTTCAGCAGGATCGCGAGTGGCATCGAAACGTTGCCCAGCATCACAACCCAAGCGAGCACCTGACCGGCGCGCGTCAGCAGCGGCCGGTACTGATCGTTCACGATGCCGGTTGTCTGGAACACGCTGGCGACGCCGTGATGCAGATGCGTGCCCAGCAGCAGCATCAGCACGATGTAGGAGCCGCCGTTCGCCGGGTCGCGGAAGCCATGCACGACCATCGCGTACACGTCCTTGGGAGCGGTGGGATCGATGCCCTCGATCGGAATACCACCCAGCGTGAAGTGCAGCAGGTGGTAGCCAAGGAACAGCAGCATCGCCACGCCCGTCCACCGCATCGTGCGCGACGAGATCGAGGCCTTGGCGGTGGCTTCGTTGACGTACTTCACGGGGCGCGCGGCCCAGGCACGCAGGGTCAGTCGCCAAGCCGACCACACGTGCGCGACCAGCGACGCGAAGATCACGGAGCGAACGATCCAAAGGCCGGCCCCGAGTCCCTGCAAGAACTCTGCGTACTTGTTCAACTTCTCAGGTCCGGAATAGACCTGCAGGTTGCCGACCAAGTGGCCGAGCACGAACAGCACGAGCACAAGGCCAGACAGCGCCATCAGGAACTTCTGGCCGACGGTAGAGGTCAGGCGGTGGCCCAGACGGCCGAGCCCGGCAGACTGAACAGCGGCGGATTCCATGCGGTCTCCTTGGTCGAATACGGCAACACGGGATCGAGCGGTCGATGCCGCGCAGGTGCGGACTCGCTGAGGGGCGAGCCGCCGGAAAGGGACGAGGCAGGCGCGAAAGGCGGGACGTGACCCGAAAGCCCCCTCACCTGCACGGTGAGGGGCAATCCTGCCGCCGCCCGGGGCCTTCGACAAGCCCCGGACGGCAGCAGGACGCAGACTACTTCAGCAGATCGGCGACGACGGCGCGCTCCTGCAGGAGCTCCTCAACCGTCAGCTTGGTCTTTTCCTTGGCCCAGTCCGTCGCCGGCAAGCCCTGAACGATGCTGTAGCCGCCCTTGCCGTCTGAGGTGACCGGGAACGACGAGTAGATGCCTTCAGCCACGCGATAGGAACCGTCGGACCACACGGCCGCAGAGAACCACTGGCCGGCGGGCGTGGCGCGCTCGAAGTCCTTGATGTGGTCGATGGCCGCCGACGCCGCCGAGGCCGCGCTGGACTTGCCACGGGCCGCGATGATCGCCTTGCCGCGGTTCTGCACGCTCTTGAGGAAATCGCCGCGCAGCCACTCGTGGTCGGTGATGATCTCGGTGACCGGGCGTCCCTTGATCGTCGCGTTCTCGAAGTCCGGGTACATCGACTCGCTGTGGTTGCCCCAGATCGCCAGATTCGCCACGTCCGCGTTGGTGACACCGGCCTTCTGCGCCAGCTGGGCGACCGCACGGTTCTGGTCCAGACGGGTCATCGCGCCAAAACGCTCCTTGGGAATCGAGCAGTTCGAGGCGGCAATCAGGCAGTTCGTGTTGCACGGGTTGCCGACGACCAGGACGCGCAGGTCCTTGGCGCCGCGCTCCAGAGCCTTGCCCTGACCGACGAAGATGGGTCCGTTCTCCTTGATCAGGTCGGCGCGCGCCATGCCCGGACCACGGGGCTTCGAGCCGACCAGCACGGCCCAGGACACGCCGTTGAAGGCCACGTTCTCGTCGCTGGTGCACTCGATGCCCGCCAGCGACTTGAAGCCGCAGTCGGCAAGCTCCATCGCGACGCCTTCAAGCGCCTTCTGCACTTCGGGAATCGGCAGGTCGAGCAGCTGCAGAATGACCTTGCGATCCGGACCGAACGTCTCGCCGGACGCCAGGCGGAACAACAGGCTGTAGCCGATCTGGCCGGATGCACCGGTGACGGCGACGCGAATCGGGCTGGTCATGGAATCCCCCTTGATTGGTGAGCGCACCTGGGTGTTGGAAGTCGGGCGCAAAGCGGAGCCGACGAAAAACGCGTCAGCGGCCCCGCACAACCGCGAGCCGGGACGACGAGATAGAGCGAAGAAATGAACCGGAACCGTGCCGGCTGGCCCCCGCCAGAAGGTCGAGATCATCCCGGGGGACGGGTTCTTGTCAAGGGCCGACCGCGTTTGCCGACAAATCGGCACCGGGACCAAGCGACAGTTCCGCTCAACCTTCAGGATCTTCAGAGGAACTCAATGGACCTTCGGGTCTGGATCTGTTCAAGGCATCGGCCTCGAGCAGCGCCGTCGCACGCACCTCGACCGCCTCGGCGCAGATCTGCCCACGCAGGAACACGCGGCGCCCAATGAAGTCGATCTCCTCCCAGTCTGGCCCCGTGAACGGGTCGCGGTCATCGCGCAGATGCTCGTCGAAGCGTTCCCCCAGCAGATCCAGCAACAGGTCGACCGCCTGACGCTCGCGCAGCTTCTCGCGTTTGAGGTCCACGCGCGCCTCAACCGGATACACGCGCTTTCTCTGCGCGTCAGCCAGCTCCCACCGCATCGACAGCCAGTCCGCCTCGACGGACGCCGTCACCGCGATCCGCTCATCGCGCCGCAGCCGCCCCAGGAACAGCTCGTGCAGCATCCGCTCGATGCGCCGGGCCTCAAATTCACCGATCACCTCGCGCGCTGCCATCCCGCGTTCTCCCTACAGCCGCCACCACAGGTCCAGCACCGGAAAGACCGTCCAGCGCGACACCGAAGTCTCGCCGACCAACTCTCCCATCATGAACTCGCCCACCGACACGCCGGCCAGCAGGTGGAAGCGCCCGAAATCATGCAGCCATGCAACCGTATACGTCGGCGTGTCGAACGACTGCCGCGAGATGTCCCAGCGACCCAGCGCCGTCGCCATCAGCAGGTCTGACTCCGTCAGCAATCCGTGCAACTCGATCGTGCCAGAGATGCCGTGCCCGGTGGTGCTGCAAGATCGCCCGTCGATCGCCCGCGCCGCCACACACGAGTCCTCGGGAGGCAGCCCCAGCCGCACGTGGTACGAACTCCCCAGCGTCAATCCCAGCCTTCGCTCCGGGTACCAGGTACCAACAGGCCCCACCGTGATCTCGCCGGGAGACGAGCGCGCCTGCTCCGACTGCGCCGCACTACCGAAAAACGACTGCTTGTACGACGCTGCCCCCGACAGCACCCAGGTCCGAGCCTCTTCCAACCGATAACGCCCCGCGACATTCGGCACCAGCAGCAGCGCCAGAACAGGGTGCGACTGAATCGTGAAGCGGTCGGTAACGCCATACGCGATCGGCGAAACCACACCGAACGTCAGCGCCCCCTGCTCCAGCACCTGCGCAGTCCCCATCGTGACGGATTGCACGCTCTTCCACTCGGCGGCCGCCACGCTCGGCCACGCCAGCAACACGGCGACGAGCGCCCAGCAATACGCCAGCAACCTACTACCATCGCAGGACTTTTTGGTTCCTTCCGGCATGTCGACCCGGCTCCCGGCCGCCAAGAGCAGCATGTGGCGCAGCGTAGGCGATCGGCGCGGGAAGGCAAAAGCCCGCCCCGTACGAGCACAAAATGGAGCAGACCGAACCGATTGCAGGCTTGACATCACAGGTATCCTTCCCTAGCCTACCGTTCCCCGAACGGGACCCGCCGCCTTTTGGTTGCGAGTTCCACTTGGGGCGACAGCCGGGAACGCCCAGCGGACCCGCGAAGTCGAGGTACCCGCTAAAGAAGGTCGAGGAAGGACTCGGGGCAGGACAGGCTGGGTGTCGATCGCGCAACGCGAACACGGCACCAGGACAGGCGCGTAGCTCAGTTGGTTAGAGCACCACGTTGACATCGTGGGGGTCAGCGGTTCAAATCCGCTCGTGCCTACCAAGCCCCTCCCTTGAACATCCCCCCTCGGCAGCCGCCGCGAAGAACGGGGCTGCCGTCGCTCTGAGCGGGACTGCGCAGACCCGGACGGTCACCGAACGGGCCCGCGAAGAAGAGCCCCGCCTGCCACGGCAGCACAGGGCCGAGCAACCCCACCTGACGCCAGAGCGCGCCCGGGATAGGGAACGGAAGGAAGCAGCACCGGGAGTCCCGGAGGCTGCACAGAGAACGCAACCGACTGTCGGGGTGAACGGCCGCATGGCGATCAGCAACACGCCTCAGCAGCAGCAAGAGGACGCTCGCAAGCGCGAGCCCCGAGTCAACTACCGCATCCGCGTGCCGGAAGTGCGGCTGGTGGGCGTCGAGGGCGAGCAGCTCGGGATCGTGGCGATCGAAGAGGCCATGCGAATGGCCAACGAGCTCGGCATCGACCTGGTCGAGGTGGCTGCAACCGCCCGCCCCCCGGTCTGTCGGCTCATGGACTACGGCAAGTTCAAGTACCTGCAGAAGAAGAAGACCGCCGACGCCAAGCGCACGTCGACCCACGTCGAGGTCAAGGAAGTCAAGCTGCGGCCCAAGACCGACCACCACGACTACGAGACGAAGCTGAATCAGGCCCGTCGGTTCTTGGTCGATGGCAACCGGGTGAAGATGACCGTCATGTTCCGCGGCCGCGAGATCGCCTATGCGAACACGCAACGCGAACGTTTGATGGAAGTGGCCACGGCCTTGGCCGACTGCTCCGTCGTCGACGTGACGCCGAAGGTCGAGGGCCGCAACATGTCGATGATGCTCAACCCCAAGCGCGGTGGCGGTGGTGGTGGTGGCGGCGGTGGCGGTGGCGGTGGAACACCCAAGCCGGTCGAGCAGATAGCGCCCGTCTCCCCTGCCCCGGTGGCTCCGGCTCCGCGGCCGGCCCCCACGGTCACGACCCGCGGTTCGTCCACGGCGCGGCCGGAGTAGTCCGTTCTTTTCTTAAGTTCACGCGGTGTCGCAGGCACCGCGGTGGAGTTGGTGATGCCGAAGATCAAGACCAGGCGGGCAGCGGCCAAGCGGTTCAAGGTGACTGGAAGCGGCCGCATCAAGTGCGGATCGGCCTACCGCCGGCACATCCTCGTCACCAAGTCCACCAAGCGGAAGCGCCAGCTGCGCTCGCCGACGACGCTGGACCGCACGATGGTGGGTTCCGTCAAGGCGATGCTGCCGTACGGTTGACATCGCCGTCGGACACGCCAGTACGGGCCGGGTCGCCAAACGGTCCGGAACGAACCAAGCGGTCCCACGGCCGTCGCTTTCCGGGGGTGACAAACCCCATGGGATACGATAGCTTCGGTTCGTCGGGTCAGACCGAGCGGCACACTCGCAGCCCGAAGCGGCTGCCCGAAGGCGGCTCCAGAGAAGCGTGACCCTTAGGAAGATGAAGATAGTCGACGGGTTGCAATACGCCGCCGATGCGACACGAAGCGCCGACCAAAGCGAGAATTGGCGCCAGTGCACTAGAGAGAGCCCAAAGGAGCAAGTCCGATGCCACGCGTGAAGAGAGGATTCAAGGCCCGCCGTCGCCACAACAAAGTGCTGAAGATGGCCAAGGGCATGCGGGGCGCCCGTTCGCGTCTGTTTCGTACGGCGCGCGAGCAGGTCTACCGCGGCCTGAAGTTGGCCTTCAAGGAGCGTCGGCGCAAGAAGCGTGAGTTTCGCGCGCTGTGGATCATCCGCATCAACGCGGCGGTCCGCTCACTCGGGACGCCGTACTCGGTGTTTGCGGGTTGGCTGGCCAGGTCCGGCGTCGCCCTCGACCGCAAGGTCCTGGCTGAGCTGGCGCTGACCGACATGGAAGCGTTCAAGGTTGTGTTCAACAAGGTTCGCCTGATCGCCACAGGCGCTTAGGCACCAGATTCCAGAGCTGACTCCGATCCTGGCACACCCGGGCAGGTGTGCGGCCGACAGGCGGGGCAAGTCCAAACCACAGGAAGGGTACCGACATGACGAAGGCTGACATCATCGAGGCGGTTTACGAGAAGTTGGGTGGATTCTCCAAGCGGGAGGCGGCCGATCTGGTCGAGCTCGTGTTCGAGACCCTCAAGGACACCCTGACGAAGCAGGAGAAGGTCAAGATCTCCGGTTTCGGCAACTTCGTGGTCCGCGAAAAGAAGGCCCGTATGGGTCGGAACCCCCAGACCAAGAAGCCGATCGAGATCTCGGCCCGTCGCGTGCTGACCTTCAAGCCCTCCCAGGTCCTGAAGCACACGCTGAACACCTGATTTCGGCGGATTGCACGAGCACGTGGCCCGTCCGAGGCCCCACTTCGTGGGTGCAGCGGTCGGGCTGCGTGCGTTTGTAGGTCACGCTGCACCTGAGCCCTTTGGGCGCGAGAGGCTGCCGGCATGGAGACCGCAGACAAGCTCCCCGACAAGATCTACTTTCGCATCGGCGAGGTCGCGGAGCTGCTGGGCGTAGAACCCCACGTGGTCCGCTTCTGGCAACAGCAGTTCCCCACCGTCCGCCCCGAGCGGTCGGCGGCCGGGCGCTACCTGTATGCCAAGCCCACGGTCGAGCGGCTGTTGCGCATTCGTCAGCTGCTGTACGCCGAGGGCTATACGATCGCGGGGGCGAAGCGCGCCTTGGCAACCGGGGCCGCCGGTCGCGGTCGAAAGGCCGACGCGGGTGGTGGAGCTGCGGAAGTCGCTGCGCCTGCCGGGGTCGCCGTTGCTGCATCGGTGGCGGTGACCGACACCCGTGAAGCGACGAAGCGGCAAGCGGAGCTCGAAGCGGAAGTCGATCGGCTGCGGCGCGACCTGCGGGCACTGACCGCCAGGTTGGAGGCTTCGCAGGTGAGTGAGACGGACCTCCGCTCTCGTCTGGACGGTGCGCGCGCCCGGGAGAGGGCGGTGCTGCTCGAGTGCCTGGCCGAGGTCGACAATCTGGCCGCGGCGCTGTCTTCCTCCCGCTGAATTTGGCCTTCGCTGACCCGGAAGGCCCTTGCGACCGGTGACCCCCGCACGCGAGTGTGGTATTCAGCCGCGCCCCGCGCCCACCGGCGCCCATTCCCGGACACGCGAACCCATGCCCGACGACCTGCTGACTCCAGGCGGCCCGTTGCCGCGCCCGAACGCCGAACTCGAGGCTCGCGCCGAAGAGATCTGCAGCCGTCTGCTGATCGAGCGGTACGTGCCCAAGCGCAACTATCGAGATCTGCTGCTGGATGACGAGCTTCGCGGTATCGTGGCCCGGCGGCTCGGCGGAGTCGGACTGCAGCTGGTCGAGTCGTTTACCTCCGACTGGTTTGCCGTGCGACTGAAGCGCGAGGTCGAGGCCGACGTGTCGTTCGACTGGGCGACGAACAGCCGAATGCCGCGCGGGGCGGTGGCGCTGCTGGTGATCCTGTGGGCCAAGCTTGTGCTTCCCAAGCGGATTTCGGCCACTGAGACCGCGCTGCGGCGGACGCTGGATGCTGAGTCTGGTCAGGTCAGCGCCCCCCCCGAAGACGTCCCGCCAGCCACTGCTGCCGCCGAGAAGCCCGCCGCGCCGCCGGTACCTACCGTCAGCCGCGACGCGTTGTACGCGGAATTCGGACGTAAGTTCGGCAAGACCTCGTTTGCCCGCTATGTCGGGCAACTGAAGAACGCCGGGTTCATCCTCGAAGATCGGCTGGGCAATCTGCGCGAGGGGCCACTGCTCGATCTGCTGGTCGACGGGGTCGAGATGGCTCAGAAGCTGCGGGACTCGGTGCTGTGGGACCTGCTGGAGCGAGATGGCGGCGCGGATCCGCTGGATGACGAGGCGGACGACGCCCCAGGCGACGACGACACGGGCGACGACGCCTGACCTGAGAACGGGCTTGGCCCACGGAGCGCACGCGCACGATGTTCACGTTCAAGTGGATCGAGATGATGAACTGGGACTTCTGGTCCCACATTCGCCTGCCGCTTGACGAGCAGGTGGTGCTCATCGCAGGGCCGAACGGGTCGGGCAAGACGACGCTGCTCGACGCGCTGCGGGTGCTGCTGAACGCCCGCAAGCTGTCGACTTCGCGCAAAATGCCCCAATACCTTCGGGATGATACAGGCGTTGCCGTGATCAAGGCGGTGGTCACCAATCCGTTGAAGCGGGGCACCGGGCGGCGGCCGTTCTCGACGCGCGGTTTGTTTGACGAGGAAGTGACGATCGCGTGCGTGCTCGAACGCAAGCAGGGCGGCTGGCAACGGCGCTACCTGATCACCGGAGGAGATGCGAGTATCGAGCAATTGCGGGCACTTCCGCATGGACTCGGACCCGAGGAGTACTCCCGGGCGCTGGAGGAAGCCCACGTCCCGCGCACGCTGCTGAAGATTCTGGCGCTGGAGCAGGGCGAGACCCACAAGCTCGCTTCGCGCACCCCCGAACAACTGCTGGAATACGTGCTGGAGCTGCAGGGCGACAAGCAGGTGCTCGACCGGTACGCCGATGCGCGCTCGACCTACCTGGGCGGCCAGCGGGACCTGGAGGAGTACGAGAACCGCCTGAAGATGATGGCGATGCATGTGGATGTGCTGCGCCGCGACGCCGAGCAGTACCGCGAGCTGCAGGTGCTGACCGACCAAGAGCGCGAGGTTCGCGACATCCGCCTGCCCGCCGCGAGGTTGTCGGGCCTGGTGCGCGAACTGAGCGAGCTGGAGCGGGAGCAGGCCCGCGCCAAGCTGCTGCTGGACAACGCAGACGGCGTGCTCGCGGGTTTCAGCCAGGAGTCGGCGGCCCTGCGCCAGGAGGTCGAGACCGTTCGGTCAGGCATCGAGCAGAAGCGTGCGACCTATCAGGAGCTTCTGAAGGACAAGGAGCGTCTGGATGGCCAGTACCGCGACCTGAAGCGCGACGAGGCGGAGCTGGCTGAGCTGGGCGGCCCCGGTGCGTTGGGCGACGCGCCTCCGGAGGCTGAGGCGCTGCGTCTGGAGCGCGGGCGACTGGTGGCGGCGGAGGCGTCGACGCGCGGCGAGCTGCAGCGGGTCCTTCAGAAGATCAGTGACTTGCGTGCGGAACTGTCGACGCTGGATCGCGGCGAGAAGCGGTCGCCTCCCGATTGGGTCTCCCAGATGCTGCGCGAGCTGCGCGTCGAGGGGATCGAAGCGGCCATCGTCGCGGATCTGGTCGAGATTCAAGACCCACGCTGGCAGGTGGCGGTCGAGTCGATCCTGGGGCGCGAGCGTTTTACGGTGCTGGTCGGTGCGGAGCAGCAGCTGGCCGGACGCAAGATCGCCCAGCGACTGAAGTATCGGTGCTATGTCGAGCCGTGGGGCAGCCCGCAGCGTCCCCAAGTGCGCGCGGGGTCGGCGCTGTCGGTCGTGACCCTGACCGACAAGCGAGTGCCGGAAACCGTCGTGCACATGCTGAATTCCGTGCAGCTGGTCGAGTCGGTGGAGGAGGGGCATCGGCTGGGCCGCTCGACCTCGATCACGCCCGACGGCTATCGGCAGGACGCGCGCGGCGGCATCTTCGTGGGCGTGTCGGACCTGTACTGTGGGTCCAGCGCAGGGGGTCACCGCCGCGGTCAGATCGAGAATGAACTCGGGCAGATGCGCCAACTGCGCGATGGGCTGGAGGCGAGCCTGGCGCCGGGAGGGCGGCGGATCGCACAGATCGACGAGCTGCTGCTGTCGGACAAGGTGCGCGACAAGGTGCTGCGGCGCATCGGCGACGCGTCGACCCTGGTTGAGCGGATCGCCGGGCTGTCCGACCAGCGGCGCGCGATGACCGAGCGGTTGATGAACCTGCTGAGCGAGATCGACGCCGACAACAATGTGGTCCTGGACCGAGAGCGGCGCGTTTCGCTGATCGAGTACCGCAACCGCGAGTCGATCATCGAGCGCGATCGGGCCCGGGCGGGCGTGGCATCCGTGGAGGCCAGACGGCTGCGTATCGTCAGCGAGATCGATGACTTGCGAGCGTCGGTGCCGGCCGAAATGCAGACGGAAGCCGCCCGCGAGCTACTGGAGTCCGAGGTCACGCTGATTGAACGTCTGAACTTGGTGCGAGAGCGGATCAGCCGCTTTGAGGGCAACCGCGACCCACGCGCCGTCGGCATCTGGGAACGGGCGTCCGCGGATCTGGCCGAGCACGAGCGCTCTCTGGTGACACAACGGCGGGATCTGACGCATGGATCTGACGAGTTGCTGCTGGCCCGCACCGCCTACAAGCGCGTGGTGGCCGAGACGATCCGCCGCTACCGCACCAACGTCTTGCGGCTTGGGGAGCTGTGCCGGGTCGAGGTTCAGGTCAAGACCCCGGGCGCCGACCTGCTGAAGGACGACAGCGAAGACCTGTTGGGCAAGGCCGGTCTGGAGGTCCGCATCGGCTTCGACGGCAAGAAGCCCGTCGCGGTCGACGACCCCAAGCTGTCGGGCGGTCAGTCCGTGGTGGCCAGCCTGATCCTGTTGATGGCGCTGACGATGCAGGACGGCACCGATGCTGCGGGCTTCTTCATCCTCGACGAGCCGTTTGCGCACCTGTCGGTGGAGCGCATCGACGAGGTCGCACGTTTCCTGCAGGTCACCCGGGCGCAGTTCATCATCACAACGCCGACGACGCACAACCTGCTGGTCTATAACCCCGCGCAATTGACGCTGAATCTGCGCAAGAAGGGCGGGACCGAGCGACACGCACCGGTGCCGACGTTCCTGCGCCGGTAGGCCGAAGCCCTAAGTTAGGGGATCGACCAACTCGACCCGCAACCGCTCGCCAAACAAGCGGATCGCGTTGGCGGTGGTCGCTGCTTGGGCCGCCTCGAACGACAAGCCCTTGAGCTCGGCGACCTTGGTCAGCGTCTCGCGAACGAACCGGGGCTCGTTGCGCTCTCCGCGGTGGGGCATGGGCGCAAGGAAGGGCGAGTCCGTCTCGACCAGCAGGCGATCGAGCGGCGTGGCGGCCAGTACCTCGACCAATTCTCCGGGCTTGCGAAAGGTCACGATGCCGGGAATCGATAGGTGAAAGCCCAGATCCAGCGCCTCGAGCGCAAACCGCCGCGTCCCCGAAAAGCAGTGAATGACGCCCCCCACCTCCGTCGCCTTCTCTTCGCGCAGCACGCGCAGGGTCTCGGGTTCGGCGTTGCGGGTGTGGATACACAACGGCTTATGCAACGCACGGGCGAGGCGGACGTGCTCGCGGAACACGGCTTCCTGCTCAACCGGGGTCGAATGGTGGTAGTGGAAGTCGAAGCCCGTCTCGCCGATCGCCACGACTTCGGGCGCCTGACACAACTGGCTGATCTGCAACCACAAGGTCTCGTCCCAGTGCTCGGCGTCGTGCGGATGGATGCCGCAGATTGCGCTGACCCCTGGGTAATGGCGGGCCGCGGCCAGCGCCGACTCGGCCTCTGCCACGTCACCGCCCGCCCCAACGCAGATCACGTGACGGACTCCCGCGGCTGCGGCACGGCCAAGGACCGCTGGCGTTCCCCCTTCGTAGCCCTCCATCGCGACATGGGCGTGGGTGTCGATCATGCGTCGGGCGTCACGCGAGCCACGGGGTGCTGACCGGTGGGGCGACGCCCTTCGGCGATCTTCTGGCTGGTTCCCCTGCGATCGCGGCGCACGTCCTGATCGATGGGCTCACCCGTCTCCTTGCGGTGGCGCTCGAGGTCCAGGCGCATCAGCTCATCCATCTCGGAGATGGCGCGCATCAGCATGTCCTGTCGCGTGCGGTACGGCTGGAAGGCCGACTTGAAGCCGTTGATGACCACTTCGCGCACGTCGCTGATCGACACATCGAAGTTATTGATCCACAACATGTATTCGTCGGTGACGGTGGTATCGGTGACCAGCCGGTTGTCGGTGTTGATGGTCACCCGGATGCCGAGGTCGTGGTAGAACTGAATCGGGTGGTTCTCCACGCTGTCGACGGCGCGGGTCTGGACGTTGGACTTCAGGCAGATCTCCAACGGAATCCGGTGGTCAGCCACGAAGTTCAGCAGGTCTCCGTCCTCGCGCAACCGGGTGCCGTGACCAATGCGGTGCGCGCCACAGTCGTGCAACGCCTGATGGACGCTCTCAGGGCCAAACGCCTCTCCCGCGTGGGCGGTGCAGTTGACGTTGTTCGACCGGATCAGGTGGAACGACGCGGCGTGCTTGCGGGCTTGGAAGCCGTCCTCGGCGCCTGCGAGGTCGAAGGCGACAACGCCCTTGTTCTTGTACGCCACAGCCAATTCCGCAAGGCGCAGCGACCACTTCGGGTCCGCGTGACGCAGGGCGCTGATGATGAGGCCCGAGCGAATGCCGTACTTGGCCTTGCCGTCGCGCAAACCTGCCAGCACCGCCTCGACGATGGTGGTCAGCGGCAGCCCCTTCTGAATGTGCAGCATGGGGCAGTAACGCACTTCCATGTAGTGCACGTTTTCGGCCGCCGCATCCTCGGCCAGTTCGAGCGCCGCGCGGTACAGACCTTCCTCGGTCTGCAACACCGAGTTGGTGATGTCGAAGCCTCGCAGGTAGTCCGTCAGGGAGTGGCAGACGTCGCCCGCCATGATGAGGCCCGCCAGCTTGTCGGGGTCGTGGGTCGGCAGCTTGACCTTCTGCTCTTGGGCCAGCTCGAGGATGGTCGGGATGCGCATCGAGCCATCGAGGTGGACGTGCAAATCGGTCTTGGGCAGGCGCTGGATCAAGTCATAAGTAGGCTTGTACATGGAATTCCTGGTGCCGGTGGACGCGGTCTGGGCGGTCTTCGTGGAGGGAACGGACCGGCCTGGTTTGCGGGGGGGGGACGTCGGCATGGAACGGTTGCCTCGAGGAAATTTGGCGCATTGTAGCCCTCGCGGCGGCGTGGGTCGAGCCGGGAGTCGCTGGCGCAGTCGCCGCGGGGTGGACGGCAACCGGCCCCGCTTCTATGCTCGGGTCATGCGTTGCACGCCAACCCATCGACATCTCTCTTGGGTCTGCCTTGCCGGACTCGCGATGATGCTCGTCTGGACAGGCTGTGGCGGTGCGCCCAAGCGCGAGGACCGCGACCGTGGGCTGTCGGACAGTCCGCTGCGCGCCGACTTGGACATGGAGCCCCTGCGCGGTGAGCTGGCGGTCGGCATCGGTCTGCTGAACGACGGCGAATTCGACGAAGCGAAGGGAGCGTTCGAGCGCCACGTGCAGGCGTTTCCCCGCTCTGCACTGGGCTGGTACCACTTGGGGCTGGTGGCCGTAGAGCAGTCCGACCGCCGCGCCGCCCGCAGCCACTTCCGCCGCGCGCTGGACCTGAATCCGCAGCTGCACGGCGCCGCGAGCATGTTGGGGGCGCTGTTCGTCGAGGATGGCGAGGACATCGCAGCGCTGGAAGTGTTGGAGCAGGCGCACGAGATCGCGCCAGAGGACCCTCGGGTGCTGGGCAATCTGGCGGCGGCGCTGCTGCGGCGCGGTCGATGGACAGAAGCCATCGACATGTATCGGGAAGCCGTCGCACTTGCCCCCGGTCACGGCACCCTGCTCTACGATCTCGCACTCGCGCTGCGCGGCCGTCACGAGGATGAAGCGGCGCTGGAACGACTGGACGAAGCGCTGGAAGTGCGGCCGCAATTTGCGCTTGCCAGAGCCGCCCGCGTCGCGTGCCTGCAGGACTTGGGCCGGCTGGACGAGGCCGTGGCCTATGCCGAGGCGACGCTGGACGAGCTGGATGAGCCGGAGCCCGACAACCACCTGGTGTTGGGGCGCGCTCTGGCCGGCCGCGGCGATCTGGATGGCGCGCTGGATGCGACCCGCAAGGCCTTGAAGCTCAAGGAAGACTACGCACCGGCGCAGTTCGCTCTTGCCGAGATTCTGGACCACCGCGGCGCCAAACCTGAGGCTCTGGAAGCCTATCGTCGGTTCCTGGACAATCCCACTCGCTCACCGGACGAGGCCCGACGTGCCCGCGAGCGCCGCAAGGCCCTTCAGGAAGGTTCTGACATCCGCCCTGCACGCTGACCTACACCCGCCACATCCCCCGCGAGGACCGCTATGGAACGCCCCTGCCGACTGCTGAAAGCCCTTCCCCTGCTTGCCCTTCTGGCGCTGACCGGCTGCCCGGCCGCGGGCGTGTACCGGTCTGCCCGGACGCTGGAGCCCGGCGAGACCGATCTGGGCGCGAACCTGAGCGCCAGCCGCGTCTACCGAGGCGAAGTCCGTTACGGCGACGGCACCGAAGAGGGCAAGACCAAGGACGCGTCGGTGCACGGCATCGTCAGTGCCTTCCCGGAGATCCACGTGCACCGGGGTGTGATGCCGAACCTCGAGGCAGGCGCCCGTCTGGCCCCCGCCGCAGGGTATCTGGAGCTCGAGGGCAAGTACCGCTTCTTCCAGCAAGACGGCTGGCACGTTGCCGTGGCCCCGGTCGCCGGTATGGCGCCGTGGGGTGAGTTGTCGCAAGTGCGCCTGCTGCTGCCGTTCTTGGGGACCTACGACGTGAACGACCACTGGGGTATCACCGCCGGACTGCACGCAGGCTACCGTTGGGTGCACTTGGACGCGGTGTCTGAGTTCCTGCAGCCGCAGGAGATCGACGAGCTGCGCTGGTCCATGGGCGAGGACAGTCCGGTGTGGGGCGGCGGCATCGGCTTCGACTGGCGGACCACGGACTTCTACGTGCGTCCGATGCTGACCGTCGAGGGTACGGGCGGCGAGATCGGGCCGCTGGGCCAAAAGGAGGGCTACGGGATCACCTCGGTCCAGCTGACCTTCTCCGGCGGCTGGACATTCGGCAAGGAGATTCGGCGCTTCAAGGACGCGGGCGAGCAGCTGGACACGTTGATCCAGGGCCGCACGACGCCGACCGAGATGACACCGAATCCGCCGACGGATCCCGAAGTTCCCGTGCAGTAACAAAAGGTTACATGAGCGGGCGGTTAGATCGTCGGCACACCTGAACCCTGCAACGCGCGCAGGCGGTGGCGCAACAGCACGCGAAACCGCAGGGCCAGCGAGATGGCCACCGTGCACAGTGCCGCCGTCAGCCCCCACCACAGCGTCTGCGGCCCCCACCCCAGGCGAAACACCGCGTACCAGCCGAACGGCAGTCCGATGAGGCCGTAGCCGAGGACGTTGAACAGCACCGGCACCCGCGTGTCGTCCAGTCCTCGCAGCACGCCAAAGCCGATGGCCTGACAGCCGTCGCCCAGCTGGAAGGCCCCTGCAATCGCCACCAGCATCGCCGCCAGCCCCAGCACGGCCGGTTCGGCCCCCTTGATGTACAACGCTGCGAGTTGATGGCGGAAGATCAGCATGACCGCCGCAGATGTCACCGCATAGCCAATGCCGACCGCAAGCGCCGTCCATCCCGCACGACCGATGCCAGCCTCGTCGCGGCGTCCGATGGCATGGCCGACCCGCATGGCCGCCGCCGTACCCAGCGCCGAGGGCACCTGAAAGGCGACGGCGGCAACGCTCATCGCGACCTCATGGGCGGCAAGGACTGCGTCGCCCAGCAAGCCCATCCACAGCGTAACGAGCACAAAGCCTGCGACTTCCAAGCTGTATTGCAGTGCGAGCGGCAGCCCGGATCGGAGGATCTGCCCAAGGTCGGCGGCGACGGGACCCTGCCAGTGCCCGCGCCACCCCGGCCGGTCCGGTGCGCGCCGAAAGGGAGCGAACACGGGGTGCGTTCGGCAGTAGCCGGCGACCATCGCGACCATCAGCACGCGAGAGAGCACCGAGGCAAGCGCGATGCCGTGCACGCCCATCGCCGGAACGCCCCAGCCGCCCCAGATGAACCATTGGCACAGCCCGATGTTGAACACGTTGGCGACGATGGCAGCCACCATCACCACGCGCGGGCGCCCGGCTGCCGAGGTGTAGGACCTCCAGGCGCCGAACCACATCGCGGGGAGCAACCCAGCCGCGGACCACCACAAGTAGGTTTCCACCACGTCGACGAGCGCCGGCGACTGCCCCATCGTGCGCAGCAACCACGGCGAGGCCAGCAAGGCGGCCGTCATCGGCACGGCGCCGAACACGGCCATCCACAGCGACTGGCGGAACAACTGCCCTGCTCGCGCGTGGTTGCCCGCTCCCACCGCCCGGGCGATGTGCGGGTCCAGACCGTTCATCAGCCCGTACGACGACACCAGAGCGAACACGAAGACGGTCGTCGCCAGCCCTTGGGCCGCCAGAGCACCCACGCCCAGTTGACCGGCCATCACCGTGCCCACCACCCCCATCGCCATCTGCGCCAGCGATGCAACCACCAGCGGGGCCGCCAGATGCAGCAGCGCACCGAGCTCGCGCGGAGCAGGCACGGTGGCAACAGGCGGGACGATGGGAAGAACGGTCGACATGAGGGGGCGGGAGTGTAGCAGGATTCGCGCGGGGCGAAGCGGCCGTCAGTCGCCGCGCAGCGTCGTCGGCCGCGGCGTGACCTCGGCGCCGACTTGCCGGTACAGCTCCGTCAGCCACGCGGCCGTGCGGTCCGCCAGACCCGGCAGCTCGACTGTACCCCAGACGAGGGCAAGCAGCCGTCGCGTCTCGGGTCCCGTCTTGGTGCGCTGGGCGTCCTTGACCGCGTTGGCGCAAGGGCCGTCTGCATCGAACAGGCACAACAGGCCCTCGACGTCGATGTCATGGCCGGCGGGGTTGAAGACGTAGCGGTCGCCCGGCCGACCCAAGGCGACCCGCAGCTCGCCGCTGAGCTGGTCGAGGTCCACGACGCTGATGGGCAAACCCGAGTGCAGCGAAGCGGCGTTGCCTGCGTCGGCGGCGACATTGATCGACCCAAGCGTGCCCTCCGCTGCGGCACGGGCCAGGTACTCCGACGCCGGCTTGCCGCGACCGGTGGGCTTGTAGCCACCGCGACGCAGCAGGTCCCGAACCGCCTTGTTCACGCCCTCTTCGGGGCGGAATGGCGCGGAGGCCTCCGAATGCAGCCGGTCCTTGAGTTCAGGGGGCGAAGCGAGTCCTGCGATCGGCACTGGCAGCACAATGGTCAAGGCGCGCAGGTCAAGCAGGGGATGTGGGTCGAGGTGCAGCACGGAACTCCTTGCGGCAAGAGGGGTTGGGAGCGATCAGTCCCGCTTGGTCTGGGCCGCCAGTTGCCTGCGAACGGTCGGCGCGTTGCGGACGCCGAACTCCAGCCACCGCTGACGGGTGCGCCACATGCGGTCCATCGGCATGTCGCCCAGCAGTCCTTGGTGAGCCAGCTGCGCCCGGCGGCGCGCGACCACTCCCTGCAGCGACATCGCGAGTGCGACCGAGAGGTTGAAGGACTGCACCATACCGTACATGGGCAGAATGTAACGGCGATCTGCCGCGGCACGCATGGTTTCACTGATACCGTTCAGCGCGTTGCCGACCACGATGGCGACGTTGCCCTCGACCGGCAGCTCGTCCAGCGTCTGCTCGGCCTGCAAGTCCGACACCCAGATCTGGAAGCCCTGCGCCTTGAGCGCCGCAATCGCCCCCTCGGCCGTCTGGTGCAGGTGCACGTCGACCCACTGCTGCGCGGACTTGGCGATCCCGGCCGAAAGATGCGGCCCGTGGCGTGGGTTGATCTCGTGGACATCGTGCAAACCGAAGCCCTCGCACGTGCGCACGCACGCGGCCACGTTGTGGGGGTCGATGATGTCCTCGAACACTGCCGTCAACGACACCAAACGCCGACGCAGGACGTGGTCCACACGGACGATGCGCTCAGGGGCGATGAAGGCCTCGATGGGGTCAGCGTCGGGCCAAGGGAACAACGTTTCTTCTGCAATCATGCGTGCATCCGTGCGGTGGGGGCGGAGTCGGGGCAACCGCAATCAGGGAGCGGGCGGCGGCACAGGGCCCATCCGCTGGCTGCGAAGAATCCAGTGGAGGTAGCGCTGCTGGACCATGGGCTTTTGTCCCTGCAGCAGCGAGAGCTGGCCCGCGGCCACGTCGCCCGCGTGAGTCTCGATCGCCCGCTGCAGGGCGAGGGCGCTGACGGCGAGGCCGGCCTGCAGAGACTCGGCTGACCTCAACACCGTCGGGTCCAAAGGCTGCCCGGACGCCAAAACGCCCACACCTGCGGGAACCTCCAGCGCTTCGGCCATCGTGCGGTCGGTCCGCACGTGCAGCTGCGTGTCGGGGTCGGTGCGGTCGCGCTCCCAGCGGGTGCCCTTGCCGCCCGCAAGGTCGACCAGCAGGCGCAAGGCCTCGATCTGCATGGACTGCGACGGCTCAGCCAGCGCGGGTACCGACGACCAGAACAGGTCCTGCTCGTCCAGCGCCTGCAGCGCCGCCCCGACGGTCAGCGCGTCAGGGTCGTCGCCCACACGCTGCAGGAACACCAGCCGCGGCGATCCTAGCGAGGGAATTGTCGGTGCTTCCGCTTCCTTCGCCTGCCACGCCGTCAACCATTGGAGGGTCTTGCGACAGGCCAGCATCGTCGGGTCGCACGCGAGCACGACCTGAAACACCGCGTTCTGCTCTCCCTGACTCAGCAGCGACGGCAGGTCTGTCTGCGGCTGGACACCCGCAGCGGCCAGCGAGTCGGCCAGCCGCCCTTGCGCCCCCACCCATTCTTCCAGAGCCATGTCGACCCCCACCCAGGCAAAGATGGCGAGCACGCCAATCGCAAGCAACCGCGCCAGACACCCGCCAGCGCCACTGTGGGTGTGAACAGGAAAGGCGCAGGGAGATGCAGGGTTGGGCGGCGGCACGGGAGGAATCACCGGTCCCGGCGGGTGGGAAGGAGCCCCGGGAGGCGGTGGAGGTGGTGGTGGTGGTGGAGGCGGGGTCGGCCGCAACGCGGCGGGTGGCCGCGCGTGCTGGTGCTCAGTGGGCGAGGCGCGCTCCACGGGAGAGGCTTGCTCGGCAACCGGGGCAGGCTCCCTGCGACCGTGCTGAGGCACACGGTTCATCTCCACCGCGCGGGCTTGGGCATCGCGGCGCACGGGGCGTTCGGTCGCCATCCGCAACCGCGGCAGTGCCGGCAACCCGCCCACCGAAGGAGCCAGGTCGTGGAGCAGTTCGCGCGCCGGATCAGGAGGATCTACGGCATCGACGTCGACGTAGGCCCAAGCATCGGCCTTGACCGTGCTGCGTGGCGGGGGAGGCAGAAGTTGACCCAACGGAGCCTCGATCCGCGACACGAACGGCAGACGGCGGTCGCGTCCCCAGGCAGGCCGGACGATCGGATGCACCACCATGGCGGCAAAGCGTGGGTCCGGGGCAGGCACCGCAATCGGCTCCGGCCTGGGCAGCGGGAACAGCCGCGCCCACTCGGGCGACTCGATGCGCTGCACGACCTGACCGGCGGGCAGCGACGGGGCCTGAACCTGCAACAGGTCAGCCCGCACCCGCAGCAGAGCCAGCAGACCGCCCACGTCGAGCCGATCTGCTTTGTGGGCAGAGAGATAGCCGTCGCCGGCACGGTCGGGTTCTACCTGGATCTTGCGGTGCGCCAGGCTGACGTCGATGTCGGCCGACGGCTCAGGAGCGTGGGACGGACGAACGCTGGCGGCAGGGACCACGGGCCCAAGGCCGCCCCGGCGTGAGCCAGAGACGTCGCTGCGGCGGTCGTGGGTGTTGGGCGCGGCCATCGGTCATCCCCGAGTTGCAGGACCGGAACGGAGCCTGCCGTGCTGGACCCGAGGGGTCAATACGCCAGCTGTAGCTGCAGGAACGCCGTCCAATGGGTGGACTCATCCGTGCCTGCGCGGCGCAGCGTGCGGTCCTGCCAGGCGGCCTGGACCTTGGCCGCGTCGCCGTCCAGATAGTAGTTCAGCGCAACCGTGTAGCGCGTGTCGCTGTCGGTGCGGATGGCCGCATCGGGCTCCCATTCCTCTGCAGCAGCAGCAACTTGAAGGGCGCGGTGGAAGGGCATGTCGGCGGCCACCTGCACGTAGCCGCCGCGCCAGTCGACCGGCTTTACCCCCAGACTCGCGAGGCTGGGCACCTGCGCGTCGGAGGCTCGTGCATCGGTCGGGTCCCGCGTGCCCTGAAAGCCCTCCGCGCGCAGCTCGACCCCTTGCCAGCGGGCCGCAGCAAAGGCAGAGAACGCAGTGGTTTCATCGAACTGCTTGATCTGCACGCTCTTGCCGCCGACTTGCGCCTTCAGCGACGCGTTGTCCTGATACCTGGCGACGCCGCCACCCAGCCGGATCTTGGGCTTGCGGCCGATGGGATGGCTGACGAGGTCGTACTTGCCCAAGGGGGCGAGGTCCAACCGGGCCTCGACCCGCAGGTTTGCGTTGTCGTTGCTCTCCGTGTTCATGCCGTTGCCGTTGAAGGCACCGACGGCCGCCATCACGCGCTCACCCAGCCAATCGCCAGACAACAGGACGCCGATGTCGCGGCTTCCCCCCGCTTCGGAGACCACATCGGGCCGCTCGTAGAGCTGCGACTCCTCCGCCGAGATGAGGTAGGTCTGCGAGAAGATCCGCTTGAATTGCCCGAGCTTCAGTTGCGTGCCCAGACCCAGCTCGCGCTCTGCATAGGCATTCAAGAGCCGCACCATGCCGCGGCCGAAGTCGACCTTGGTGCGCAGCTTCCAGTTCAGGACGTCGGTGGCGACCTCCAGGCGCGCGCGCGGCACGGAAAAGGAGTGGGTCCAGGCCGTCGCCAGCGGTCCGGTCACGCCATCGGGATGGCCGCCGCGCCAGTTGGGGCCCAGCGAGTAGCGTAGCTGCACAACGCCGCCCACCTTCACCGCGGGCCCAAGCGACTTCTTCCCCGCCTTGGCTTGCTTGGTGGTCGGCGTGGCGTCGTCCGCCAAATCAACGGGACCGGCATGGGCTGGGGCCGCCAGCGCCAGGGTCGCAACGAAGAGGATGGCAAACGCGAGTCGACAGTGGAGGGCCGGGGAGGTCATGTCGAAACTCCAGAGTGGGACGGCACCTGCAAGCGCGATGAAGGCGAAGGCATTCCCGTGGCGATGATCTTGCCCCGGTTTCGTGGTATCAAGCCGCGCCAGCCGTTGGTTGGCACCTTAGCATCACGGCCCCCCTCGCCGCCAGAGAGCCCGACATGTCTGAATCTGCCCAAGTTTCTCTCGACCAGCTCTGCGCCACCACCCTTCGTGGACTGGCGATCGACGCCATCCAGAAGGCCAACTCCGGTCACCCCGGAATGCCGATGGGCATGGCCGATGCCGCGCATGTCCTGTGGTCGCAGTTCTTGAAATTCGACCCGTCGTCCCCCGACTGGCCCGACCGCGACCGCTTCGTGCTGTCCGCCGGGCACGGCTCGACGCTGCAGTACGGCCTGCTGCATTTGTACGGGTTCCCGCTGTCGATCGAAGATCTGAAGCAATTCCGTCAGCTGCATAGCCAGACCCCCGGCCACCCGGAGCGTGGACACACCCCCGGCATCGAGACGACCACGGGGCCGCTGGGTCAGGGCTTGGCGAACGCGGTGGGCATGGCGCTGGCAGAAGCCAGGCTGCGTGCGGAGTTCGGCCCCGACCGCATGGACCACTACACCTACGTCATCGCCGGCGACGGCTGCATGATGGAGGGCGTGGCATCTGAGGCGGCCTCGCTGGCGGGCCATCTGGGTCTGGATCGGCTGGTCGTCCTGTACGACGACAACGGCATCAGCATCGACGGCAGCACCCGCCTTACGTTCACCGAAGACGTCGGCGGCCGCTTCGCCGCCTACGACTGGCACGTGCAGTACTGCGACGGCCACGATCAGGCGAGCGTCGCCGAAGCCATCCGCAACGCCAAGGCCGAGTCCCGCCGCCCGTCGCTGATCCTGTGCCACACGGTGATCGGCAAGGGCTCTCCCAAGCTCGCTGGCAGCCACAAGGTGCACGGCGCGCCGCTGGGTGCCGACGAGGTGGCGGCGACCAAGCGGGCGATCGGTCTGGATCCCGAGCAGTTCTTCCACGTCGCGCCACCCGTCTACGCGCACTTGCGCGCCCGCAACCCGGACCGCATGGCCCAGCGTCAGGCGTGGGAGCGGCGGCTGGCGTCCGACGAAACGGGCCAGCAGCTGGTCGCGCGTCTGAATCCCGACTTCTCCGATCTGGAGGAGCGCGTGACCTGGCCCAGCCAACCCATCGGGTCGATGCTGTCGACCCGCAAGGCCGGCAATCAGGTGATTCAGGCGCTGGCCCCGCACGTGCCCGGATTGTTCGGCGGCAGCGCGGACTTGGGTCACTCGACCTTCGCGACCATCGACTCGAGCGGCTACGTGCAGAAGGGCGACTACACCGGGCGCAACATCCACTGGGGCATCCGCGAACACGCGATGACGGCGGCCGCCAATGGCCTGTCGACCCACGGCGGCCACGTGCCCTTCGTCAGCACTTTCTTGGTGTTCCATGACTACATGCGGCCCAGCGTGCGGTTGGCGGCGCTAATGGGCTGCCAGGCGGTCCACGTCTATACGCACGACTCGATCTTCGTGGGTGAGGATGGGCCGACGCACCAGCCGGTCGAGACGCTGGCCGCCATGCGCGTGATCCCCAACCACGTCACGCTGCGGCCCGCCGACCTGGCCGAGACGGGCGCGGCGTGGAAGATTGCGATCCAGCGCACCAACGGACCGACGGCGCTGTCGCTGACCCGCCAGAACCTGCCAGAGCTGGACCACTCGGCCTGCAAAGGCGGCGTCCGGACGGCCGTGGCCAAGGGCGCGTATGTCCTGCAGGAAGCCGAGGGCGAACTGAAGATGATCGTCGTCGCCTCAGGCTCTGAGGTCCATCTCGCCGTGGCGGCGCGCGACGTGCTGCAGGCCGAAGGCATCGGCACGCGAGTGGTGTCGATGCCCAGCTGCGAGTTGTTCGACGCCCAGCCGTTGGCCTATCGGCTGCAGGTGCTGCCGATTCAGGTCCGCAAGCTCAGCATCGAGGCGGGGTTGACGAAGGGCTGGGAGCGTTACGTCGGCCCGGATGGCGACTCGATCGGCATCGACACGTTCGGAGCTTCGGCGCCCGACAAGGTGCTCGCCCAAGTCTACGGCCTGACGGTCGACAACGTCGTCGCCAAGGCCAAGCGCCTGTTGTCCTGACGAATTCTAGCGCAGGAAGCGCGAAGCCAGCCGCTCTTGGCTCGCCCGGAACGCCGCCGCCTGCGCCCGCAGGCACGCATCCAGCAGCTGCAGCACGTCACCGCGCAGGTCACCGGCCTTGTCGCATGCCAGCGCCTCGCCGATGTGACGGAAGGCCGCTTCGTAGCGCCCGCGTGCCGCTTCCAGCGCCGCCGCACCGTGATGCAGTCGCGCGCTGCGCGGATCTACGGCGAGGCCCTGCGCGTAGGCCGCCCGTGCCTCTTCGGGACGACCCAGCGCCGCGTGAGCGTCGCCGTACACCGACCACAGGTCCGCGCTGAATTCCGTATTGATCTGAAGGCCCTTGACCGCAATCGCCAAGGCCAGATCCGGACGCCGCGCGTGCACCAAGGCCCGGCGGGCCGCGTCGGTCAGCAGATGCCAGTTGGTGGGCTCCAGCAGCACCGCCTGCCGATAGGCCTCCATCGCGGCGACCATGTCGGGCTCGGCGCGAGCGCGGGCGGCCAAGGCGCCGGCGCGGTTCATGTCCTCGCCTTCAAACGCTGCCCGGAATTCCGCAATCGTGGCGGGGAGATCAAACCGGGTGAACAGCCTCGAAGCCTGTTGGCGCATCCCGTCCTGAGGTGGGGCCACGCACTGGACACCCTGCCCCAGCGGCGACGCGAAAAACCCGTCCAGCTGGAAGAAGTTGACACCCGCGGCACCGGTCGGCCCGTACTTCTGGTGCACGCGGGGACTGCCCGCCTCTTCCGCCGTGGTCATGGCGACATCGCGCACCAGCAGAAACCCTGCCTCGGCAGTCGCCGCCACCAGCGCACGGGTCGCCCCCATCGCACCGGCGGTATGGTTGACGACGGTACCCTGAGCCAGCAGCGGGTGATCGGGTCCCAGCGCCGCCTCGAGGGCGTCCGCGCACCGCTCGATCTCTTGCAGATCCGGGTGGTTCGTCAGGTCGATGGCCCAAGTTCGCAGCTCCAATTGCAACAGGTCGTACAGGGGCGCGAGCTGCGAACAGGCCTGCGGCGAGCCGTCCTGGGCCAGCCGCCGGACGTCGTCGAGTCCCAGATCAGTGACCGCGTGGAGCAGCTCAGGATGCCGAAGCCAGGTGCGGACCAGCACGGCCTCCCAACGACCCCGGTCCTGACCCGCGGGCGCGCGGCGGAAGACGTCGTGCGCCAGCAGATCCAGCAGGTAATTCGCCATGTAGACGTGAACGCGCCCACGCAGGTCCAGCTGCGCGCCGCTGTCGATCTCGCCGAACAACCCTGGCCGATTCACGTCCATGAAGCCCAGACGCACATGACCGGCGTGGGGTGTAAACAGCCCACGGTCCAAGGCCTTGCGCACCGTGGCCGCGCTGACATCGGTGCCCAGCGCGACCAGCCGCTGGTAGTAGTCGGCCCCTGCCTCCGTGCAGAGATCGCGAAACGCGTCGAGCAGATAGCGCAGGTGCAAGCCGGTGCCGATGCCCAGCTCGACCAACACGACCTCGTCCGGCAGCGCGCCGGCGGCCTGCTGCTCCCGACACCACGCAAACAGCACGCGCGCCGATCGCGCCGACACCGCGCCGCTGTCATGGGCCAGATGCGGCACCCGGTGGTCGGCCAACAGGTCCGCGGCAAGCTGCGGCCACGCGGCAAGTCCGATGCGAACGTCCAACGACTGTCCCAGCGGCGTCCAGTCTTGCAGCAGCACGTCGGTCGTCGTCTCAGCGACAGGCGTGGCGGGCGCGGGCGCGTCGGGGGCAGCCGCGGGCGGCGGCGCGGAACCCTTGGTCTTGCGGGAGGTCTTGGGCGGCGCGGGCGGACGGGTCGTCATGGCGAAGCCTCCAGGCCGTCCACAGGGCGGAACACTCAGGACCCCGGACTGACCAGTGCCAGCGTTGTAGCAGGGTGTCCGCGGAAGCGAAACCGCCGCCTTGCGTACCAAGGCCATCGCAGGGATCATCTTCGACACATGACACACGAACGGGTCAGTTCTCCCCAGCTCTCCGTGGCCCGCCGCCACGCGCTGCACGTGGGCATGCGGGCGGGTCACCGCATCGGATTGATGACCGACCCGTACCAGGCCTGGACGAGGTTGCAGGCGGACTTGCGGGCTGCGCAGACCACGATCGCCATCGAACTGTACATGCTGATGCCGGACGAGGTCGGCAACGCGTTCGCGGACGAGCTGGTGCTGGCGTGCGGACGCGGCGTGTCGGTGCGGCTGATGCTCGACTCCCTGGGGTCGATGGACCTGACGGACGAGCTGCTGTTGCGGATGAATGAGGCTGGCGTCGAAACCCAGTTCTACGGGCCGCTGCACCTGTCGGAGCCGTGGAGCCGATGGGCGCGCCGCAACCACCGAAAAGTGTTCGTGATCGACGATCGTGTCGTGCACATCACCGGCATGAACGTCTCAGCCGACTACTTCGCGTTGAAGCCCGGAGCGCCTTCGTGGGCCGATGTCGGCGTCCGTGTCGAAGGCCCGTTGGTCCTCGACGTCGCGGCCGAGCTTGCACGCCACTGGCGGCAGGGCCGACGAAAATCCCGTGCCGACCGCAAGTTCGAGACCCTGCGCCTGAAGTCGGCCAAGGAGCCGCAGCGCACCCGGACGCTGGCCACCGTCGCCTTCAACCACGGCCGGATCCGCCAGGCCAACGTCAGCCGCCGCTACCTGCAGGCCGTCCGCGCCGCCCGCGAGTCGATTCTGCTGGCCCAGTCATACTTTCTGCCAGAGCGGGCGCTGGAGCGCGCGTTGGTCAAGGCCGCCAAGGCCGGACGCGACGTGCGGATCGTGTTGCCGGCGTTCTCGACCAGCGACGTCAAGATCGTCGCCCTCGCTTCGACGCACGCGCTGGGTCGGTTGCTGCGCGCGGGAGTGCAGGTGTACTTCAGCGAACACCGCATGATTCATGCGAAGTTCGGCATCGTCGACGGCAAGTGGTGGACAGTGGGGTCGGCCAACTTGGACCCGCTGTCGCACCAGCGCAACCTCGAGGCCAACGTGGTCGGCATCGGCGACCAGCAGGCCCGCGTGCTGCGGCGCTACTTCGACGAACTGTGTCTGGATGCCCGGCTGCTCACGGCCGAGGCATGGCGCAAGCGGCCGTTGTGGCAGCGTTTTCTCGGGTGGCTGGTGCAGGTGCTGCGGCCGATACTCTGACCGCGATCCCAGCATCGGGCGTCAATAGGCGATCGTGACTTCCGCCGTCTGACTGCCCGCCACCGCCTGCAAAGTCACGGCCTGACCGTTGGACAACTCGAAGTACTGGTATTCGCTGGGCGCGGTGGTCCCCAGCTGTGCCGTGCCCGCCGTCACCGTCCAGACCGCGGGCACCCCGTAGATCCGCAGACCCTGCGCCGTCGTTGCCAGAATCCGCACGAAATACAGTCGCTTGCCAGCCTGGACGTCTGGGGCGCCCTGGGCCGTATCGCTGCCGGGCGTGCCCTCGGCCTGGATCTGCACCTGCGTCTTGCCGATCTCGAGCTTGGCCACTGCGACCAGGTCGACCACGTGCACCGTGTGCGTGGCAGTCAGCGCCGCTTCGCTGCCCCGCGCCACCGCGAACGTCAGCGACGCCTCGGCAGGCAGCGTCGCGGCCGTCAGTTGGAACACGCGTTGCTCGGCATCGGGGGCGACCGACACGGCCGTGGTCGCCGTCGCCGCTGCGGCCAGGCTTGCGACCGCCTGATGGTTCAGTTCGCGCTGCAGCGCGTCGGCCAGGCGAGCGCGCAGGGGCACCTGGGCGCCGGCGAGCACCGCGAATTCCGGGGCGACGCGCGCGGTCGGGGTCAACAGCACGTCGGGCCAGTACGCCAGCCCGGCGGTGGCGGTCTTGGCGACGGTGTAGCCGATCCGGTCGACCTCGGCGTTGCTGGACGGGTCCATCGCCTTGATCACGGCGGCCCCCGCCGCCAGCGCTTCGAACGCCCCGCCCTTGGGGGCTATGACGCTCGGCGTGTCGGTTTCGACGGTCAGCGACGTCTGGAAGAGATCGCTGCGGTGCGCAGAGATGGCAAACACCGAACCCGCCGCGATGGGCACGGCCGGCTGCCAACTGGACCCGACCATGAAGACGGCGGTTCCGTTCTCCCCCGTCGCGCCGCACGCGACCAGCATCGGGGTCAGCGACAGCACCAGAAAGACATGACGCAGCATGGTCCAAACTCCTTGATGCCCGACGGGCGGTTGCGGCACTTTACGAATGCCGCGGGGCCCGATCCAGTGCCCCCACCGTCAGCAGGTCCGTGGCCTGCCGCAGCAGCTCGCCGACCGCCATCATCGGCAGCCCCTCGATCGCCGTTGGGTCGTCGCCCTGGATGCGCGTGAACAGCCACGGCCCCGCCGCCTCGATCTTGTACGACCCCGCGCAGTCGAGCGGCTGGTCCAGTTCGACGTACGCCAGCGCATCTTCCTTCGTCAATGCGCGCACTTCCATCTCGACACCGACCTCACGCACCAGCCGCTGACCGTCGGGCAGCACCAGGCACACCGCCGTCCACAATTCGTGCTCGCGCCCCGCAAGCTCCAGCAGCTGCGCCACGGCCGCCTCCACCGTCCCCGGCTTGCCCAGCAGCTTGTCGCGCCCGGTGACCGCGTCTCGCAGCACCGCACCTTGGTCCGCCGCCAGCACCAGGTGGCTCGCGTGTTGCGGAAGACCATGGACGGTCAGCGCTTTTTGCTCTGCGTGATGCCGCACCAGTGCCCGCGCCGAGAGCCCCTCGACGGGTTGCTCCTCATAGTCGGGCCGCACACATACAAACGGCAGACCAAACCGCGCAAGCTGCGCCTGGCGGTAACGCGAGGTCGAGGCAAGCACCAGAGGCGCGGGCAGCTGCAGTAACGGCATGTTCTTCCTTGGGAAAGGGAGTTCTCAGGCCAGCGGCTGACCCAGCGCGGCCTCCACGGCCGTCAGCAGGTCGCCGGAGCGAAGCAGACGCGTCGCCGCGTGGATGTCGGGATACAGCACCCGGTCGCTGTCGAGCACGGGCACGACCTGGCGAAGGGTCTGCCAAGCGGCAGAAGTGCCTTTCCCGGGCGTCAAAGGTGCACGCTCGTCGATGCCTTGGGCGGCGCACAGCACCTCGATGGCGACCACGTGCTCCAGGTTGCCGACGACGTCCAGCAGGCGCCGGGCGGCGATGGGGCCCATGCTGACGTGATCCTCGCGGTTGGCGCTGGACGGGATCGAGTCGACCGACGCGGGCATGGCCAGCCCGCGCGACTCGCTGACCAGCGACGCGGCCGTCACCTGCGCGATCATGAACCCGGAATTCAGGCCCGAGTCTGGCGCCAGGAAGGCCGGCAGGCCGCTCGACAGCATCGGGTTGACCAGCTGCTCGATGCGCCGCTCGCTCATGCTGCCCAGCGACACCAGCGCCAGCCGCGCGACATCGCACGCGATGGACACCGGCTGACCGTGGAAGTTGCCGCCGCTCAGGATCTCGCCCTCACGCGGATCCTGCCCTTCCTCAAGGAAGATCAGGGGGTTGTCGGTGACCGCGTTGACCTCGACCTCCAGCGTCTCGCGCAGGAACTTCACCGCGCCGCGCACCGCACCGTGCACTTGGGGCATGCAGCGCAGCGAGTACGGGTCCTGCACCTTGTGGCAGTGGGCGTGCGAGTGGACCAGCGGACTGCCGGCGCACAGCACGCGGACATTCGACGCCACCGCGGCGTGCCCCTCGTAGGTGCGCAGGGCGGCGATGCGGGGGTCGGACGCCTTGACCGAGCCAAGCTGCGCTTCGATCGTCATCGCCCCTGCAATGTCCGCACAGCGCAACAGGTTCTCGGCCCGTTGCCACGCCAGCACCGCCACCGCCGTCATCACCTGCGTGCCGTTGATCAGCGACAGGCCTTCCTTGGCCTCCAGCGCCACCGTCGGCACGCCCGCCGCCGCCATCGCCTGCGCTGCGGGCATGACCACCCCTTGGAACTCCGCTTCACCCTCGCCGATCAGCACCAGCGCAAGGTGGGCCAGCGGTGCCAAGTCGCCCGACGCCCCGACCGAGCCCTGACATGGCACGACCGGATGCACGCCCGCCCGCAACATGGCGCAAAGCGTGTCGACGATGACCGGCCGCACGCCGGAGTGGCCCTGTGCCAGCACCTTGGCCCGCAACAACATGATCGCACGCACGATCTCGGTTGCGAACGGCGTGCCGACACCGGTGGCGTGCGACCGCAGCAGGTTCGTCTGCAGCGCCTGAACCTGATGGATCGGGATCACCACCTCGGCCAGCGCGCCAAAGCCGGTGTTGATGCCGTAGCGAGGGGTCTCGTGCTCCAGGAGGAATGCGTCCACCACCGCCCGAGCACGCTCGATCCGTCGCCGGGCCGGCGGACCGCAGTGGGCCTGTGCCCGGGCGAAGGCGACGTCCAAAACGTCCTGCAGGGCAAGGGGTTCGCTCAGATCGACCTGACGCATGAAGACCTCCAACAGACCGCCTCGTGGGGGGATGCGAAGCCGCGGCAGGATACACGGGACGGCAACGGGTGTCCTGCCGCCGACACGGAACGATTGCCGCCGTGCGGGGTTCCTGCTATCCCCCCTTGGTCCTGCCCTGCCCCACCCGGAGCCTGCCGTGACCTCGACCGCCGTTCCCGTCGTCCGCCTGCAGCGCCTGAACCCGGATCGCGACGCCGACCTGCCGCTGCCGACCTACATGAGCGCGGGAGCCGCCGGGTGTGACCTCGTGGCCGCTTTGCAGGAACCCTTGACGATTCAGGCCTTTGAGCGCGCCAGAGTCCCCACGGGTCTTGCCCTTGCGATTCCCCGTGGCTGGGAGGGTCAGATCCGCCCGCGGTCGGGGATGGCGTTCTCGCGCGGTCTGGGAATTCCCAATGCTCCCGGCACCATCGACAGCGACTACCGAGGCGAGGTGCAAGTGCTGGTCATCAACCTGACCCCCGCGCCCGTCACGCTGGTGCGCGGCGAGCGGATCGCGCAGCTGGTGATCGCTCCGGTGGCCCAAGCGCGGTTCGAGGTGGTCCACACCTTGGACGCTACCGAGCGAGGAGCCGGCGGCTTCGGCTCAACCGGATCGGGTGGCGCAACCTAATCTGGTGCGATGCACCCGACGGCTCGTCCCCCCGGAAACTCCCTGACGGCAGAAGCGGAATCGCGAACGGAAGCGGCGGAAGGCTTGCACCACGACCGGAGCGGGACTAGAACCGCGCCCCCTGATCACCTGAAGGAACACGTCCATGCTTGGAGCGATCGTCTGGGACATCGACCCCATCCTGCTGCACCTGGGGCCGCTGCAGATCCGCTATTACGGACTGCTTTTTGCGGCGACCATCTACCTCGGCTTCTACGTCTGGCGACAGCAGGCGCTGAAGCACGGCGAGAGCGAGGCGTTTGCCGAGTCCTTCCTGTGGTGGGGCGTCATCGCCATCGTCGCGGGCGCGCGGCTGGGTCACGTGTTCTTCTACGAGCCCTTGGACTACCTCAAGGAGCCTTGGAAGATCCTGTACTTCTGGCAGGGCGGTTTGGCCTCGCACGGCGCGACCGTCGGCATTGTGCTTGCCCTGTGGGGCTTCGGACGCACGCACAACCGCAGCTGGTTTCGGGTCGCCGACTATCTCGCCCCTGCCATCGCGATCGCGGCGGGCGGCGTGCGACTGGGCAACTTCTTCAACTCGGAGATTGTGGGCCGCACGACCGACGGGTCGTGGGGCGTGCAGTTCATGCGCTACTGCCGAATGGAGGGCATCCCCGTCGCCTCGTGCGAGCCGCGACACCCGTCACAACTGTATGAATTCGCAATGGGTCTTGTGACGTGGTGGGTGCTGATTCAGGTGCAGAAGCGCGACATCCGGCGGGCGGGCTCGGGCCTTTTGGCCGGCGTGTTCCTGACGGTGTACTTCTCGTTCCGCTTTCTGGTCGAGTTCTTCAAGGAATTCCAGACCGAGCAGCTGCGCACCGGGACCGGACCGCTTGCCGATTTTGAGCGTGCGATTCAGTACCACTTCACGATGGGCCAGTGGCTCAGCGTCATCCCGGTGGTCGCGGGATTGTGGATCATCGCGCGCGCCCTGATGCAGTCCAAGGACGCGATTCCGCTCGTGCTGGTCCCGGCTGCGGCGCAACCGCCGGTGACCCGACCCGGTGAGAAGACCAAGCGCAAGCGATAGCCCCGTCGAATTCAAGCGCCGCCGTACCCGACATCCCTGTGAAAAGCCGCGAAACTCGCTTGACCTGAACGCCTTGCACACGCAGGATTCCTGTCGCATGCGTGCGACGGTCCGTCAGGACTTGTCCAGATTCCAGCCCCTACCGATGAGGCCTTCATGCAGCACCGATCCGCCAACGGACTCCGGTCCGCCCTGTTCGCCGCGGTTTTCGCTACCGTGCTGACCCCGGCGTTGGTCCATGCCGCCGTACCCGTGACAGCCCTGGTCGAAGGCGTGCTTCGCTCGACCGCCGGCGGCCCGGCGACCGATGGCAACTACACAGCAACGTTCCGGATCTACACAGAGGCGGCGGCCGTCCAGGCCATCTGGACCGAGGGCCCCATTGTCATCGCAGTCAAGAGCGGCCACTTCACGCAGACGCTGGGCGTCAAGGCAGCACTGAGCCAGCAGGTCATCAGTCAAATCGGCGCAGAAGCTTGGATGGGGATCCAGATCGGCGAAGAACCTGAGCTGCCACGCCAACCGCTGAACTCTGTGTTGTTTGCATTGCGCACCGAGACGGCGGACAGCTTGGCGTGCTCCGGCTGCCTGACCGCTGACCACATCGACGCCAAGGTCTTGGCACCGTACGCAAAGACGGCGGCGCTCGCCACGGTCGCGACCAGCGGCAAGTTTTCGGACCTCGAGGGCGGACCAGACCTCAGTCCCTACGCGAAGTTGGCCAGCCTCGCCACGGTGGCGACCACGGGCAAGTACACCGACCTCGTGGGAGCACCCGACATCAGCGCCTATGCCAAGACGGCTTCCTTGGCCAAGGTCGCAACGACCGGTTCGTATGCCGACCTGGCGAATGCCCCAACGCTGTCCAAGGTTGCCACCAGCGGAGCCTACGCCGATCTGGGCAATGCGCCGACCCTGCCCAAGCTCGGCGTCGCCTGCGGCACCGGCTTGGTGATGAAGGGACTGAAGGCAGACGGCACCTACGAGTGCGTCGCGGCCATCACCGAAAACGTCCTGCCCACCAACGGCCTGAACGAGGTGTCGAACGGCCTGTTGTGGAACCAGTACACCGACAGCTACGCGCTCGCGTCCGCTCTGAACATCCCGGACAACAACCCAACGGGCGTCAGCACGGATCTGACCGTCCTGGACTCCGGCGTCGCCGAGGCGTTGACCGTCAATCTCGAGTTGGTCAATTCAAAGATCAACACACTCGTCGTCACGCTGGTCGACCCCGCAAGCACCACATACACCCTGCACAACAAAACCGGGACGGGCACGTCGCTGAAGACGTCCTACCCCACCCTGACCAAGGCGGCGATTGGCGACCTGACGACTTGGGTGGGCAAGAACCCCAAAGGAAAGTGGACGTTGAAGGTCGTCGATACCGACTTCCTGAACAACACGAACGACGGCCAGATCAAGTCCTTCTCCATCGACGTCAAGACGCTGTCCAGCACCAAGGTCACCGTCAAGGGCGATCTGGTCATCGACGGCAACCTGTACGCGGCCAACTTCAAGGATCCGGAGCTGCCGGAATCGGCGCAATACCGCTATGCGTTCTGGGGTCCGACCTATGACTACGCCAACAGCTGGTTGGCCGGCAACAACTCGGACTTGTTCGGCGGCGTCGCCCCGTCGACCTGGTCCGACAGCAACGGCCTCGCCGCCAACCTGACCAGCAACAAGCCGCTGCTGCGCGCCCTGTTCAACAACAAGGGCTACGGTGGACCCAATGCGATGATCATCTCCGAGACCTACCGCGATCACGGCTCCAGCACGTCTGGCAAGCACGCGGGCGTGCTCTTCCGCGTGAAGAACTCCACCGCCGCCAACATCAACTGGGCCATGTACTTCTACTACACCTCCTACGCGTCGTGGAACGAGTACCCCAGCATCGCGGTGAACGGCTCCAATATCTGGGCGCCGGCCAACAACTGCGCCTCGAACTGCACCGTCGGCCAGACCGTGACGATGCTGGCGAACCGCGTCAACACGGTGGTGGTGGTGGTCGGCTCGGGCCCGCCGTACACGTACTCGTCCTCGACGTACGGCTACCAGCGGCCGCTCATGCTCGGCTTCTACAACAACAGCCTCGCCCTGCCTGCCGGTCTATCCTTCGTCGACGACCTCAGCACGGTCTCGCAGTCCAGCGGCTGGGAGCAATAGCCTCCGCATCTCGCCGGTCGGCTGCATTCCTTGCCGGGTTCTCGGCGTAATTCTAACGTCCTGATGCCAACTTGCGCACGAACGGGTAGGCCGGGTCGCGATCGGTGCGGTCCATCAGCCGCTGACGTGCCGCTTGCGATGCGACCTTGCCGCTCTTTTGCTGCAGCAGCTGCACGCGGTCCCACAGACACGCGAAGTCAGTCTTGTCGCAGGTCTCCAGGGTCGCGATTCCCGCGTCGACCTTGCCACCGGCAGCCAGCACCATGCCCTTGGCGTGGGTGAGTCGCGAAGTCAGCATCGGCTCGAACGGTGCCTTGGCCCCGTCGGCCTCGGCAACCCCCAGCACGCGCTCGGCTTCGGCAGCCTGTCCCTGACGCGCCAGCCCTAGCACGGTGACCGTGCCTGCCCAACGCTTCACGGCTGCCGCGAGCGGGTCGCCGACCTGCGGGGCAGCCGTCTGGTCCACCGCGGCCTGCGCCAAGCGCACGGCATCCGCAGGCTTGGCGCGCAGATAGGCCATCCAGGCACGCTGCAGGGTGACCAGCGGTGTCAGCGACGGCAGCTGAGCCCCGATGACCTTGTCTGCGGCATCGAAGGCGGCAGCGGCCCCTGAGGCGTTGCCTTGCGCAAGCGCGACCCAGGCGGGCGTCGTCTGGACCAGCAGCACTTCCGTTGGCACGGTCGCGTGCAGCTTCGCCTGTGCCAGTGCCACAGCCGCCCCCTTGGCATCGCCCCGCTGGGCCCGCAGCTGTGCGAGGGCAAGCCAGGCCGAAGTGAAAGTGGGCGCGAGCTCGGTAGCCTTCAGGAACGACGCCTCGGCCTCCGGCAACTTGGCTGCATTCATCAGGATCTCACCATACGTGTCGTGCGCGTTCGGCTCGTCCGGATACGCCTCGGCGTATTGCTTGGCAAACGCCACCGCCTGTTCCGTCTTGCCCATGCGGTTGTTCAGATACGCCAGCAGGTTCAGCGCCGGGCCGTGCCGTGGGTCGAGGGCCAGCGCGTTGTTCAGGTGCTTGGCTGCGTTGTCGAAGTCGCCGGTCTCATAGGCGAACTGGCCCGCGTAGGTGTAGGCGCGCTTGTCCTCACGGGCGGCCAGCGAGAGACGGGTGGCGGCGGACCCGGCCTTCTCCAAGTCGCTGCGGCGCTGGTAGAACAGCATCTCGACCAGCAACTCCTCGGTCTCGCTGCGGTTGTGGGCCAGATCCAGCGCCAGCGTCAGTTCCTCGTCGCCCGCGGCACCGGCCAGGTTGGCGCCGTAGAACGCCCGCGCGGCAGCAAAGTCCGCGTCCAGCGCTGTCGCCTGCCGGTACAGGTCGAACGCCTGACCATAGCGGGCCTGATCGGCCAGTTGGCTGGCCTGTTCGAAGGCAGCAAGGGCCTGTGGCGACGCCGACGTCAGGCGGATCACCTTGGGCTCGGGCTTGGCCGGCTCTGGCGCGATCGGCGGCGCCTCGGTCGGGATCAAGGGCTTGGGCGGCGGCAGCGTCTGCGTAGTCTCGGGTCCGCAAGCGGCCAGCACGGCCAGGACCAGTGTCGCGGCAGTCAGGAGCTTGAGTCGCATCGGAACCTCCCGGAAAGTGGGTGACGGGCAACGATGGTGACCACGAAGGGGCTCCCGGTCAACTTTCGGCCCCTTGGCCATCCGCCAAAGCGTCCGCGAGGTTGCACGCCGACCGGAGTGGCGCGACCATGGGGGGCGAATCGTCCCTCCCCCCGACACAGGCTTCTTGCCCGACGGAGCACCGCCATGACTCGGTCAGTTCTTCCTTTGCCCCGCTTCGTTGTCCTGCTCGCCGCGCTGCTGCTGCCGCTGGTGGCCACCGCCGGACAGGCGGCGGTGCCTGCGTTTACCCGCGTCGAAGGGCTGCTGACGTCAACGGGAGGCGGTCCGGTCGCTGATGGCAAGTATCAGGTTTCGTTCGGGTTATTCGCCCAGATCCAAGGCGGCAGCGCAGTGTGGCAAGAGGGACCGCTCGAGGTCATCGTGCAGGGCGGCCTGTTCCAGCACACGCTGGGCAGCACCAGTCCGCTGGCGGCCAGCGCACTTGCCGGGCTGACCGGAGCGTTTCTGGAGGTCAAGGTCGAGCCCGACCCGGCCCTCGCCCGCTCGCCGGTCGGATCGATGCTGTATGCCCTTCGCGCCGCGACGGCGGATGCGCTCGACTGCTCGGGCTGCGTGACCGCCCAGCATCTGGACCCACAGCTGCTGGCGCCCTACGCCAAGTCCGCATCCCTGGCCAAGGTGGCGACTTCAGGGGCCTATGCGGACCTGGCGGGGGCACCGGACCTCTCCGCCTATGCCAAGACGGGGTCGCTGGCCACGGTGGCGACGTCGGGTGCCTACGCGGATCTGGAGGGCGTTCCGACGTTGGCCAAGGTCGCGCTCAGCAACAAGTTCGCGGATCTGGACGGACTGCCGGTGCTGCCCAAGCTCGGCGCTGCGTGTGGTACCGGACTGGTGATCCAAGGGCTCAAGGCCGATGGCTCCTACGCCTGCGTCAAGGCCATGGACCCCACCGGGCTGCCCGCCGACGGTTTGGACGAGATCTCGAACAAGCTGCTGACCAACCAGTTCATCACCACTTCACTGCCGACCAAGCTGCCGATCGCGATTCCCGACAACAACCCGGTGGGCGTCGAGACGTCGCTGGTCGTACCGGATGTCGGCATCGCGCAAACGCTGTCGGTGACGGTCGAGTTGGCCAACTCCGATATCTCCAAGCTGAAACTGACGCTGTATGACCCGGCCAACGCGGCATACGTGCTGTACGACAAGTCTGGCTCAGGGACGGCGCTGAAGACCACTTGGCCCGCACCGACCAAGACCGTGTCGGGCGATCTGGGCGGGTGGATCGGCAAGAACCCTAAGGGAACATGGCGGTTGCTGGTGGTCGACACCGGGTTCACCAACAACACGACGGACGGCGCGGTGACGAGCTGGAACGTCAGCTTCCAGACGCTGTCCTCAGGCCTCGTGGCGGCGAACAAGGACTTCACGGTCAACGGCTTGCTGACGGCCAACGGCGGGCTGCAGCTGACGGTCGCCGACGCGCACCCGGTCCAGTGCACGGCGGATCGGTTCGGCTACCTCTACGCCAACAAGAAGGACAAGGCGGTCTACATCTGCAACGGCGAGGCCTTCGCCGTCATCTCGCTGGTGGTCCCGCCCGGCACGCCCGCCAATCCCGCGCTGAGCTGCAAGGCGTTGCTGGCGGCGGCCCCCTCGTCGACGAACGGCAAGTACTGGTTGAAGCCGAGCACCGGGGCGGCCTTTGAAGCGTACTGCGACATGACGACGGGCGGCGGCGGCTGGACCATGTGCTACACCGGCAGCGAGACCGTGCACTTCAAGACCGAGACGTCGTCGCTGACCGCCTACGGCCAGAATGGCTATCGCAGCAATTGCAACGACATCGGCTTTACGGAAGTCCTGTACGTCAACCACGCCAACAGCCAGACGGCCTGGTTCAAGCGCGACAGCGGCCAAACGGTCAAGGCGTCGGTGACCAACTACGAGACCAATGGCTCGGTGCTGGGCGAGTGGTCCGTCGCCGGTGGCGTCGCCAACGCCGGCATCAAGTACCAGATGAACGTCTGCGATGCTGGCTGGATGTGGACCGGCCTGATGATCACCGGTCACAACGATGCGTGCTGGAAGGACTGCGGCGGCTGGTGCGGCGACACCACCTCAGCCTACTTCCGCATGGATGGCGACGACAAGAGCTCGTACAACGGCGTGGCCTTCAACGAGAACGGCCACCAGAACGTCGGCACCAAGCTGATGAGCGTGGGTGTGCGGTAAGCGTGCGCCAACCGTGCCTTACACGTGCATCATGCGTGCAGTGCGCGGTCTAAGCCTTCCGCCCGGCAAAGAACGTACGCATCACGTCGACCATCGAGTCCAGATCTTGCGCGCCCATCGTCTCGGCAGACGAGTGCATCGCCCACATCGGGCAGCCGATGTCGACCGTGCGTGCCGCCAGTGACGCTGACGTGATGGGACCGATGGTCGAGCCGCACGCCAGGTCCTGACGCATCACGAAGTCCTGGATCGGCGCTCCCGCCGCCTCGCACAGCGCCGTAAACAGCGCGCCCGTCTCGCCGGTGGTGGCATAGCGGTCATTCGTGTTCGCCTTGAGCACCACACCGCGGTTGATCAGCGGCGCGTGCTGCTTGTCGTGCAGCTCCGGGTGCGCCGGGTGCTGGGCGTGGGCCATGTCGGCACTGAGACAAACCGTATGCGCAAACGCCTGTTCCGCATCGGCGGCCGAGTCGGTGGCCGGGTGGCGTCGGGTGATCCGCACCAGCACGTCACGCAGGAAGTTCGAGGCCGCGCCGGACGACGTCAGGGATCCCGTCTCTTCGGCGTCGAAGAACGCGGCGACCCGGGTGCGGACGGGGGTCGGGTCGTCCTCGACAGACTCGAGCAGTGCCGACAACCCCGCATAGACCATTGCCAAGTCGTCGTGGCGCCCCCCCACGATCAGCGACCCGTCGATGCCGGCTCGCATCGGCTTCTGCACCGGCACCAGATGCAGGTCGAAGCCGTCGACGCGGTCGAGATCCAGACCGGCGCGGGTCGACAGCAGGCGCAGCACCTCGGGTTGCTCCAGATCGCCGCCCGCCAGCACCGCATTGAGCTGGTTTTGCGGGTTGATGCCACCCTTGTCGTTCTTGTCGCGGTCCAAGTGGATGGCCAGATCCGGAATGATCGCAATGGGTTCATCGATGCGCAGCAGGCGTCGTAGCAGCACCGGCACGCCCGTGACTGGGTGGAAGGTGGGCGCACCGTGGCGATCGCGCACCACCTCGTAGGCCACGCCCGCAAGGCCCAGCGGTCGATCGAGCCAAGAGCGACGAATCAGCCCGCCGTGCAGCTGCGTGGTCAGCTGCAGTGCGCCCGCGGAAGAAGCCACCGGGTTCAAGCGAAGGCGCAGGTCAGGGCTGTCGGTGTGGGCGCCGATCAGCGCAAAGCCGGTATCGACCGAAGACCTCTCGCCAATCACAAGGGCGATCAAGGACTTGCCGTCCGGATGCACGACGTACCTGCGGTCGCCCGGGCGCGGCTCGAAGTTGCCGGCCAGCAGCTGGGGCTGGAAACCGGCGCGCTCCAGGACGTCTGCGCACACCGCCACCGCGTGATGCGGCGTGACGGCCTTGGCCAGCCAGCCCAGGTAGTCGTCGGCGCGGTCGTGGCGCTGGCGGGGCGGGGCCGGGGTGCGGGCAATCGGAGCCTTCTTCTTGGCGGCGGTCATGGCGGTCCTTGGCACCCGGAGGAGCGGGTGGCGCCTGAGGGTTGTGCCACGGCCGGAAGCGTTGGGCAACGCGGCTGACCGTTGCGCGCTGGCTCCGCACCGCACGCTGTGGCACGCTGCACCGTATGCCGCAAGACCCGACGCCCGCTGCTGCACCGTTCCCCGGCCCGCCCGACGACAGCGCACCGCGTCACCTGTCGCGTTGGCACGCGGCCGCGATGGTGGCAGGCACGATGATCGGCGTCGGCATCTTCCTGACGCCGCGAATTGTGGCCGATGCTGCGGGCACCGGACCGCTGTTCTTCGTCATCTGGGCGGCCGGGGCGCTGGTGGCCCTTGCGGGCGCGCTGTCGGTCGCCGAGCTGGGGGCAATGCTGCCGCACGCGGGTGGCGACTACGTGTATTTGCGCCATGCTTACGGCAGGTTTTCCGCCTTTCTGTACGGACAGGTGTCGCTGCTGGCGTCGTTCTCAGGGGCGATCGCGGCGATGACGGTCGGCATTCCCCGCTTTCAGGGACAGCTGCTGTTCGGCGAGGCGGTGCTGCAGCCGCTGGCGACGTGGACGGTGCTGGGTCATTCCGGGCAGTTCGGCTTGGATCAGGCGATTGCGCTGGGTCTGGTGTGGGGGCTGACCGGCCTTGCCTGCCTGCGTGTGCGGGTGGCGGGGCGCGTGCAGCTGGTGCTGGTCGGCAGTTTGTTCACCGTGCTGCTGGTCGGCGCGGGCTGGGCGCTGGCGATTGGAGCGCAGGCCGACCTGCCGGTTGTGCCGGACGCCGGCGCCGCCGACTGGTTGGGCGTTCTGGCGGCGGCGGCCGCAGTGTCGTTTGCCTATTCGGGTTGGAACACAGCGGCTTACGTTGCTTCGGAGATCGAGCGGCCGGCGACGGACCTGCCGTGGGCGCTGATCTGGGCGACGTCGGCGGTCGGCCTGCTGTACCTGCTGCTGTGCGCGGCGTTCGTCTCGGTGCTGCCTGACCTGCCGCAAGCCTTCGAGGCCGGGTCCGCGACCGCCACCGTCCTGCTGGGTCCAGTAGGCGGTCAGGTGATGGCGGGCATCATCGCGGTGGCGGTGCTGTCCAGCGTGCTGGCGACCATTGTAGGCGGCAGCCGCATCTACTACGCGATGGCCAAGGACGGCTTGTTCTTCGCCGCAGCGGGCCGCAGGCACCCCAGATGGGGAACGCCGGTTGCCAGTCTGTTGGCCCAGGCAGCATGGACCTCAGTGCTGATCACGACCGGCACATTCGACGATCTGCTGCGGTGGTCTGCCCTTGCGATGATGCTGCTGTCGCTGGGCGTGGTGGCGGCGGTGCCGGTGTTGCGTCGTCAGCGGCCCGACGCGGTGCGGCCGTTCCGTGTCTGGACTTGGGTGCCGTACGCCTACCTGGTGGCATGCTCGGCAATTCTGGTGGCCGGTGCCATCGACAAGCCCGTGGAAGCCGCCGTAGCGGTGGGTCTGGTGATCGGGGGGTACGCGTTGTTCCAGTTCAAGTTCCAGCAAGTCACCTCCGTCGGTGGCGTGCTTCTGGTCGCACTTGCGCTGATGAGTGCCCTGCCCGACGTCGCGATGGCCCAGACCGCGCCGCCTGGGACGGTCGCCGCTCGCCCCAAGCCCGAGCGGCACATGCGCTATGTGTCGACGCAGGGCAAAGAGGCGCTGGAGACCTCAGTCGTCACGCTGCAAGGCCCCAAAGGCGCAACGATTGACCTCGTGTCCGCCATCCACATCGCGGATCTGGCGTACTACCTCGAGCTGCAACGGCGTTTCGCGACGTATGACCGACTGCTGTTCGAGCTGGTCGTGGACGCGGGCACCGACCTGGCCGGGATCCGTGGGGCGGAAGGGGGCACGGGAACACTGCAGCGGTCGATGAAAGACCTGCTGGCGCTGACCTTTCAGCTGGACGAACTCGACTACACCCGCCCGAATTTCGTGCACGCCGACATCGCCCCGGATCGGCTGGCGGAGGCGCTGAAGGCCCAAGCGGGCGGCATCATGGCCTCGCTGCTGCAGTGGAGTCTGGTCGACATGGCGAAGTGGCAGTACGACGACGGCACGCCCAGGCTGGGCACGCTGGACCTGCTGTGGGCCCTGGCCAAGCCCGACCGCCCGCGCGCGTTGAAGAAGTTTCTGGCACGCGAGCTGGTCGAGTCCGACGCAATGCTGACCGATCTGGGTGGCGAGGGAGCTGCCGGCGCCGTGCTGATCGCCGAACGCAATCAGGTCGTCGTCGACGTGGTGAAGCGGCAGCTGCAGCAGGGGCGCAAGCGGCTGGGCATCTTCTATGGTGCCGGGCACATGCAGGACATGGAGCAGCGGTTGGGCAAGCTGGGCTTCCGGCGCCTGTCCGTGAAGTGGCTGAAGGCGTGGGATCTGGCCGCGCGGACGCCCGCCAAAGCACCTTGACCGTGGACTGCAACCCTTGAACGCGAAAGCAGACTTCGTCTCATGTGCTGAGCACTTCAGGCTTGCCCACTTGGCCTTTTCGCGTCGTCGGAGCGCCTAACGCACGAACACCCGCATGTGGTTGGCTCCGGTGCCGTTCTGGCCCGAGTTCAGACCGAGCGCCTGACCGAAGCCGGTGGTGTTCACTTCTGTATTCGCCTGGTTGTAGCAAGCGCCCAGCGAGCTGATCGCCCCCGGGTCGTCCAGCGGGCAGCCGTTGCCGCCGTCGCCTGAGCTCCAGCCCGGTCCCCACGTAAACTCGTCGTCGCCGCACTGGTACGGCTTGCCGTCGTGGTCGTGGGCGTTGATGTACAAGCGGGTGTCGCAGAGCTTGCCGCTCTTGGTCAACGTGCCGTCCGCCAAGGCAAACGCCGTGTCGGGCTGCCAGCACACCGGGTCGTTGCCGTAGCCAGCGATCTTCTGCGCCAGCGTCTGCAACCCATCGCCGACATTGGCGTATTGCGCCCAGACTTGCGACGGCGCGTGCACGAACAGCAGGTCCTTGAAGGGCAGTCCCGCTAGCACGGGCGACTTGAAGTCCTGCGTCAGCGCCGCAGAGCTGCCGAAGGTTGTGGTGTCCTGCCACCGCTGCCGCTGGTTCCACGTCCACGTATTCTGGTTGTCGTTGCTGACGACAGCGGCCAACGTCCACCCGCCACCCGCCAGATCGAACCGGCAGAGCGCCTGGAACGGAGGGGCCGCGCCGGCGCCGTCCAGGTCCAGCCAGTACAGCCCTTCCTTGGCCCCCGGATTGGCCTTCTGCACCTGCACGCACGACGTCGCCGGAACGCCGATGTCGCTGCCTGCGCTGCACTTTCCGCCGCCGCACACGCCGCTGAAGCCGCACGGCGCGCCGTCTGCAATGGGGGTGCTGCCGCAGCCGCCGCCACCCTGACACGCGTCCTGTGTGCACGGGTTGCCGTCGTCGCAGGTCGAGACAGACCCGACGCACTTGCCTTGGGTGCAGATGCCCTTGCCCTGGCACTTGGCCGGGTCGCCGCACGTCACCGAGGGCAGAGGGCGGTCGCACAGGTAGCAGCCCCGCCCATCCTTGATGCAGATGTCGTTCCAGGTGCCGTTCCACAGCATGTGGACAACGTCTTCTCCGGTCTGGGCGCAGGCGCCACCCGCCCAGTTGTCCGGCTGCCCGCCGCTCCAGTTCGTGTAGGTCACCGGTTGGCCGTCGGTCCACTTGAACTGGTACTCGACGTCCTTGTCGGTCAGGCCGATCCACGCTTCCGCACCGTTGCCGCACACCTGGTTGGCCAAGTTTCGAAGATTGTTGGTGTCGTCTGCCGACTGAACGTGGACGAGGTGGCCGCCCCAGGTGACACAAGCCTGCTCAGCCTGTTCCCACGTCAGGTTGTTCTTCGTGGCCTTGACGCAGCGGCCGCCGGTCACCGAACCGTCGCACGCAGCGGCCTCGGCCCCGGGCTTGACGACCCAGACGCAAGCGCCCTTGGTCATGTCGCAGCTGTCGGCCGTGCAGTCCTCGCCGTCGTCGCAGCTCTTCAGCGGACCGGGCGTGCACTGGCTGGCCTTGCACACGTCGTCCACCGTGCACGCGTTGCCGTCGCTGCAGGAACCGACCTTGGACGTCCACGAGCACTGGCCCGTCTGGAGGTTGCAGGTGTCGACCGTACACTCCTTGCCGTCGTCGCACAGGATCTTGGCCGGCACGCAGCTGCCCGCCTGACACGCATCGCCCTCCGTGCAGGGGTTGCCGTCGCTGCACAGCGCGTCGGTGGGGGTGTGGGTGCACCCGGTCAGGGCCGAGCAGGCGTCGACGGTGCACGCATTGGCGTCGTTGCAGTCGACTTTGGGGTCCACAGGTGCACCACCCATGCATTTCCCGTTCGCGCAGGCGTCCTTCTTGGTGCACAGGTTGCCGTCCTCGCAAGGGGCCTGGTTGAAGGTCCACAGGCATCCCTGCACCGGCTGGCAGTTGTCGTCGGTGCAGGCATCGCCGTCGTCGCAGTTCTTGGCGGCCCCCGCCTCACACTTGCCCGACATGCACTTGCTCGCGGCCACGCACGCGTTGCCCGCGGCGCACTGGGTCTGGTCCGCCACCGCCGTGTAGATGCAGCCCTTGCCCACGTCGCACACGTCCTGCGTGCACGGGTTGCCGTCGTCACAGCCCTTGCCGCCCGTGGACTTGCACAAGCCGCCCGAGCACTGGCCCAGCACGCACGCGCTGCCGAACGGGCACGGGCTCGCGTTCGCGCCGTGCTGGCAGCCCAGCTTGGGGTTGCAGAAGTCGTCGGTGCACACGTCGCCGTCGTCGCAGTCGACCGGCTTGAGCGAGACGCACTGGCCCGCCTGACAGGTGCCGGCGAGCGAGCAGAGGTTGGCGGCGACGCAAGGTCCGTCCGTCGGCGTGTGCGTGCACTCTCCGGTTGCGCAGCCGTCCAGCGTGCAGGGGTCGCCGTCGTCGCACTTCTTGGGCTGTCCCGAGCACTTGCCGTCGCTGCACGCGTCGCTGTAGGTGCAGGCGTCGCCGTCGTTGCAGAACGCGGCAGCCGGGGTGAACACGCACGCGCCGCCCAGACACTTGTCGCTGGTGCAGACGTTGTTGTCGTTGCAGATCAGAGGTTTGCCGCCGGAACAGGCCTGACCGTCGCACGCCTCTCCCGACGTGCAGGCATCGGCGTCGTCGCACGCGGTGCCCACCGGCAGGGCCGCAGCAACGCAAGTCCCTTGGTCGCAAAGCCAGGTGTGGCAGGCGGCCGCAGGTCCGGCGGCGGCGCAGTCGAGGTCCTGCTGACAGGCGACGACCTCGGGACCGGTGTCGGGGGTGGTGTCGACTTCCTCTGTCGCATCAGGAGCTTGCGTGTCCACCGGGGCAACGTCCGCCGCAACGGCGTCTGCACCATCGTCCGCGTCGGGCGCGGCGACATCCACGGTGGTGTCTTGCGGCGGCGCGACGTCGGGCGCGACGTCCGTGGCGACGTCGACCAGATCGATCGGAGCGACCAGATCTTCCGCAGTTGTGTCCGTTCCGACCTGACCGTCGGTGACGTTCTGGTCGAGGGTCTGGTCGGCGTCGGCACCCGTTTCAGAAACGACCGCATCGCTGCCGCAGCCAGCAAGTGCCCACGCAAGGGTCAGGGGCAGCCAGGCCAAGCGGTGAAAGGACGGAACGGACGGATGCATGCGAGCCTCGCGGCGTTGTCGGTCGGAAGGCGGAGCCCCCGGCCGGCAGAATGCGCGCCGCCCGTTGGACGGTCAAGCCTGTCGCAGCCCCGGCAAAGCGGGCGAAAGACCTTGGACGGATGGAGGATCTACTCGCCCAGCACGCGCCGACGTACCAGCCGCTGCGCCACCGTCGCACACACGACCAGCATCGCGGCAGAGGTCACGGCGAGCCAGCCCAAGTGTGCGTCAAACGTGCCGTTCAGCAGCAGGCCGCGAAACGTCTCGGCCAAGTGGTACACCGGGTTGGCCTGCATCGCCGCAAGCAGCCACGGACTGCCAGCCGGAATCGGAAAGAAGGTGGCGCTGACGAGTCCCAGCGGAACGCCGACGATGAACACCGGGTAGTTCATGTGGTCCATGGACGGCACGGTAGCGGTGAAGATCAGGGCGAATGCGGAGAACGCCCAACCCACCACAAACGCCAGTGGCGGCAGCGCCAGCAGCCACTCCCAGCGCAGGTGCACCAGCCCAAGCGCATTCAGGGCCCCCACGACCAGCGCGACGACCGTCGTGTTCATGAAGCCGCGCCACGCCGCCCAGGTGATCTCGCCCCAGACGATGTGCCGCAGCTCGACCTGCGAGGCCAGAATGCCGTCCCACGTTTTCTGATAGAACATGCGGACATACGATGAGTACAGGGCCTCGAAGAACGGCGTCGCGAACGCCGTCTGTGCCAGCAGTCCCGGAGCCATGTAGGTCGCGTAGTTCACGTCGGTGCCGTGCCACGTCATCGCGCCGACATAGCCGCCCAGCCCCAGACCGAACGCCAGGAACGTGACAATCGGCTCCAGCGCGGGGGGCAGGAAGGCCGTGCGCCAATTGCGCAGGTAGACTCGGGCGTTGCGAAAGAAGACCGCCCGCGTTCGCCAGTCCGGCAGGTCGCGCAGGTGGGGCCGCCAGCGCACCTTGGCGGGGGCCGGGTCGTCGGACGTCTGCGGGGTCGGCGGCGCGTCGCGTGACGGCTCCACGGGCGGTTCGGCCGGATCCAGCGACAGCTTCAGGAACAGGTCTTCCAGCGTGGGGTCCCGGACCTTGAAGCGCACGTCGGCGAAATCCGTCGAGAACTGCGTCAGCTGCTTCGCCCTCAACGGCACGTGCCACTCGTCCAGCACGCGCAACGGCGCCGCCCCCAGCCGGTCCGAGGTCCAGGCGGTCAACCGCGCGGAGTCCACCTCGTCGACCAGCGTCACCGCCATGTGGTCGCCCATCACCGAGTCCAGCAGCGCCCGCGGAGCCCCCTGCGCCACCGCCCTGCCCTTGGCCAGCACCACGACCTCGTCGCTCAGGCGCTCGGCCTCGTCCATGTAGTGGGTGGTCAGGATGATCGCCAGCCCCTGCGCCCGCAGCATCGCGATCAGGCGCCAAACGTCCAGTCGCGCCGCGGGGTCAAGGCCGGTCGTCGGCTCGTCCAGAAACAGCAGCTTGGGCTCGTGCACCAGCGAGCGGGCAATCATCAGGCGCCGTCGGTAGCCGCCCGACAGCTCGTCCGGGGAATGCTGGGCGAATTCGCGCAGTCCGAACTGATCGAGCAGCTGCTGCACGCGCCGGTCCAGATCGGGCGGGCTGGGGCGGAAGTAGCTCGCATAGACGCGCAGGTTCTGTTCGACCGTGAAGTCGTGGTCGGTCGTGTCGTCCTGGGCGCAGACGCCGATCAGACGCTCCAGCGCCTCGCGGTCGGTCTGAAACGAGCGTCCGTCGTAGCGGATCTCGCCAGCCTCGGGCTCGATGAAGCCGTACAACATCCTCAACGTAGTAGTCTTTCCCGCGCCGTTGGGCCCCAGCAGCCCCAGCACGGTGCCCGCGCGACACTCGAGATCCAGCGCATCGACCACGCGGCGGCCGTCGTACCGCTTGACCAGCCCCCGCGCGACCAGAAGCGGGGGAGGGGCGGCCAGATACTCAGACGTCATGCAGGGTCTCCCAAGCGTTTGCCGGCCAGCTGTCCGCAGGCGCCGCCCACGTCCCGGCCGTGCGGGTGGCGGACCATCGCCCGGATACCGGCGTCGAGCAAGCGCTTTTGGAACCGGCGCACCGTGTCCGCATCGGGCGCCACCAGTGTCGGGTCGGGTCCCGGATTGGCGGGCAGCAGGTTGACGCGTACCGGAAGTCCCTGCAGCCACGCGAGCAACGCGTCGGCGTCTTCCGGTCCGTCGTTGACCCCGGCGAACAGCGCCACCTCGACGAACACGTCGCGACCGGGCGGCAGGTGGTCCAACAGCGCCTGTTTCAGCGCAGCGACACCCCACCGGCGGTTGGCGGGCACCAGACGCGCGCGCTTGGCGTCGTCCGCGGCGTGCAGGCTCAGGGCCAGCCCTGCCCGGGTGCCGGCGAAGAAGGCGGGCAACTGCGACACGACCCCGACGGTGCTGACCGTGACGCGACGCGCCGACAGTCCCCAGGCCAGGTCATGGGTGACGACTGCGATGGCATCCAAGACTTCCCCAAGATTGTCCATGGGTTCGCCCATTCCCATGAACACCAGATTGCCAATCGGCGGCCGCGTGCCCCGGCAGGCCTGCCACAGCGCCCACGCCCCGCGCAGCTGGGCCACGATCTCGTCCGCCCCCAGATTGCGCTGCAGCCCCGTGCGGCCGGTCTCGCAGAACGGGCAGGCTCTGCCACAGCCCGCCTGACTCGACACGCACAGAGTGGTGCGGCGCCCGGAGTCGGCCGGAATCAGCACCGCCTCGATGCGAAGTGCATCCAACGTGCAAAAGACGAGCTTGCGGGTGCCGTCGTCGGCAGCGTGGTCCTCGGCAAGTGTCAGCGGTCGGTCCGGCAGGCACAGCTGGGCCAAGTGCGGGGCGACGGTCTTGGGCGCAAGCGCCAGCACCTCCGGCCAAGGCTGACCATCGCGATGAAACGCAGCGGCAAGCGTACGCACGGCCGATCTGGCCTGACCCGGACGAACGCCACGGTCCGTCAGCGAGCGGATCAGGTCGTCGGGCGGCCAGGCGGCGAAGGGGCGGTGCGTCACGGGCAGACCTGGATGGACCGCGACGACCCCGCGGTGGCAAGGCCGCTCGCCACGGTCGCAACGGCGCTGGGATGCAGAAGGCGGTCCATGGAACCCTCAGGGCAAGGTCACAAGGGTAGGCCCACCGCGGGGATCGTGGCAACGCGACCGCGACGGTTGTGGCTGGCCCCTTGAAATCTGTAGCGAACGCGCGGAATCGGGGTCGGCGCGCCCCGGCCTCGCAAGGTCCACCGAACATCAGGCTGGGTGACCGGGCGCAGGACGCGGTATGAAGCGGGTGGACGACAAATTCGGCCCTTCTCCGGGGAGTTGACCATGGCCATCGCGAACGCCAAGAAGCCTGAGCCCAAGAAGCCTGCCCCGCTGGCCAACGCCCCAGCCCAGAAGGCACCGGCGCCCAGCCCAGCGCAGGGCAAGTCGTATGCCGCGGGAGTGGCCGCTCTGAAGCCCAAGCCGCCGGTCAAGATCCCGTCGCCCACCGACACGCTGGGTCCCGCCGTGCACGCCAACGGCTATCCCGAGCCCAAGCACAAGAAGAAGAAGAAGAAGAACGACAACATCGGACCGGCAACCACGCCGCAGCACACCACGCCTGTGACGCCCGCGCCGCAGCCCAAGCCGCCGACCGCGGCCCCGGTGGCCGCCAAGCCCGCGACCCCCATGCAGGATCCCGCGGTGAATCCGGACCCGACCAACGAGTACGCTCCCAACGCGACCTACGCCAAGACGGCGGGCGTGGTGGCGGTGAAGGCAGAGGGCGACGAACACGCGATTGACCCCAGCGACGTCGAACAGGGTGCGCTGGGCGACTGCTACTTCGTGGCGCAGCTGGCCGCCCAGGCCAAGGCAAACCCCGGGCGCATCCAGGACCTGATCAAGGACAACGGCAACGGCACCTACACGGTCACGCTGCACCTCAAGGACAAGGCCCAGCCTTGGAAGCGGGTGCCGACGGCCATCGTGGTCGACAGCCAGTTCCCGCAGAAGGACGGCAGCGCCGCGTACGCCAAGCCGGGCGACAGCGGCAGCACCGGACCCGAGCTGTGGGTGATGCTGATCGAGAAGGCGTTTGCGAAGTACAGTGGCTCGTACGAGCAGATCCGCGGCTCGAAGACCAAGGACGGCGACGTGTTCGGCATGATGTCCGGCGTCGAGTCGCGGTCGTTCAGCCCGGCCTCGATGGGAGCCGACAAGCTGCTGGAAACGCTGACCAAAGCTCTGGCGAACGGTCAGGCGGTCAGCTTCGGCGCCAAGTCCAAGACATCCGCAGACGAGACGGTGCAGAACGAGGCCAAGACCGAAGGCGTCGTCCTGAACCACGCCTACTCGCTGCTGAAAGTCGATGCCAAGGCGCGCACGGTGGACCTGCGCAACCCGTGGGGTGTCAAGCACTTGACGGCGTTCTCGGTCGACAAGCTGATCAAGTTCTACGACTCGGTCGACGTGGCGGCCAAGTGAACCGCGTGGTGTCGTCTGCCGTCGTTGCGCTTGCGGGCCTGACCGCTTGTGGCCGCGGCGCGCACGAGGTACGCAGCGAACTCACCCCCGCGAAGCCCCAACTCGCAGCGACTGCACCCACGCCCAAGGAGTCCGCCATGACCGGCCGCATCGTCCGCATCGAAGAAACGACCGTGGCGACCCTCGACGGCTGGAAGATCACGGTCGGCAACGTAATGCTGGCCACCGACCCCGCCAACCCCAACCGCAAGCGCCCCACCGCCGTCGTCGGCCGCTACGACGCGACCAAGGCCGACCAAGGCGAGCGCGACGTGGGCGTCGACGACAGTCTGGACATCGCCGGCAAGCAGTGGCGGGTGGTGGAAGTCGGGCTGGGCGACAAGGGCGGCAACGGCTTCGTCGAGCTGGTCGAGACCCGCTAGCCCCCGCGGCGGACCCTCAGTTCGGATCCCCCGCACACTTCGCGAACTTGTCGACCAACGGCGCGTGGGTGCCGTCGGCGAGGATCGGTTCGCACACGATGGGCAGCGTGCGCGCGGTCGTGCAGCCGTCCTCGACCACGTCGCCCGAGATCTGGCTGACCACCAAGCAGTCCATGTTCTGGCACGCGCGCCAGCCCCAGCCGAACGACGAGTGATAGGCCTTGTAGGTCGAGCTGTTCCAATCGAACGTGATCGCGTCGTTGTGGTGGCCGCCGCCCCAGTCGTAGGCCACCTTGGCAAGTAGCGTGGCGGTCGTTCCGTCTGAGAACCAGCCCTGGGCCTCAAGCACCGGAATCGCGCCCATCGTCACCTTGCAGTCCACCGGCGTGCCTTGGACGTAGAGGTAGCCGCTGTTGCCGCCGTGGGCGAACGTGCACAGCCAGTCGGAGTCGGTCAGGTCCTGCGGCTCGTCGCCTCCGAAGCCGCCGCCTTGGCTGCACTTGATCGCGTGCGTCTGCGGCACGCGATAGGTGAAGCCGTACTCGCCGGGCTGGGTCTGGGTGACGTCTTCGGAGGTGTCGGTCGCCGTCGTGTCCTGGGGCAGCGTGTCCGGCACCACGTCCTCGACTGTGTCGTCGCCGGTGTCGAGGACCCCTGAGTCGGCGGTGTCGTTGGTTGGGTTGGTGCCGGTTGCGTTGGTCTCGCTGCCGCAAGCCGTCAGGGCGACCGTCGCGGCCAGAGCGAGGAGGAAGAGGGGAAGACGCGTCATGGGGAAACCTCCGGACCAGAGCCACCGTAGGGGCGCACCTGCTTGATCAGCAAGGCCCTTTGCGGCCCGTGGAATTTGAACTCGATGTCCAGCGCCATCGCCGCGGGGCTCTGGCCGTAGAGCGGCGCAAAATGGTCCTGCACCTTCATCGCCGCAAGAAACAAGGCGCCCAATTCGCCCGTCGAGAGCAAGGGCGTGTCGGGCGACAGGCTGGAGAAGCACTGCCGCGCCACTTGCAACCCCGCGGGAGCAGGCAGGATGGAGAAGATCTCAGGCGTTGCTCCGCCCTCCGGGTTGGTGACCGGCACCTCACCCTTCTGAACATTGACGTACAGGCCCGCCACACCGGGATCGGCCAGGTTCTGGGTGATCAGCACGCCGTTGGCCTGCTCGTCCGCAAACGCGGGCGTCACCGCCACGCCCATGCGCATCGCCAAGTGGTCGATGTTCCAGAAGGATCGCTCCTCGAACGCCCGCCAGCTCCACACCGATGCCCAGACCTGCCGCACCCGCTTGGCCGCCGACTTGCTGCCCGAGGCGTTGGCGGCGACCGAGGTGTACAGGCCAGCCCCCGAAAACCCGGCCAGATCCTCGGCATTCGTGCTGGACCGCAGCCGCACATCCACGTCGCCCACCACCGCCAGCACGCGGTCGGCCAGCGCCTGCTCGAACACCGGGTCCACCGGCGCCTGCTCGAAGTGGTTGCGCAGACCCAGCAGTGCGGCATCGCGCAGCACCGCGTCGGTTTGGAATGCTGCGTTCTGCAACAACCTTTCGGCGTGCACCTGCAACGTCTCGCTGCCCTGGGGCGGCTGGCACAGTGCCTTGGCCGCGTCGCACGCTTGGGGCGGCCGTCCCGTCCCTGCGCAGCGGATCCGCGCCGCCTGACACGAGGCCGGCGTGACCAGCGTCGTCAGGGTAAAGGCCCGGAACCAGCCGAAGGGAATCGCGAAACCATCGGGCGACTTCTCCTTGAGCAGGTGCTTCAGTTCGGCCAGGTTTGCGGCCTTGACGCCCACGGTCTGCGCGTCGCCGAAGCCCAAGTCCGCGAACGCAGGCAGGTCCTTGCGCGAGTCGTCGCTGGGCGGCGTGAACGGCGGCTTCTTCTGCGCGTCCCAAAACGCGTTCGCCTCGGCCAGCGTCGCTTCGCGCAGGTCCCAGCCGCCGTCCTGCACCTCGAACCGCACCAGCTTTCCCAGAAGTCCCGTGATCTTGGGGTCTTTGCCCGCATCCAGGTAGGCAAGGTTCGGTGTGCCACGGGTGCGGGCGGCGACGTTGACGTGGGCGAGTGGCGTCTGCAGCTCCTCGGTGATCGTCCCGCCGACAATCGGCAGCTCGTTCGGCAGCCGGGTCAGCACCAGCACGTCGGTGAACGACACGACGGTGGTCTGCAGGTCCTCCGGCGAGAGGCGCCGCAACGTCCCGAAGGCCAGACCGGGATTGAGGATCTGCACCGTCAGGCCGCCGTAGAGCTCTTGCCGCGTCAGCCACGCCGAGCCCTGCTGGTCCAGAGGCCTCGGGTTGGCGGTCAGCTGCTGCTCCTGCACCTCACCTGCCGGCAGGTAGGTCAGGCGGTCGGCCGGGCCATGCACCGACAGGAAGCCGATGCGTTCCTCGATCAGCCGGTGGGCGCGCGCGGCCTGCGTCGGCGTCAGGTCGTCGCTGGGAAAGAACGTGAGCGCCATCGGTGCATCCAACGTGCGCTGGCCACTGCCGGCGTGAACTTTGGGGTACAGGACCAACGTCCCCGCCATGGCCGTGCGATCGGCACCGTGGTAGGTCGCCGCCTCGAAAGCGGTCAGACTTCCCTGAAAGTTCAGCACCTTCCATGCGAACGCGTAGTGCAGCGGGTACTTCTTCGTGTCCTGGAAGTAGACCTCGGGCGTGGTATCGAGCTTGCGCAGGTAGAACTTGACCGACAGCGACGGCCCCAGCTCGGTCACCGCCGTGTGCGCCATCTGTTCAAATAGCGTGCGCTGGTCGGCTGCGAAACCGGTTGCGTAGTTTGCGTTCTGCACGAAGGTCGGCAGCGGCTCCAACACAAGTCCGGCGCCGGTGATGTCGCCCAGTTTCGCGGTCTGGCAGGCGAATCCGGTTGCCTTGACGGTCAGCAGGTTTGCGCTGGCCCCACCGCGGACGGTGACGCCCTTGAGGTCGCAGGTCAGCGCGGCCGTCGGCGAACCGTCGGGACAGGCGATGGTCTGGACCGCCCCGGACGAGGGCGCGAGCACGACGGTGTAGGCGGCGGGGACCGCTCCGGAGGCCTGAATGCGGACAAGCGCGGCGGTTGCCGTCGGCGGGGGGTCGGTGCCGCAGGCGAGCAGAGCGACGCACAGGGGCAACAACAGGGCGCGGGCAGGGGTTCGCATGGCAACCGCAGATGACCGGGGGGAATTCGCCGGACGAGGGGCACAGGTTAGCGGGTTTGCCGTGCGGGGGCGAGAAGTCCGAGTAGCATTGGCACCCCACCCCGGACAATGGCAGACTGCCGGGTGGCCACGTCGTCGTACCGTTGGCGTACGTCTGCGCTTGCGTCGCCCCCCGCGAGGTCGTTCATGTCGCTGCAATCCCTGCGATCCTGGCTTGCGCTCTGCCTGTTCGCGCTGTGGACCGGCTGCATCGTCAACCCGGTCCCGACCCCCGGACCGTACGAGGGCGGCACCGACCCCACGAAGCAGGACATCGTCTACGGCGGTGACGCAGCGACCGATGCGTCGGTCCTTCCCGACATGACGGCCAGCGATGCGACCGGCCAGACCGACAGCGACGGCGCGGAGGACAACGCGTTCGATGTCACCCCTGCGACCGCCAGTGACCCCTTGGTTGCCTCGTTCCTACCCAAGGCCACCGATCCCGCGATCGATACAGCCCTTTTGCCCCACGTCGCCATGGTCAAGACCAGCGGCTTGCTGCCCGACCGCCTGCTGGTGCACCTGTCGGGGACGGGAGGCGACCCCGCGGGTTCCCGGCTGCTGCTGCGCGAGGCGGCACTGCTGGGCCACGCAGCGCTGGGCCTCGAGTACCCGAACACGCCGGCGGTCGCCACGATCTGCGGCGACTCGACCTACTGCTACGAGTCGGTACGCATGGAGATCCTCGACGGCGTCGACCGCACCGACAAGGTCACCGTCACGCCCGCCAACAGCATCCGCAATCGACTGGTCAAGGCGCTGCAATTCCTGGACAAGCACGACCCCGGACACGGCTGGGGCGCGTTTGTCGTCAACGGCGAGCCCAAGTGGTCGGCGATCCTGATCTCAGGACACTCGCAGGGCGGCGGACACGCGGCGATGATCGGCAAGCTGCACGAGACGGCGGGCGTGCTGTTGTTCGCATCGGTGGTCGACACCGCCAACGGTCAGCCAGCCATGTGGGTCACCAGCTCTCACGCCACGCCGCTGGACCGCTACTTCGCGTTGGCCCACACCGAAGACCCGTTGTTCGCTGCGATTTCGACCAACTGGACCGCGCTGGGCATGGGCGGCAACAGTCTGCACATCGACGTTGACAAGACCGCGCCGCCGTACCTTAGCGCGCGGATGCTCGTGACGTCGTTGCCCAGTGACCATCCGCACTTGGCGGTGATCGTCGACGACTCGACACCGCTGGACGGCGACGGCGAGCCCGTCTACGCCCCCGTGTGGCGGCACATGATCGGCCTGTAATGCCGCCTAGTTGAACGGCACGTCCACCAGCTCGTGCTGATACGCGAAGTGGTCGCCCTGCCCCGTGACGGTCACCAGACGCAGACGCACCTTCTCTCCCGCCCACGGCGAGGCAGTCACGAAGGTCTCGTAGCCCGCGTCTTTCTGCACGTCCTGCCAGTCGAAGTGGTAGTGGCCGCCGAACGCGCCGTAGACCAGATCGCCGACCGGGCCGACCAATGCGTTCATCCTGGCCATCTCGTTGACGTCCAGACCGCCGGGGAACAGGTGTAGGGGGTTGTGGGAGAACAGCACCACGCTCTCCTTGGGACGCACGCCCAACCCTTGGATCTGCTGGGTGAACCAAGGCCACGTGCCGCCCGGGAAGTCGTGCAGATCGCCCTGCTCGCCCGAGATCTGACCGTCGTTGCGCGGCCCGGTGTCCACCCCCAGGAAGCGCACGCCGCCCAAGTCAAACGCCACGCTTTGGAACCAGTAGACCTTGCCGTCCGGGTCGGTCGTCGGAGCAGGTACCCGCTCGTAATGACTCAAGAACTGCGTGACGGTCGCGTCGTTGGCGCTGAAGACCTGGTCAAACAGCTCCTGGTCGCCATGGTGAAACTCGTTGTCGCCGATGATCGGAACATAAGGCATCGACAGCTGATTCAGCAGATCTCGCGACCTTGCCACCCCCTCGCCGTAGCCGATGTCCCCCAGCACCAGCACCAACTGAATCTGCCGCTCAGCGGCGTGCGCGTTCAGCCACTGCACCGCAGCGACCGACTTCTGGTAGAACTCGCCCTCATCCGTGATGTGCAGGTCGGTCAGGATCGCGAACGCAAACGAGCCCTTGGCCTCAGGCACCGCCACCGTCGCGTCCAACGGCAGGTCCGTCGCGGCATCGGACCCGTCGCCCGCCGAGTCCAAACCAACGGCAGCGTCGCTCGGATCGGCCGGATCAGCCCCCCCTCCGCACGACGTCAGTGTGAGTGCTGACAGGGCGGCAAAGACGATCCATGTGCGCGGCCGTCGCAGGCCCAGAAGCGTCATGTGCAGACTCCCAAGAAGGCGTGTCATGGAAGGCGGTTGCCCGACATCGCCCGGCCGCGTCCGGGGGCTTGCCACCTGCCGCGTCGGCGCGCCCCAAGCGTCCGTCTTTCTTCCCGGGATCACAACCCAACTCGGATGCGCCGCGTCCCGGCAGCGCCCGAACTGTCCACGGCTGAAGGCGCCAGCGAGAGCCTTGGCAGTTCCCCTCGTAATGTCACGGAACTGCTTTATTTTCGTTGACTTTTCCGCCCAAGTCAGGCGACACTCCCAGCCCATTGGCCCGTGTTGTCCGCACCACAGGTCGCCCGACTGGTCCCCGCACCCGGAGTCCGATCATGAAAGCCGCCAAGTCCCGAACCGTTGCGACCGCCGCGCGGAAGTCCGGCAAGCCCGCGACCTCGCCTGCCGCCAAGACTGCCGCCCCCGCGGCGCGCCCCGCGATCAAGCCGGCCAAGGTCCTGAAGCCCCGCGCTCCGTCCACCCGGCCCGCATGGTGGGATGCGGCGATCCAGACCGCCTGGAACGACGCCAAGGCTGCCGTGATTGCCCGCAGCGATGAGCAGGCCGAGGCGAGCGAGGCACTTGCGCCCACCGTGTCCCGGCCCGCGATTGCCTTCGGCTACGGTGCGCGGCACGCCTACCCCGGTGATTGGAGTCTGGAACTCGAGCAGAAGCTGGCTGAGGACTGGCGCGTGTTCGGTCTGGAGGCGATCGCCGCTTGGGATCTGGTGCGCGGCACCATCCAGCGCGTGTGGGCAGACGCCTCCAGATAGCCGCCCCCCCATCGAGTGGCGCGTATTTTCTTGCGATTTCGCCGTCAGCCGCGCCGCTTGGCGGCGACGAAGGCGAGTCCCGCTGCATTGAGCTCGCGATCGTGGCGCAGCAGCTCCCGCTCGCGGGTATCGAGCTGTATGCCCGCCGCGGCCAGCTTGCGGTCGAACAGCGCATCGATCCGCTTGAAGCAGAACGCTTCCAGCGCGCCGTTGGGCAGGTCGCAGACCACTGCCGCTTCCAGCACCGCCTCCGACGCATCGATCCAGTCCAGCAGGTCCTCAGCCCCGGCGGCCAAGTCGGTGATCGGCCCGAAGTGCGTCAAAAGTGCACGATCCGCACCCGTGGCGACGATGCGGCGGACGGCAGCGCGGGCCTCTGGGGCATCGAACTCAGTAGGGCTGGTCGAGGGGAACAGGAAGCGGCGGCCGCGCTGCAACGTTGGATAGCACAAGCCAAAGGCGTCACCCGTCAGCACATCACCCCGGTGCGCGTCCAGAATGCACATGTGGTGGTTGGCATGACCGCGCGTGTGCAGAAACTCGAGGTCGCGTCCGCCCAGCTGCACACGCTCCCCGTCCGCCACGACCCGCAACCGCGACGCTGCGATCGGGTCTATGGTGCCGTACAGACGGTCAAACGTCGCATCGCCGTAGACCACGCGCGCGCTGGCTACCAGCCGTGACGGGTCGAGCAGGTGACGCTCTGCCCGCGGGTGGCAAAGCACCGTTGCGCTCGGACACGCCGCCGCCAGCGCCGCCGTGCCTCCTGCGTGGTCCAGGTGCACGTGCGTGACGATGATCCAGCGCACGTCGGCAGGCTCGAGCCCCTCAGCCGCCAGCGCAGCCAGCAGGCGCGGCACCGCCAGCGTGGTGTTGTTGTCGACAAACGCCGCCTCAGCGCCGCCGCGCAGCAGGTAGGCCGCGGCGAACTCCGGCTGGTCCAGGTAGAAGCAGTCAAGGGTGCGGGTAGGCATGGGCGGAAGAATCGGACGCGTGCGGCCGAAGGTCAAGCGCCGATGCAACCCCGCACCCCAAGGCAACGGTGTGCAATGTGCACCAAACGGTCACAAACGTGACAGCCGCTCAACGGCGCCGATCTGGGTCGCGTCCGACTTGGCAAAGCACAGGCGCGCCAACCGCTGGCCCTTCGGAGGCTCCGCATAGAACGGCGACAACGGGATGGTGGTCACGCCGTGCTCGATCGTCAGCCAGCGCGCAAACGCCAGATCGTCCAGGTCGCTGACCGCCGAGTAGTCTACCAGCTGGAAATAGCCGCCCAGCACCGGCAGCACGCCCAGCCGTGTCTGCTGCAGCATCTGCGCAAAGCGGTCGCGCTTGGCCTGATAGAACGCACCCAGCCTCTGATGATGCTCCGGGTGGTCGCGCAGCATCAACGCAAGACCGTGCTGGGCCGGTGCGAACGTGCAGAAGCTGTTGTACTGGTGGACCTTTTGTACCTCGACGCTCAGGACCTTGGGCGCCACGGCATAGCCGATCTTCCAGCCCGTGCAGTGGTAG
>JBMOIG010000010.1:0-61513 GCA_049317445.1 Myxococcota bacterium | reverse complement strand
GCCGGCCATGGCTCAGGATGCGAAGTCCAACCTCGGCGCCGCCAAGCCGGTCGAAGTGCTGCTGTGCCCCAAAAGACCCGCACAGACCACCGTCACGATTGGGGATGGTCAGGCGACGGGTGTGGACTACCCGTGGACCGCGATGGCCGGCTTTCAGCAGGGGCTGGCGACGTGGGAGCTGCGCGGCGGCGACCAGCCCGGCTGGGCTGCGACCCCGGTCTCGTCCGGAAACCTGAATCTGGGTCCGCACTTCAACGGGCCGTGCGTGTCGCAGCAGGCGAAAGCCACCGGATTGCAGGAGTGGCACGCCAAGGCTCCCGTCAAGCTGGACGTGTCGGTCAAGCCGGGCGTTGCCGTGCGGCAGACGGTGGAAGTTTCGACGCCCGAGATCTGGGTCGACTCGATCCCGACCCAAGGCAGCACGTCGCCCGGTGGAACCTTGCAGTTCGCCTACACATTCGACACGCCGGGGATGTACACGGTCGAGGTCAACGATCTGGGCGGCGGCGCGGTGCTGAACTGCGCAGTCTACGTCGGCGCGGCGGTGCCCTTGGTGCCGGTCGAGGTCAGCGGAGGCAAGGGACTGGTGGCAGCGCCGTCGGCGGAACAGCTGGCGTCCATGCGGCAGAAGCTGCTCGCACTGGTCAACGGCGAGCGCGCCTCGGTCGGACTCGCACCGCTGCAACTGAACGACAAACTGAACGAGATCGCGCAGTACCACTCGGACAACATGAGCAAGCTCAACTTCTTCAGCCACACCGATCCGATGGGGATGGGGCCGGGCGAGCGCGCGGCGGAGTTCGGCTTCACCGACGCCATCGGCGAGAACATCGCGATGGATATGAGCCTCGAGGGCGCCCACAACGGCCTGTTTTGGAGTGCCGGGCACCGCAGCAACATGCTCGGAAAGACATGGGGCAGAGCCGGCTTCGGTTTCGCCAAGGCAGCAGGCGGCCCCAGCTTGCTGGTGACCGAGAACTTCTCGACCCCGTGACCCGTCCCGACCCCGTTCGGGTCGTCAGGAAGCCGCCATGCGCATCGCCCTTGCCTCGGATCACGCAGCAGTCGCCCTTCGGCAGGCGATTGGTCAGCATTTGCAGAAGCTTGGCCACACGATCGAGGACTTGGGCTGTGACGCCGACGACCGCGTCGACTACCCGCAGTACGCGGCTGCCGTCGCTGGAGCGGTCTTGCACGGCGGTTGCGACAAGGGCGTCCTGCTTTGCGGCACCGGCATCGGCATGAGCATCGTTGCCAACAAGTTCGAGGGGATACGCGCGGCGCTGGTGCATGACGTGACAACCGCGCGACTTGCCTCTGAGCACAACGCCGCCAACGTCCTGTGCCTGGGCGCGCGCACGACGGGGCCGCTGGTCGCCACCGAGTGCGTGACGGTGTGGCTCGAGACGCCGTTCGATGCGCGCCATCAGGTTCGACTGGACCTCATCGCCAAGATCGAGGGCTGAGCCCCCGACAGAGGAGCGACCCACATGCGCTGCCCCCGGTGCACCCACCCGTCCGACCGCGTCGTGGATTCCCGCGTCACGCCTTTGGGAGACGCGATCCGCCGTCGCCGGGAGTGCGAGCAGTGCGGGCATCGCTTCACGACCTATGAGCGCGTCGAGATCCAGCCGCTACTCGTGGTGAAGAAGGACGGGGTGCGCGAGGCGTTTCTGGCCGACAAGCTGTTGAACGGGATGCTGAAAGCCCTGCATCGTCGCCCTGTGCCTGCCGATGTGTGCCACGAGTTTGTGAGCGGCCTGGAGCAGAAGCTGGTCGATGCTGGTGTGCGCGAGATCACGTCTTCCGAGCTGGGGGACAGGGTGATGGAGTTCCTGAAGCGGCAGGACCACATCGCGTACGTGCGGTTTGCCAGCGTCTATCGAGAGTTTCGCGACATCACCGAACTGTTGCAGGAAGTGCGCGGGCTGGCTGAGGCGCCGCCGGAGGTGACCGAGCCGTGATCTCCCGCGACGATGCCACTTGGATGCGGCGTGCCGTCGAGCTGGGCGCGCGAGGGACGCGGGAAGTGCGCCCGAACCCCCGCGTCGGCTGCGTGATTGTCCAAGACGGTCAGGAGATTGCGAGCGGCTGGCACGCCAAGGTGGGGGGACCTCACGCCGAGGCAGCAGCGCTTGCCGAGCTTGCCGGGCAGGCCGTCGGGGCGACTGCGTACGTGACGCTGGAACCCTGTGCGCACTTTGGTCGCACTCCACCGTGTGCCCAAGCACTTGTCCATGCAGGGATTGCTCGCGTTGTGATCGGTGCGCTGGACCCGAATCCTCAGGCGACGGGAGGCGTGGCGACCCTGCGGGCGGCGGGCGTGGAGGTCGTCACAGGTGTCGAGGAGGAGGCGTGCCGCGCACTGGCAGAGGTGTTCCTGACGCGCATCGAGCGCGGCCGACCGCTGGTGCAGGCGAAGCTGGCCATGACGCTGGACGGGCGCATCGCCGCCAAGGACGGCACTTCCCGGTGGATCTCGGGGCCTGAAGCGCGGCGGCGCGTGCATCTGTGGCGGGCCGAAGCCGAGGCCGTCCTGACGGGCAGCGGTACGGCGCAAGTCGATGATCCGACGTTGGATGTGCGCGACGTGGACGACCCGTCCGCCGCAAGCCAGCCCCTGCGCGTGGTGCTGGACCGGCGCTTGCGACTGGACCCGGAGAGTCGTCTGGCTGACACCGCGCGACAGCGGACGCTCGTGTTCGTCGATGACCCGGCAGTGCTGGCGACGGACCGTGCGCGGGCGTTGCGCGACCGCGGCGTGGAGCTGGTGTGCGTGGTGGCGGGGACGGCCCCAACGGTGGGTGATGGCGACGGATCCTGGATGACCGACGTGCTGCGTGCTCTGGCTGCCCGCGGCGTGCACCACGTTCTGGCAGAGGCGGGACCCGGGCTGACGTCGGCGCTGCTGCGACAAGACTTGGTGGACCGGCTGGACCTGTTCATCGCACCAAAGCTATTGGGCGCTGGCGTACCGGTCGTCGGCGACCTTGGCGTTGCATCGCTGGGTCAGGCCTTGCAGTGGCGGTTGGATGGGACCGAGAGGCTGGGCGACGACGTGCACCTGACCCTGCGTCCGCGGCGGACAGTCAGCGGCATCCACAGAAATTCACCCTTCGGGCAGTCGCCCGCACGCTGACCAGCAGAGGTTTTTGTCGCTGTCTGGCCAGCTTACCCCGATCAGCTTTGCGTTTTCCTGCGATTTGCGATTCACTTCTCGGCCAAGTCGGCACCTCAATGGCCGCGACCTCTCTCTGGAGGCTTCCCATGTTTACCGGGCTCGTGGAGGCCACCGGGCAGTTCCGCTCGCTCACCCGTCAGGCTGGCAGCGCGCGGATGGCCGTGTCCGTTCGCTGGCCCGACGTCGGCCCCAGCGGCACCCGCATCGGGGACAGCGTGGCCGTCAACGGCGCGTGCTTGACGGTCGTTGCTCTGGACCCGCAGCCTGCGGGCGAGACGCTGACGTTCGACCTCTCCCACGAAACGCTTGCATTGACGGCGTTTCCAGACCTGGCACCAGGCGATGCCGTGAACCTCGAGCGCGCCCTGAAGCTGGGCGACCGACTGGGGGGCCACATTGTCAGCGGACACGTCGACGGCGTGGCGACGCTGGTGCGCAAGGTGGCGAACGGACCGGCTTGGGACCTGACCTACCGCGTGTCGCCGGAGCTTGAGCCGGAAATCGTGACCAAGGGCAGCATCACTGTGGATGGCGTGTCGCTGACGGTCAATTCGACGCCCTCAGGGCTCTTCACCGTGACGCTGATTCCGCACACTTCGGTCGCGACGCAGCTGCTGACAGGGCGCGAGGGCAAGCGGGTGCATTTGGAGACCGACCTGTTGGCGCGCTATGTGCGACGGTTGCTGGAATTCGGAGTGGGTCCGACGGCTTCTGGTTCGCGTGTGGACATGGACTTGTTGGATCGCTCGGGTTTTCTCGCCCCACGCGGGTATTGAAGCGCGGCGACCCCCGGCGCCGACGGACGATTTCAACTCCCTTGCCGGTTTCCTCAAGGTGACCCGTATGCCTGCCCCGCTCCACCCACGCCTTCGGCGACTGTCTGCGGTTTCGTCGCGCAGCTGGGCGATGGCCGTTGGCTTCGTCGTGAGCTTGCTGGGCGTGCAGGTGGTCCACGCGGCAACGCCACGGGGCCCGAAAGCCCTGCCTCCCGCGGGCGTCGTGATGCCGGTGGAGGAGCCGCGCAAGGTCGTCGAGCCGACGGTCGTCGTGGTGCGGACGCCCGCCCAGTCGGTCAGGGGCCTGATTCGCAAGGGCAAGTTTGTTGAGGCGCTGGCGGAGGTCGACAAATTGCTCGCCGTTTCGCCTCACGACGACGAATTGCGTGTTCAGCGGGCGCGGCTGTTGTACTGGCTCAATCGGCGGGCAGAGGCAGAGACCGAGCTGCGAGGCCTGCGTGCGCGGCATCCGGCCGATCTGGATGTGCTTGAGCTGTTGGCCAAGGTGCGGCTTGCTTCGGGCGACCCCCACGGGGCGCTGGAGGCCTACCTGCAGATGGAAGCAGTTGGCGGCGTAAGTCCCCAGGTCCACCAGCGGATCATCGATCTCTTGCTGGAAGCGGGCGAAACGGACAAGGCGCGACAGGCCCTTGCGTTGGGCGGCGTGCTCAGCGACGAGCAGGAGCTTCGGCTGGTGCATCAGGAACGGCCGTGGACGGCCGATCTGGGTTCGAGCTTGACGTTGCACAAGGGCCAGTACTGGCCCCGCGTCGAAGCCATGGCGGGGCGGCGGGTGACGCCGGCGCTAACGCTGGCGGGCGGTGCTGTGTACGAGAAACGCGACGTAGCAGAGGCCGTGTCGGGCAAGTTGGAGGCCTACTTGAGCTTCTGGCGGATCGACGCGATGGCCCATCTTTCCGGCTCGGCGTCGAATACCTTCCTGCCGCAGGTCGATGCCCGGCTCGACGGCGCTGTCGGCGTGTGGCGGCAAAAGCTCTCACTAGGCGTTTACGGCCGCTTCGCGCACTACCAGTACGCCAACCTGCTGAGTGGCGGCCCCTACGTGCAGATGAACTGGCGTGGCTGGACGCTGACCCCCGGATTCTTCCTGAACGAGACCAGCTACGCCAACCTGCCCAGCCGACTCGACCCGACCGGCTACTTGAAGCTCCGTTGGGAACAGAGCGCCCGTACCGCTTGGATCCTTTGGGGTTATTGGGGCCGCGACCAGACGTTTGTCGAGCGGTTCGGTGCGACGGAAACCGGAGAGGCCGTGTCCGGCGTGTTCGGCGTGGACCACTGGTGGACCGGGCGCTGGGGAACGCGGGCCACCGTATCGACGGCGCGGCCGCTTGCCGGTGGCGAACCGTACAGCGAGTTGAGCGTGATGTTGCGAGGCCGGCTGTGACCATGGACCAACTCAGCTTTTCTGAGCTCGTGATCATCGTCATCGTGGCGATCGAGCTGGTGATCGTGGTCTTTGCACTGGCCGCGATGCTCGTCGTGCGCAACCGCGCGATTCGTCGCGATGCGTCGTTCTCTGCCGTCCGCAAGGCCTTGGTCGACGTCGTCACACGCATCGGCTCGGATAGCGATCTGGGGTTGCGGGCGCAGGCCCTGACAGTGCTGGCGACGATCTCCAAGGACCACGCCAGGCGGCTGCTGACCGAAATGGCGGAGCTGGCTGGACACGGAAAATCATCCATTTTCGAGGACTTGTATGCTGGCGCCAACCTGGCTGACGAGGCGCGCGCCAATGCCGCCAGTCGTCCGTGGGAGCGTCTGCGGGCCATTCGCGAGGCTCGCGCGCTCTCGGATCCGGCGCGGCTGCTGCACGGGTTGGTGCGCGATGAGGTGCCCGACGTTCGTTTGGCAGCCTTCGAGGCGCTGTGCGTCCTTGGCCGTGCCGACGAGGCCGTGGTGGCACTGCCCGCGGTGGCTGGCGATGGGCGACTCAACCGCATGAGGTCGACGGATGCCCTCTCGGCCGCGACGCCCTTCCCTGACCAGCAGGTGATTGCGCTGGTGGCTACGTCGACTCCCGAGATGCGTCAGGTCATCGTGGCCGCACTGGGCATTGCCAAGTCGCGGGCGGGCATCGACGTGATGGTCGCCTCGGTCACCGACCCCGACGCGGAGGTCCGCATCCAGGCGTTGCGGGCGCTGCGCGAACTCGCCGACCGTTCTGCGCTGACTGCAAGTCTGGCCGCGCTGAAGGATGAACGCTGGGAAGTGCGCTCTGAGGCCACCCGCACCTGCGCCGCGTTGGGGCAGGGCGGTGCCGCGGAGGCCATCGCTGAGCTGCTGGACGACTCAGCCGAGTGGGTGCGCCACAACGCTGCGCTGGGCCTGACCCGCTGCGGACCCGCCGGCATCGGTGCCCTGCGAGCGGCTGCGGGTCGAGGCAACACCGCTGCCAGCAGCGCGTTGGCAGAGGCCCGCCTGACCGTCGCCGACCCCGCCGTCCAGCCGGGCTAAGGAGCGCAGACCCTTGATCGAGTTCTTCAACATCCTGGTGCTGCTGTACTTCGTCACGCTGACGGCGGGCTACATCGCCCTGTTCGTCTCGGCGGCGGTCGGCATCATCCGCGTGCGGCGGGAGCTCGAGGGCAGCTCACCGGAGAGCGTCAGTACCCGCGGGCGGGCGACACTGCCCATTTCGATTCTGGTGCCCGCCCACAACGAAGAGAAGACGGTCGTCGAGTCGGTCCGCGCCCTGCTGAAGCTGCGGTACCCCGAGCATGAAGTGGTGGTCGTCAACGACGGCTCGACCGACCGCACGATGGCGCGGCTGCGGGCGGCGTTTGCGCTCGAGGCCGTGCCGCTGGACATCCGGCTGGAGCTGTCCTGCAAGCCCGTGCGCGCGACCTACCGCTCGGCCATCTACAAGCGCCTGATCGTGGTGGACAAGGACAACGGCGGCAAGGCCGATGCCCTGAACTGCGCGATCAACGCGTCGCGCTTTCCACTGGTTTGCGCCATCGACGCCGACACGCTGATCCTGCCCGACGCGCTGCTGCGCTTGGTCCGCCCGTTCCTGACCGACGTCGATGTCGTGGCGGTCGGCGGCACCATTTGCCTGGCCAATGGCTGCAAGATCGAGCACGGCACCGTGGTCGAGATGGGGCTGCCGCAGTCCTGGCTGGCCCGCTTCCAGGTGGTCGAATACCTGCGCGCGTTTCTGGTGGGTCGCCTCGGCTGGGACCGGATGGGCGGAAACCTCATTATTTCAGGCGCATTTGGGCTGTTCCGCCGCAGTGCGGTGACGGGTGCCGGCGGCTACGCCCATGACTCGGTCGGCGAGGACATGGAGTTGGTCGCCCGCTTGCGTCATCAGGTGCCCAGCTGGTTGCAGGGCCGCGCGATCTGTCACCTGCCCGACCCCGTCAGCTTCACGGAAGCTCCTGAAAGTCTGCGCATCCTCGGCAACCAGCGCGACCGCTGGCAACGCGGCCTGGCAGACACGCTTTGGCGCCACCGCTCGATGAACTTCAACCGTCGCTACGGCGCGGTCGGCCTCGTCGTCATGCCGTTCTACATCGTGTTCGAGCTGTTCGGCCCGATCATCGAGATGCTCGGCTACATCTACTTTGTCCTGATGGCGGTCGGTGGTGTTCTGGAACCGGTCTTTGCGTCGCTGTTCTTCGTTCTCGCCCTGCTGATCGGCTTTCTGCTCTCGCTGGGCAGCATCCTGCTGGAGCAACTGTCGCTCTCGTTCTACCGGGCGCGTGGCGACCTGTGGAAGCTGGTTGGCGTGGCGCTGTTCGAGAACATGGGTTACCGCCAGATGATCCTGTGGTACCGGTTGCGCGGGCTGTGGGGCTATTTCCGCAAGAAGAAGACTTGGGGACGCATGGTCCGCTTGGGCTTCGGTGCGCCGACTGCACGCAAGCGTGACCGCAGCAGGGCAATTCCGTTCCTCGTCGTGTCGCTGCTGTTGGGTGTTATCGCGTTGCCCGTCACCTGGCTGCTCAAGCCGCGTCCCGACGCCAACGTCGTGCTGGTCGACAAGACCGTGCCGTTCTCCAACTACCGGGAGCACGCCCGGTTGATGTGGTTGTTGTCGCAGGCCAAGGTTGAGCCGCCCGTCTCCAAGTTGCTGTGGGACCCCAAGGCGGACTACGTCGGCTTCGACCCCACGACCAAGCGGATGCGCTTCCTGCAGGACGCGGACTTGGAGAAGGCGACCCTGCTCTTCATCGCCGACACCTACGGAGTGTACACCGATGACTTTGATGCGATGCCGCGGCCGGTGGCGCATCTAGAGCTTTCCAGGCGCATTGCCGGAGGCCTGACCGAAGCTGAAGTCGCGGCGATCGAGCGCTACACGCTTCGCGGCGGCCGGATCATGGCGGAATTCAACACCTTCGCCACGCCGACTGAGGAACTCCTGCGGCACCGGATGGAGACGGTGCTCGGCGTGCGCTGGAGCGGTTGGGCCGGTCGACGTGTGGACGAATTCGGCGACCGGCTGGAGATTGCGCAGTGGGTGCAGCGTCGTTGGGCTCAAGAGACCGGCAAGCCGTACGACCTGCACGGCCCGGGCATTCTGATGATCCATGAGGACGGCCGCGTCCTTTGCCTGCAAGAAGGGCTGGACATCCCCGTCTCGCCGATGACCCTGCACATGGGCGAAGACGTGATTCCATTTACGTATTGGTTCGACGTCATTGCGGCTGAGCGGCCGGCAGAGGTGCGCGCCGAATTCCAGATCAAGACGACTCCCGCAGGGGCGAAATTGCTGGCGCACTTTGGCATTCCGAAACAGTTCCCGGCGGTTGTCCATGATGATGCCTATCGACGTGTCTACATCGCCGGCGACATGGCGGATGGTGACGGAGCGCTCGGGCCTGCATGGTTTTCGCTGATGCCGCAGGTCCGAGCTGCCATGGCGCGCGCGGGCCTGGTTCCTGAGGACGTGCGGCTGTTCTGGACCATCTACGCTCCTCTGGTGCGCCGTACGATCGAGGGCGGTCCGTGACCCAGACGTGGCCGCGTGCGCTGGCGTGGGGTCTCTTGGTCGTCCTGACGTCGGGCTGCAGTGCGGCCTTGGTGCGACCCGACGAGGGCGAGTGCCGCGGGGCCGATGTCGCCACATGGGCGAAGCGCGCCGCCGCCTCCCTCGTGACCCGCCCCTATCGCCCCGCGGTGATCTACGACGTCGACCGACGAGGCCTCTCAACCGTCTTTCGCGCAGGCCCCCTCGACCCCGACGCCCGTGCGGTCGTCAGCTACCCCGACGTTGCGCGGTTTCCCGGGCAGGGTCCGGGGTTCGACCGTGTTCAGGACCGCAGCTTCGTGTACGACGACGCGCTGGTGGCGCTGTGGCTGACTTCCCGAGGCGACCGGGACGGTGCCCGCCGGATTCTCTCGACCCTTGCCGCCTTGCAGCGGCCCGACGGCGCGTGGGGCTTCAGCTTCCAGACCGGCCGTGATGGTTTCTACAACGCGGGCTACGTGCGGGCTGGCACCGTCGCCTGGGTCGTTTACGCCTTCGCCCGCTACGCCAGCAAGTTCAATGAGATGCGCTGGTCTTCAACCATCGACCGCGGCGTGGCGTGGCTGGTACGCCAGCACGACCCGGCGACCGGTCTGGTGTCCGCCGGACTGGGGCGCTGGGTGTCGTCCGACGTCTTCGACCCCGACTGGGTCGGCAGCTTCGCGGCGACGGAGCATCAACTCGACATCTGGTTCGCATTTCAGGCCGCGCAGCAGGCGGACCCGGCCGTGGCCAGTCGCTGGCAGCTGGCGCGAACTGCGCAGGGGCTCGTCGCGGCGGTCGATGCATTCCTGTGGCGCGCGGACGAGGGGCGATACGTGCAGGGCATCGCAGGGACGCGAATCGATGAGGGGAGCGCGCTGGACGCGAGCGGTACGTGGGCGGCACTCTACGACCTTGCGGTGGGGAGAAACGTCAGGAGCGACTCGGCGTTGCAGTGGGTCGAGGCGCACCACGCCATCGACGTGCAGGGCTGGGCAGGGCTGCGACCTTACGAAGGCCTGCCGCCCGATACGTGGTTCGTCGAGGCGTCCGTGGCCGTACCGCTGGCGCTGTCCCGCTTGGGGCGGCGGCAGCAGGCGTTGGAGGCACTGCAGCCGTTCGCCGATCTGGCTTGCGCCGGAGGGGTCCCCTTGGTCTACTCGCCTGTCTGGGCGACAGACTTCCCCTTCAGCCCAGCGACCGCGCCAACCGTCTGGTTCCTGTTTGCGGCCGCCGAAGTGGTGGGAGGGGAGGCGCCGTTTCTGTGGAGCGAGCGCCTCAACGTCCCGATCGGCCCCGCAGCGAGGTGATGGCTATGGCGACACCAGCCTCTCCTTGGCTCGACACGGCGCGTTTCCCCGGCCGCCGATTTCTCGATTCGGTGGGTCGAACCCACGGCATCGCGGGCACCTCGACAGTTGCCGTCGCGGCGGAAGCGGAGCTGCGTCGCGCTTGGGCCGCCCAACTCGCCGTCGATCCTGCAGACCTTGTCCCTGTCGCCACCGGGGCCGACGCCTTGCGGTTGGTCTTTCAGTCGCTTCTGGTTCCGGGTGACACGGTCTTGCTTGCTGAGCCAGCGCCTGCAGACGCGCTGCAAGCGATTCTGGCGACTGGCGCGCGTTACGTGGACGTCGGCCGGGGGGCTCAAGGCGACGTCGATGCGGCCGGATTGCACAGGGCCTTGGGATGGCACGCGCCACCGGTCCTGTTCGGACAAGCTCCCGGGCTGTTCGGTGCAAGCGACGTTCCGGCCCTTGGCGCGCAGTCTCGGGCGCGTGCCGTTGTGATTGACGCGCGCATGGACGCTCGCTGGGCGGGACCGCCGCTCTTCGGTGATCGGCCGCTCGCGACGGTGGTGGCGCTGCGAGACCTTGCGGACCCCAGACTTGGCGTTGCCCATGCCGTCGTGTGTGCGACGGGAACGGGCACCGAGCTGGCTGGCCTTCGCGGTGCTGAGGCTCTGCCGGTGGCACTTTCGCGCGCGGCGCTCGCGGTGCTGCAAGAGCTGGCTCAATCTCCCGCGCGGGTGGTCGACGCCGAGCTCGCAATGCAAGCCCGCTACGATGAATTCACCAGCCTAATCAGCAGGATGGGGCGCCCGGGTGTGACCGTTCTGCCGCGAGCCGGTACCGTTGCGTCGGCAGAGTGCGCGGCCGGCGACGCGCCTGAGGTCGCCGTGTCGCTGGCGCGCTCTGGACTGTCGGTCGTGGGAGGACATGGCGCTTGGCCGATGCGGAATCTGGTCGTCATCGACCTCGCACCCGCTGCGGCAACAGCCCCTTTGGACCACCAAGATTCCCATCGAGTTTGACCCCTTGCCTGCGCGTGGGTAACCTGCCGCCCGATGTCGAGATTGCGTTGCTCAGACCCGATCGCGCTGCTTGGGGTGGCCCTTGCCACCCTCATCGCCGTCGGCTGCAACAGCAACGACCCCGAATCGCAGAAACCTCCCGCAGATATTCCACTTTCTGCGCGGGTCGAACGCGTCCTCAACGACCCCCAGGCACTGCCAAAACCCGTTGCGCTGCCCGAAGCCGCTACGCCGGCCGCGGCGCCCTTGGCCGTCGAGCCGACTCCGGCGGCACCAGAGCCTCTCGTGGCCGCTGCACCGGCCGCAGAAGCTCCGGCGGCGCCCGCGACGCAGCCCCCGCAAGCCGTGGAGGCCCCGATCCTGCCCGTGCCGATCGTTCCCCGCGCGGTGCAGTCCGGGGCCGCTGTCGATTCCCAGCATCCGGTCAAGATCTCCGCCAAGGCCAAACGGATTGCTGCGCGAAAGACCAAGGCAGAAAAGGCAAAGGCGGCGAAGGCTGCGAAGGCTGCGAAACTCAAGGCGGTGAAGGCTGCCAAGGCTGAGAAACTCAAGGCGGTGAAGGCTGCCAAGGCTGCGAAACTCAAGGCGGCGAAGGCTGCCAAGGCTGCGAAACTCAAGGCGGCGAAGGCTGCCAAGGCTGCCAAGGCTGAGAAAGCAGCTGCCGCCAGTTTAGGGGAGGCGACGCCGGTCGCGGCAGGCAAGCTGTCGAAGGCCAAAGCCAAGGCCAAGGCTGAAGCCAAAGCTGCAAAGGCAAAGGCGGCCAAGGCTACCAAGGCCTCCAAGACCGTTCATTCGGCATCCAAGGTATCTTCGCCCCCCGCGCAATCCGAACCCGCCGTCGAGGCGCCCGCTGGAGCTGACGCCACCGACTTGTACTACTCCGGCAAGCGCAAACTCGACGCCGGAGACTTCAAGGGCGCCATCGCCGACCTGAAGGTCTCGCAGCAGCTGCGTCCCAGCGCGCGCACCCTGACGCTGCTTGGGCGTGCCTACTTCGACGGCAACAAGCTCCCGGAGGCTGAGAAGGTGCTCAAGCAAGCAGGGGCCCACGACGAGGCCCAGCTGCTGCTCGCCAACCTGTATCAGCAGCGTGGCAAGATTGCGGATGCCCGGCGCGTCTATCAGGCCTTCCTGCAAGCGCATCCGGACCATGCCAAGGCCGGTTGGGTCCGCAACCTGCTCCAGACGCTTTGATGGCCGACCTCCGTCCCGACGACCCCGATTTCCAGTACATGCAGAAGCTCGCCTTTCGCGCGCTGCTGGCTGCTGTGATGCGCCGGCCGCCCAGGGCCGTGTTCGTGTTCATGGGCGTCCTGCTGGCGGGCGGGGTCGTGCGAGGCACCGCCGATCGCTGGCTTGGACCCCACGGCAGCGAGAAGATCCTCTTGGCCGCCGCCCACATCCCGGAACTCGCGCGTCAGGGGGAGTGGTGGCGTCTGATCACAGCGACGCTGCTGCACGCCAACCCCTCGCATCTGCTGCTGAACATTGTCGGCTTGTTTGTGTTGGGGCGTCCGGTCGAGGCGGCGTGGGGGCCCGCGCGCTTCACCTTGCTGACGGCAGGTGCGGCGCTGGGCGGCAGCCTGGTCGCCCTGCCGCAGGATGGCTTGGTGTCGGTGGGGGCCTCTGGCGCTCTGTTCGGGCTGCTGGCCGCCCTTGCGATGTTGGGCGTGCGGTTGTGGTCCCGGCTGACCCGCGGCTTGCAGCTGTCGATGGTTGTTGCCCCGACGGTCCTGCTGATCGCGATGCTGACGATCGGTGCCGTCATCCAGCAGGGATCGGGGCGGGTCGACCTGCACGCGCATTTGGGCGGAGCGTTTGTCGGAGCGGCCTTGGCGCTGGTTCTGAGGCCGCAGCTGCCGTTGGGAGACCTCAGACCTGCTCAGCCAGGGCGTGAACACGCCATGACCTCGCTGGCCGTCGCGGTGGGCCTGCTGGTGTTGCTTGCCGTCGGGCTCGCCGCCGTTCGCGTGGGAGCGCCGCTGCCGATGCCGCCCGTTCGCAAGACCTCGTTTGCCTATGCAGGCCAGCAGATCGCGATCCCTGCCGGTTTGCCGCGTGGGGTTTGGCGCGGCCGCAGCTGCGTGGGTCAGGGCGTCGACGGTGCGTGGGCGCTGTCGAGTGGACGCACGCCGTGTGTGCAGCTGCCTCTGGGAAGCGTGCTCCTGATCGACCATCGTGAACGGCAACTCACCATGGATGCTGGGGATTGGTCGGCTCTACGGACGGCAGCTCGGACGGGCCAGTTCGTGTATCGTCAGGAGTCCGTGATGGTGCACCCCCTCGCCGGCGGGTTGGTGTACCTGCTGTTGGCGGCCGAACCGCTGTTGCGTTCCCAAGCTCTGGCCCTGCTGCCGTTGCTGCCGCCGCCCGGAACCGTCCGTGTGGAGTCTGTGGCGCTACCGGCCGCCGCTAGCGCCACCGTCGGAAACGAATAGCAGGCCCTGTTGCCGCGTTGCGATGGCAGACTGGTCGTCACGCCCGGAGGACTCCATGACCGCCCCCCGCTTCGTTGCCCTCGGTGTTGCCGCGCTTGCCCTGCTTTCCGCGACTGCCCAAGCGCAACCGTATCCGCCCGCGTATCCCTCGCGGCCCGTCGCGTCCCCGCACCAGCCGATGGGTCGCAGCTCATTCGGCCTGCGTCTGGTGGGCGCTACTGCTGGCGGCGATGTGACGAATGACCCGGCCGTGGATGGCGGTCCGACCCTACTGGGCTTGGGGATGCAGTCGCGCTGGCGCGTGTCGCCGCACTGGTCCCTCGAGCTGGGGTTGGACTTCCTGACCGGCAAGACCTCGAGCGGCAACACCATCCTTGTGAACGAGAACAGCGTCGACGTCGCCTATCCCGACACGTTCCGCCAATCGACCGTGCCGGTCGGGCTCGCCGTGATGTTCCATCTGCTGCAGAACTCGGTGATCGACCCTTACCTCTTGGGCGGTCTGGGGTTGCAGTGGACCAGCCTGTCCTACGAGGACTCGGTGTTTCAGACTGACCTGACCGAGAGCTATGGCCAGCTGGGTGCCGGTGCTCAGGTCTGGCTGGGCCGCGACGTTGCGCTTCACGCCGACGTCCGTTCGATGACCATGCTGCAAACGCTCAGCGTGTACCAATCGACGAAGAGCGAGTGCCAGGATGCGTGGGTTTGCGAGGGCACGAACCGCGTGCCGGACCCCAGCGAAAAGATCCGCACGGGCCTGCAGTTTCAGGCTGGGCTGACGCTGTACTGGTAGTTCGACCGGCGCTGTGTGCTTGCAGCCGGGGCGCGGCCTGCTACCCTCGCGCGCTTGTCCGGTCGCGTGGACTCCCTCCGCGTGCCGCCCGCCCCGACTGGTGATCGATGTCCGGAAACGAGCTGCCCTTGCCTGCTACCTCCACACAGTCGCGTGACGCCTCTTGGTCATGGCGCCAGAAACTACTGATGACGTCTGCGATCTTGCTGGTCGGCGGCGTGCTGCTCGTGCGTTTTCTGGCTCCGCTGCACCCCGAAGCGCAAGCAGTGGACCTGCTGGCGGACTTGGGGGCAGAGCTGCCCGGTCGGCCGCTGAGCCAGACCGAAGCGTCTTTGGCCCTTGAACCGCCGCCAGAGCAGAAGGGCGGTCCGCAGCGCCTCGCGGAGCACGTGGACTCCGGCGACCTGATTCTGCTGCACTTTTGGGCCAGCTGGTGCCCGCCGTGCATCACCGAGTTGCCCGACCTGATGTCGCTGGCCAAGGCCATGAAGGGACGGAAGTTTCGTCTGATTGCGGTCAGCTATGACGACGACTGGGCTGCCCAGGACGATGCGCTGCGGCGCACCGTGGGCTCAGCACGGCCGGCGAACGTGGTCTGGCTGCGCGACACCGAAGGGCAAGACGGCGACCCCACCAAGATGCTGCGGACCCGCTTGGGAACCGACCAACTGCCCGAGACTTATGTCATTGCGGGCGGCAAGGTCCTTGCGCGCTTCATCTCGTCGCAGCCGTGGACCAGTCCCAGAATGTTGCGGATGTTCGAGGTCCTGACCTCGCCCCGTTGAATCGGAGGTAGCCGAGGCATGTCGACCGCTCCTGTCCCCACTGAGCCCGTTCTGCAAGCTCCGCGCGGGTTGACCGCAGCCTGGCTGGCCGCCCTGGCGATTGGCGCAGGGCTGTCGCTGTGGCTGGGTTGGCCAACAGAGCAGCCCCTGCAACCGCAGCTGCAGTTGGAGTTCTGGAGGGGAACCCCCTTGGAGATCGAGGACATGCGCACGCGCGACGATGCTTTGCTGCGCGCGATGCAGCAGCCGGCGTTGGTGCAGGTCGAGCGCGAGTGGCGACTGGGTGTCGAGCGGTGGTGGGCCGACGGGCGCCGCCTTGGGGAGGAAGCGGCGGCAAACGATGCGGAATTCACCAAGCGAAAAGCTGAGCTGCAGTCACAGGCCGCGGGCGTAGTGGCCAAGGCCGGGCCTGACGGGCTGCGCTGGATTGCGGTTCGTCATGGGCGGGCGGTGCGCGAGCGCTTCGAGCACGGCCTTCGGGCGGCTCAGGCACGTCGCGAGGGCATCGCCGCCTACGTCAGGCACAGGCCGATGCCCCCCGAGGTGGCCGAGCTGCAGCGCATCGCAGGCCCGTTGACCGAGGCCCTGGTCGCTGCGGGTCTGGGGCGATTCCTTCGCGATGGCCAGTTGGACCCTGCCGCCGCGCGCGTAGTCGAAGCGTATGCCGCACGGCAACTGCTTGCGTTTGCAGCACAAGCTCCAGGCACGCCGGTGGACTTGCCGACCGACGTGACCATGCTGTTGACGCGGTTTGAGGTCGAGGCGCACCCGGGGCTCAGCCTGCCGCAGAAGTTCGCGAGGCTGGAACAGGTGAGTCGGGAAGACGCCAGCTATCCCGCGGCGTTTGTCAGCGCGGTGTTGCTGGCCAGGGCAGGACGCTGTGCACAGGCCCTGCCGTTGTTCCAGTTGGCGGTGAAGCAAGACCAGGAGCGCGAGCGGGCTGTGGTCAATGCCAAGTGGTGCGAACTCCAACGTCGTCCGCAGGTTCCGGCAGCGCCCTGATCAGGTCTTGGCAGCCATCGCTTGGGCCAGCGCCGCCACTGCGAGGCGGAACACGTCGCCACGGTGGGCATAGCTCTTGAACATGTCGTAGGAAGCGCAGGCCGGGCTCAGCAGGACGACGCCGGCTCCTTGGGCCAGCTGCAGGCCGCGCGGCACGCAGTCCTCCAGCCGCTCGCAATGTTCGACGTGCAGGTGTGGGGGCAGCGTCCCGGCGATGCGCTGCGCAGTCTGGCCAATCAGCAGCGCCGCGGCCGTCTTGCGCCCGACCAGCTCGCCCAACTCTGCAAAATCTGCGTCCTTTTCGCTGCCGCCGCCGATCCAGACCAGCCGATCGCCGGGGGCCAGCTGCACGGCTTCCAGCCCGGCCGCCGCCGCGTGGGGGTTGGTGGCCTTGGAGTCGTCGATGAAGCGCACGCCGCCGATCTGGCCCACCGGCTGCATCCGGTGGGCAGGCAGCTCAAACGTGCGAAGACCCTGACGAATCGCGTCCAGCGGGATGCCCAGCGCCAAGGCCATGCCCACGGCGCCCAACGCGTTCTCGACGTTGTGCAGCCCGGTGATCGGGTGGGGTCCCAGGCTGCCGAACTCGGACATCGGCAGGATCGCGACCCTTGCTCCGTCGCCCGGCGCCCACCACATCACGCCGTCCTCAAAGCCGAAGCCGCGCGCGGGCACGCCGCGGGTCGTGAACACCGCGTGGGCAAACGGCACGCCGGCGGCCAGTCGGGCGCGGTGCGGTCCCAGCTCCGGGTCGTCGCCGTTGATCAGCAGCATGTCGCCTGCGCCCATGCGGTCGGCGACCTTCAGTTTGGTGTCGATGTAGGCCTGAGTGTCGCCTGCGAAATAGTCGATGTGGTCGGCGCCGATGTTGGTCACGACCGCCACGCGAGGGCGCAGGGCTGAGCACGTCACCAGCTGAAACGCGCTGACCTCCGCCACTACCACGTCGTCGGGTCCCATCGTGTCGAGGAAGTCGCACAGCGGGTCGCCGATGTTTCCGGCCACCACCGCGTTCAGCCCCGCCTGCTGCACCAGATGTCCCATTAGCAGGGTCGTCGTCGTCTTGCCGTCGGTGCCTGAGATCGCGGCGATCGGGTGACCGCGGCCGTCCATCGCGGCCCGGTCCAGTCGGTAGAACAGCTCGACTTCACTCAAGATAGCGTGTGCCAGCGCCTGGATCTCATGGAACCGCTTGGTGTGCGGCCCGACCCCGGGGGACAGGATGAATAGGTCGCCTCGTCGTCCCGCCGGACCGCCGCCGCACTGCACCGACACGCGTCGGTCCAGCTCAGCCAGCGGCCCCGCCAGCTCGGCCTCGGGCTTGTCGTCGACCGCCAGTACGTTCGCGCCTCGCCGCGCAAGGGCATTGGCCGCCGCGATTCCGGACTTGCCGAGACCGAAGACGGTGAACATCGCGCCCGCGACGTCGTCCCAGCAGGTGCGTGCGGCCAGGTACGCCTGTCGGCTCTCGTGATCCAGCGTCATGCCGCCCCCCTGCGCCCGGCGATGTAGCCGTCGGCCATGCGGAACAGGTCGTCACCGCCGAAGAACAGCACGGTCGCGGGAGCCTCCACCTCGCGCAATAGCCACGGCGGGATGTCCTGCAGCGCGTGGATGTACGTCACGTCGGGGCAGACCTCGCGGATCTTCTCGCACAGAAAGTCGGTATCGATGCCCGGGATCGGTACCTCGCCGGCCGTGTACAGCTCGGTGATCACCACCCGATCGGCGTCACGGAAGGCCTCGCGGTAGTCGTCCTGCAGGTAGTGGATCATGGTGAAACGGTACGGCTTGAAGACCGCCACCACTTGCCCTTCCGCCTGACTGCGCGCCGCCTCCAGCACCCGCTTGATGCCGGTGGGGTGCGAGATGTAGTCCTTGACCACCTCGACTCCGTCGGCGTCGACCAGGGTGAAGCGGTTCTCCAGACCCTTGTAGCCGGGCGCAGCGGTCTGGATCGTCGGGAACGGCACGCCCACGGCCAGCGCAGTCGCCATCGCGCCCAGCAAATTCGAGGCGTTGTAGCTTCCCGGCAGGTTCACCGTCACGTCGCCCAGCCGCACGCCGCCAGCCTGCACACCGAAGGTGCCGCCCATGCGCCGGGTCTGCAGGTCCAGGCCGCGCACGTCCACGTCAGCCGACTCGAAGCCGAACGTGACCAAGCGCACTTGTCCGTCCTTCAACGGTGCCGTGCCGCGCACGTACCGCTCCGGCGTCAGCTGGGCCAGGATCTTGCGAGCGCCTGCGTCGTTGGCGTTGACCACGGCGGTGCGTAACCTTGGATTACCGTGGAAGAAAGTCAGGACGGCGGACTCGAGCTTGTCCCAAGACGGGTAGTAGTTCAGGTGGTCGAGTTCCAGATTGTTCAGGACCGCCACCTCGGGGCGGCTATTGACCAGCGAGCCATCGGACTCGTCGACCTCGGCGACCAGCCACGGCGCCCCGTCGCGGGCGTTCATGTGGTAGTTCTCGAGCAGCCCGCCAATCACGAAACCGGGTTTCAGACCGGCCTGATCCAGCAGCCAGGTGACCGCCGCGCTGACGGTGCCTTTGCCGTGGGTGCCAATGATGCCGATGCCGCGGCGATCTTCCAGAAGCGCGCCAAGGGCTTGCGACCGGTGGAGGATGCGCAGCCCCAAGGCGGTGGCGGCGACGACCTCAGGATTGGTCGCGGGGATGGCGGTCGAGACGACGACGGTGTCGACGCCTTTCAGGTTGGCTGCGTCGTGGCCGATGAACACGCGGATGCCCGCGTCTCGCAGCGAGAGCGTCAGCTGGGACTCGCGCACGTCGGAGCCCTGGACGTCCAGCCCACGCGCGTGCAGCAAGCGGGCCACGCCGGAGACGCCGATGCCACCGATGCCGATCAAGTGCCAGGTGCCGGGAGTCAAGAGAGAAGCCATGGCGATCACTCAGTTGGAAGGGGGAGGGAAGGGGCGGATCAGGGCAGCCGCGGACCGGTCGGACGGGCGGCGCGCTCCTGTAGCAGAGCGGCGGCACGCTGTCGAACCGCCGCCTCGGGGTGCTGGGCGGCCGCCTGCCGTAGCTGTGCCAGAGCCGCCTCGTCGCCGATGTCGGCCAGCGACGCCAGCGCGGCATCGACCACGGCGGAGTGGTCGCTGTCGATGAGCTCTGTCAACACGGGCACGCTCTCCGCGCGTCCCAGCCGACCCAGCGCGGCCGTGGCCACGGCGGCAAGGTCCTGTCGCGGGTCTCGCGCGGCCGCCTCCAGACCCACGCGGGCCTGCGTCAACCGGCGTTCGCCAACCTCGCGCGCCGCAGCGACCTTGCGCCAAAGCACGCGGGTGTCCATGAGGTCAAGGACTTGCGCGTCGTTCAACTGTCGGGCCCAAAGCTCGGCCAGAACGTCGGTCGTTGCCATCTCGACCGCCCGGTCCAAACGTGCGAGCAGGAATTGGGGCAGGGTGGCTGAGCGCTCTGGCGGCATCGGCACGGTCGCCTGAAACGTCCGCTCGGCCACCGGGGCCTGATCGTCGGCGACGGCCCGCTCTGCGTGCGCGATGACCGTCAGAAGCAGGGATCCCCACTCAGGTGGCGCGGAAGCGGGCTTCAGCGTGCCCTCCAGGTCCACGACCTGCCACGACACCGCGATGTCCACCCCCACCTGATCGGTCGGCAGGGCTCCCTTTGGCAGCGGACCCACACCAAGCACCTGCGGCAACGTCGCGAGCATCGGCCGGAATTCCCGGTCCAGCCGCGCGTTGTCTACCCCGGGCACGGCCTGATCCGCTCCCACGTGTTGCTCGATGCGTAGGTCGACGATGTGAAAGCCACGTGTTTTTGGAGGCTTGCGCATGGGAACGACTTTCTGCACAACCGGCGGAATCGCGACGTCGGCTTCGGGAGCCTGACGGTCACAGGCGAAGGCGCTCACCATCGCGAGTGCGGTCGTCCCGACAACGGCCCAGCGCCTCATCGCGTCTCCCCCTGCGGCAGGATAGTTGGGGCGGCCTCCGGAAGGGTCACGATGGCGTCGCCCAGCACGATCAGGTGGTGGATCGCTCGCGACGCGCCCACGTAATACAGCTGCCTCGCCCGGTCCGGCGCGTAGCCGTCCAGCTCGGTCAGGATGACGACCGGCGCTTCCATGCCCTTGAACGAGTAGACGCCCCGCACCCGAATGCAGCCCGGCTCGTCCTGCGCCGTCAGGCGGAACGGCGAGATTTGCCCACCGAGCGTCATCACCTTGGACTTGGCGGGGGAACGTCCCACCAGAATCACCACGTCGTCGGGCCGGACCCCGCCCTCGTGGCAGATGCGGTCCAGTACGCGTTTGAGCGATCTGGGCAGGTTCGGGCGCAGCGGCACGAATTCGACCGGAGCCCCGGGCGGCGAAATGCAGCGGACGCCCCGCAGCCGTGGTTGAACCTCGAGCAGGTGGTCGTGGATGTGGCGGGTGTTGCGCCAGTTGGTCTGCAACTCGATGGCGTGCTCAGCGCCCTCGACCGGCGCAGCGTCCGGTCGCAGCCGCTGCGCGTCGTCGAAGAATAGGTAGCGGATCGAGCGCCCAGGGTCGGCGCATAGCGACTCAAGTGCCTGCCACCACAGCGCAAGGAAGTCCTGCGCCTCGTCCACCACGATGGCGTCGTATTGCAGCCCGCGTTCCGCCGCCGCATCGATCAGATGTTGGGCAAGGTCGGCGTTGAACCAGTGGTCAGCACCCTCGCGGTCGGTCGGCTTCTCGACGCCCCTTGTCCGCAGATCCGCGATCTCGTAGCACAATTCGTGAAAGTGCAGCGCCTTGACGTTCGGCACGTCGGCCATGGCGTCGCGCAGGTGATGTCCCAACGCCTTGTTGTAGCAGGTCAGCAGCACGTTCATGCCCTGAGCCGCCAGTTGCCTCGCTTTGTGCATGGCCAGCAGCGTCTTGCCCGTGCCCGCCGGTCCGTAGACCGCGACCCGCCGCACGCGACCCAGCATGTCCAGCACTTCCATCTGGTGCTCGCTAAGGGCCACCAGCTGCGCCTGCTCGTCGGCAATCCGCTGTCGCAGCAGGACCTTGGCCTCACGCGGCGCCAGAAACAGGTCCTCAAACGCCCGCCACCACCACCGCGACGGCGCGTTGCCCACCGACGGGTACCGCCGTCCCCACGCGGCCAGCAACTGCTCCACAGCTTGGGGGAAGTGGTCTCGCGCACTCAGGTCCAGCGTCAGTTCCGAAGGCGCGTGCGGGGCGAACCCTCGCGTGGGGGCTTGGATGTCCGTGAACACCACGCCGTGGCCGTGCACCGGGCGCGAGGGCGTGGCGTGAGGGCTCTCTCCCAGCTTGGCCATCAGCACGTGCATCGACTGTTCGGACTGCCGATAGGGATCGCGCATCGGGTGCACCGCGCCCGTTCCATCGGTGCTGGTCCAGCGGTCGGTGCTGGGTTCGTAGCGGATGCCGCCGCCCTTGACCTCGAGGACCAGCAGCCCGTGCTCGGCGTGAGCGACCAGAAAATCCGCCTCGCCGTCGCGCAGGGGCTCGTTCGGCCGACTGCGTCCCACCCAGCGGGCGGCGTGCACCACGATCCAGTCGGGCCCTAGGCCCCGTCGGAGCTGATCGTAGACCCAAGCCTCGCTGCGGGGGCAGTCGCTCCCTCCGCGAGGTCCGTTGGCTGGGATCATGCGTGCCATCAAAGCCTTGCCTGAGACCGAAAATCGGGTGCGCGGCAACCGGAAAGGATAGCCCGCTCAGCCGGATCCGTCGAGGCGCGCGCCACGCACCGCGGTCGACACGGCGGACAGACAGCGCGTGTCACCACGCCGGAAAGCAGGGGATTGTGAGGCAGTGGTGTCGTCCGCTCGGGGTCCGGCTGTTCGCTAGGGCGCCGACGGGCAGAAGACTTCGACGCGGTTCTGCGGCTGCACAAAACCGTTCGGCAGGGCGAAGCCGCCGGCCAGCAGGACGCAGCCGCCCAGGGGGCCCTTGCCGGTGATGCGCGCCGCTCCGGCTCCGAAGCGCCCGACATTCAGCGGAATTCGCGCCTTGGCCTGACCGTCCGCGCCGAACCACAGTGCGTCGTCCACCGTCTTCAAGTTGGGACCGATGCCGCCGATCAGCAGCGCGGAACCGTCGGCAAGGCTGACGGTCGTGGCGAGCAGCCGCTTGCCACCATCCTGTCCCGCAAACGCGCCCAGCTCGGCTGCAGCCATCACCAGCGACGGTGCGGTGCCGCCCTGCCACGTCAGCAGCATCGGGGCCAAGTCGCCGCCGCCCGTGATCTCGTTGTCTTCCAAATACAAACGTCGGGTCGACGCGCCCAGCAGCAGGAACTTCTGGCCTCCCAGCGGCAGGATCTGACCGCCGTGCAGGGTCGCCGGGGCTGCGCCGGTCGTGACGACGGGCAGGAAGACGTTGGTGTCGCCGTCGTAGACCTCTGCGAGCGGTGCCACCGCGGCCTGGCGCGTGCCACCGATGATCAACAGGCGTTTGCACACGCCGCCCACGGTCTCGACGCACCCGACGGTCGCACGGGCGCGGGCCACGGCCAGCGTGGGTCCAGACGCGGGGGGACAGACGACCTTGCCGGCCTCGACGGCGCACAGCATCGACGTGTTGACGCGAGGGTCCAAGGCCACGGAAGCGGGCACCTTGGCACCACCGGCGATCAGCAGGCGGTCGCCAGCGGTCGTGCGGACCCTGCCGATGGCGGGAAATGCGAGCGGCGCGTCTATCGCTGCCGCCAGGGCCGTCGCGCTGCTGCCCTTGAGGTCCCACCGGGTCACCGCGCTGGAGACCGGGCACTTGCCCGCCGGGTCGGCGCACTCGGCGGCGTCCAAACCTGTGGTCAGTGACTTGCCGGCGACGAGGTCCAGCTTGGCGCGGGTGGTGCCGCCGACCTGGGCAAACGCCGCGGTCGTCAGGGTTGTGGACTCCGCAAGACCGACGGCGGCGGTGTTCTTGACCAGCCGTGACACGAACAGGCCGACGCCAGGGTCGAACACCTCGATCAGGTCGACGGTGGCGGCCCAGCGGTTGTCGATGAGGGTGTTCAGCCCGCCGACGATCGCGATGCGTCCGTCGTCCAGCGACGTGACGACCGGGAAACCGCGGCGGCCATAGCCGTTCAATGGAAACAGGTGATCGACCTCGCAAATCGAGGACTTGGAGCACGTCGCGTTCGGGTGGATGCCTTTGCAGTCCAAGTCGGTCGCGCAGTTCTTCAGGCCTGCTGCGGTGGCCAGAGATGCAGGCGTGGTGGCGAGGCTGGAGAACGCGCCCAGCTGATACGGCTGCAGATAGTACGGGCTGGAAGCGACCGACTCGCCCGAGCCCGCCTTGACCGTGATGCCGCCGCGATAGGCGCGGTAGCGAAGCTTGGTGCAGGCGGAGTCCTCGTACAGTTCGACGAGCAGCGAATAGGTCGTGTCGGACTTGAGGTTCGAGATCACGAGCTTGTTGCGGCTCTCGGAGTACCCCTGGCAGCTGGCAGGCACAAAGCTTGCCGTGGCCGCAAGGTCCTTCAAGGGGGCGTCGTAGATCTTGACCGTCAGCTTGGTCGCGCCCGGGAACGCCCCGGTCAGCGCGAACGCGACAGTGCCGTAGCCCTGTCCGCTGCAACCGCCGTCGGCGCACTTGTCGGCGGTCGAGCATCCTGCGAACAGCAGGAGCGCCAGCACGGTCGTCAGGGTCGTCGCGGTGAAGGCTCGCATGCGCTTCCCCTTGCTCAGCTAGTTGCCGGACGCGCCGCCGAAGACGGGGTCCTTGTGGGCGTCGTTCTGGTCCATCGAGAAAGCGGCGGTGCCCGTGGGTACGTTGTCCGTCTGGGAGGTCGCGAGTCCCACGCCGACTGCGGCGCCGACTACGACGACTCCCAAAGCCGTCCAGAACCACCACTGACGCGTGATCGAGTCTCCCCCGCCGTCGTCATCGCCGGCAGGCTGCGGGGCGGCCGGGGCGACGGGCGTGGGTGCCTGCGTCGCCTCTTTCAGCTGTTCCAGCATCACCGACTGCATCACGGTTTCGCCGGCGCGCGCCACGACGCGTCCCGACCACTCTCGGTAGCCCGACCGCACCACTCGAACCGTGTGCGGGCCAGCCGTCACCGACACCTTCAAGCCGCTGACGGAGGTGCGGCCTGCCAGCTTTTCGTCGACGTACACAAGCGCCACACCGCCGCCGAACAACAGCACGTGCAACGTCCCCGGCTGCTGCTCAGAGGTGGCATCGACGGCAGGCTCTGTCGGACCCAAGACGGCGGTCAACGCCTTGGTCACCGCGGCGCCGGGCTTGTCGGGATTCTCGAGCGGCTGCTGCGTGGTCTGCAGGACCTTGGAGGCCGCGACATCGACAAGCCGCAGTCCGAGCGCAAGCGTGCCAGCAGGCGTCTTCACGACCTCGCTGTACAGGACCAGCTGTGCGCCTTCCTTGCGACCGATGCGCGTCAGGCAGTCTGTGCCCGCCTCGGTGCATTCGAATTCGAACATCTGCTCGACTAGATCCGCGCCCGAAATCTGCGCGTCGAGACGCTTGTAGCGCAGGGTCTGGGAGTGGATTTCTTTCGTCAGGCCACTGCGCGCAGAGTCGGCCATTGCGGCACTCTCCGCTCGCAGCACCAGCAGTTTCTGGCGCGCGGCGGCCGGGTCGCCGGGGGCGGCGGGCAGCGCAGTCGGCTGGGCTGACACGGACGCGGTTGGCAAGACGCCCATCATTCCGGCCAGAACCGTGGCCATCAGACGAACGACAACTCTTCGACTGGACTGGAAAGTCGAGGGATGCAAAGCGGCCTCCTCGGGCTGACGCCAGTGAGAATGCTAGGGTTGGCCTTCCCATGGTGTCAACCGCCGAACGCGCAAGCTGAATGCCTTTCGGTTTCCCGGACACGTCATACCCGTCCGCGGTCGACCGCCGTTTCCGGCATACCCGCACAGAGTTGCCCGCAGGGGCCTCGAATCATGGGGAATCGACACTATCGCCGCCGGGCCGTGAGGTGGCCGATCGTGCTCCGTGACACGCCTGCGCCCCTCGGTGTAGAGTCCCCGTCGGTCAGGCCAGCCGAACGACGACGGCAAGGCGAAGCGGAGGACCCATGACGCAACGCGTGGACTATTCGGTGTTCCCCGGAGTGAGAGAAGACGCCTACGTCGCGACGATCAACAAGATCATCGGCCACATCCGCCGGTCGCAGCTTACTGCGCGAGACTTTCGCGAGTGGATGAAGGACGAAGGGCTGTGGCTGAAGGAAGAAGCGCCACACCTGCTGTCGTTTCTGGACATCCACACCGAAGGACAGGTGCATCTGGGGCCGTTTGCGGAACGCTTTTTCGCTGCGCCGGACGAGGATGTCGCCCGCGAGCTGCTCTACAAGCGGATGGTCGACGAGAACACGCTGCTGATGAAATATGCGCTCGAAGCCTTGGATACCGAAGGCGGCGGGCGGCTGCACTCGACCCATGAGCTGCACCGGATGCTGACCAGCTACGTGTACCCGGGCAAGCAGGTCGGTCTCGTTCAATTCCAGAACTGGATCAAGTGGATCGTCGCGTCGGGCCGCGTCAAGCTCATCGGTATCCGCTGGGGCCTCACCGATCTGGGCAAGCAGGCCGTGCCGCGCTTGCGGGCCCTCGATGCCGACGAGTTCCTGGAGGACGAAGCCGCCGACGCAGCCGCCCCGCAAGTTCCTGTCGCTGCTGCGGTTCCGGCGCCTCCGCCTCCCGCGGCGATTCCGGTCGCTGCTCCCGCCCCAAAGGCCAAGGCCCCCAAGCCCGCAGCCGCTCAAGCCGAAGACCCCGACTCCGAAGACTTCCTGGATTTGCCGCCCGAGTCCGAACCCGTCGACGAGTCGGTCTTCACCAAGTACGAACACCAGTTCGATGAAGTGCCTCCCGCGTCTGCGGTTCCTGAGGCAGCGCCGCGTCCAGCGTCCAAGCGTGCGGCTTCTGGCCCGGCATCGACTCCGACGGTGGCTGCGGACGCCCCCGCTGCTGTGATCCGACAGCCCCGCCACACCACGCCGCCGGCCACGGTGGCGCGCCAGATGCAGACCGAGGCCGCGTGCACCGGTCAGCCGCTGGACGTGGGGGATATCGTCGCTGCCTTGCGCAACCATGCACGAAGCAACGGGATCGTCGGTGGCGGGTCGCTTCTGCTAGCCCACGGCCTCGAGTCGCGGATGGCGCAAAGTGAGGCCGCACGTCATCTGTTGCTGGCAAGCCTGCTCGCCAGGCTGTACGCCGTTCGTCCTGACGGGTCGCTGGCCGAGCTGCTGGTCGAACGTGTGGGGGGCCTGGGTCCCGTCGCGGTGCTGCTGGACCGGCCGGAGGCGCTGGCGGAGGTCATCGTGCGCTGGGGTCTGGCGCAAGGCGACCCGTCGTCCACGGCGCTGCGCTCTGCGTTGCTGGAGACGGTGTTGGGGGGCCGTGCGCTGAAGGCTCAGGCCGACCTGCCGACCGCGCTGGCCGAGGCGCCTTCCAGCGAGGTGCTGCTGGGCATGTTGGGGCAGGGCCTGATGCGCGCCGCGCCGCTGCCCGCTCACTTCTGGCTTGTGCGAGAGATGGTGCGCGCCGGTCTGTGGACACGTCAGTCCGCCACCGAGATCGCGTTTGTGCCCAGCCGCCCGGTGCGCCTGATGGCGTATCGTTTGCGCATGATCGACAGTCACTTCGCGCAGGGAGCGGCCATGATGCTGCAGGTGGCGCGTCGCATGTGCACGCTGCTACCGCCGGGTTCCGTCGAGGCGATGGCGTTCGAGGCCCTGGCACCCTCGGACCACCTGCGCTTTGATTGCGTGCGCGTGCCGATTTGCCAGCAACCGTGCTCGCTGGCGCCCACCCATGGCGAACAGGCGGTTTAACCCCATCGCCTACAGGGTTTCCATGTCGCGATCGGCGTCTTGACTCCGCCGCTTGGACCGGTAAACTCCGCGCGCTTCCGTCTGCTGCGACTTCGGCGTCTCGTGTTCTCCTGCCGGCGCCTAATCGGGACCGCGCGTTCCTGCGCCGGTCGAACCGGTTTCTCCGAATCCGCTGCCGCCAAGCAACAATCTGCCCGCGTTCTCTCCGCCCGTTCCCGCCCCTGCCAGACACTCTGATTCCCCTATCGATTTCACATGCATCCAAGGCACCGCTGCTTTGGAGTTCACGCACGGGTCTTGACGACCGCACAGGTTCACTCTAGCGTGCTTGCCACCTCAGATGTTCATCCGATTCGCTCAGAGGGTTCGCGCCGACACCGGCAGAACTCTGCAAGTGGCTCGCGGCCCCGATTCCGTGTCGGGGAAAGCGCGCCAAGAACCCATCGATGATGCCCCCCGTCCTTTCTCCTTCCCGCCGCGTCACGGCACTTCCGCCGCGCCGCACCCTCCGCCCGCCCGCCTCCTCCCGACGCCCCCCGTCCCCCAGGTGAAGTATGAATCTAAATGATCTCAAGCATATGAAAATGGCCGAACTCGTCACGCTCGCCAATGAGCTGGGCATCGAGGACGCCGCAAGCCTGCACCGCCAGGACCTGATCTTTGCCCTGCTGCAGGCGCAGACCAGCCGCGAGGGAGCCATCTACTCGGAGGGCGTGGTCCAGGTGCTGCCGGACGGCTACGGCTTCCTGCGCTCCCCCGACTACAACTATTTCCCGGGTTCCGACGACATCTACGTGTCGCCCTCGCAGATCCGCCGCTTCGGCCTGCGCAACGGCGACACGGTGTCCGGCGAGATCCGCCCCCCCAAGGAGGGCGAGCGCTACTTCGCGCTGCTCAAGGTCGACGAGATCAACTTCGAGGACCCGGAGCGGGCGCGCCACAAGATCCTGTTCGACAACCTGACGCCGCTGTACCCCACCGAGCGCCTGCGCTTGGAGTACACGCCCAAGAGCTACACGACCCGCGTCGTCGACCTGCTCTGCCCCCAGGGCAAGGGCCAGCGCACGCTGATCGTCGCTCCGCCGCGCACCGGCAAGACCGTGTTGCTGCAGGAGATCGCGCACGCGGTCGCCGCCAACCACAAGGAGGTCTACCTCATCGTGCTGCTCATCGACGAGCGCCCCGAAGAAGTGACCGACATGCAGCGCACCGTGCAGGGTGAGGTCGTCAGCTCGACGTTCGACGAGCCCGCCAGCCGGCACGTGCAGGTCGCCGAGATGGTGATCGAAAAGGCCAAGCGTCTGGTCGAGCATGGCCGTGACGTGGTGATTCTGCTCGACTCGATCACGCGTTTGGCGCGCGCCTACAACACGGTCGTGCCGCCTTCCGGCAAGATCCTGTCCGGCGGCGTCGATTCCAACGCGCTGCACAAGCCCAAGCGCTTCTTCGGCGCCGCGCGCAACATCGAGGAAGGCGGCTCGCTGACGATCATCGGCACCGCGCTGATCGACACCGGCAGCCGCATGGACGAGGTGATCTTCGAAGAGTTCAAGGGCACCGGCAACTGCGAGATCCACTTGGACCGCAAGCTGATGGAGAAGCGCATCTACCCGTGCCTCGACATCAACAAGTCTGGAACCCGCAAGGAAGACCTGCTGTTCGACGAGCGCACGCTGAACCGGGTGTGGCTGCTGCGCCAGCTGCTGCATCCGCTCAACGTCATCGACTCGATGGAGTTCCTGCTCGACAAGGTCCGCAAGTACGAGACCAACCAGCAGTTTCTGGACGGCATGAACCAGTAGCCGTTCGGTCGCTCCGGGTTCGACTTCATCCATCCATCCTGACAAGGGGTTCGCCGTGGCCACGGTCGTCATCACCGGCGGAGCCGGCTTCATCGGTTCCAACCTCGCCCATGCACTAGTAGAACGCGGCGACACGGTTCGTGTGCTGGACGACCTGTCGTCCGGGCGGCGCGAGAATCTTGCGGACATCGCCGACCACGTCGAGCTCATCGTCGGCGACATCCGTAACCGCGCGGACGTTGACCGGGCGATGCAGGGGGCGGACTACGTGCTGCATCAGGCGGCGCTGCCCTCGGTCGTTCGGTCGGTCGCGGACCCAGTCACTTCCCATGATGTGAATGTAAACGGGATGTTGCAGGTGCTCGAGGGCGCACGTCGGGCCGGCATCAAGCGGCTGGTCTACGCGGCTTCGTCCAGCGCGTATGGCGAGACACCGGTGCTGCCCAAGGTGGAGACGATGACGCCGCAGCCCATCAGCCCGTACGGCGTGCAGAAGCTGCTGGGCGAGCTGTATGCCGCGGTCTACACGCGCGTGTACGGTCTGGACTGCGTCGCCCTGCGGTACTTCAACGTGTTTGGTCCGCGACAGTCGCCGAAGAGCGAGTACGCCGCCGTGATTCCGCGCTTCATCACGCTGATGCAGGCGGGCAAGCGGCCGACGCTGTACGGTGACGGCGGCCAGACGCGCGACTTCTGCTTCATCGCCAATGTGGTCGAGGCGAACCTGAAGGCGCTGGCGGCGCCCGCGGTTCCGGGCAACGTTTACAACGTCGCGTGCGGAAATCGGTATTCGTTGCTCGACCTTGTGGCGTCGATCAACGTGGCGCTGGGCTCCCACATCGAGCCCATCTTCGAGCCGGCGCGCTCAGGCGACATTCGTGACAGCTTGGCCGACATCACGGCGGCGCGGCGCGATCTGGGCTACACCGCGTCGGTCGACTTCGCTGAGGGCCTGCGTCGCGCCGTGACGTGGTACGCCGCCCATCCGGCCGGCTGACCCAACCAAGCTTCGCTCCAAGAGATTGTGCGGAAGTCAGCGGGCAACGGTGGGCTGCACCGGCGCTGCTTCGCTCGCGGCTGACGTCCCCGGCAGGGCCGTCGGCGGCATCGTCGGCACCGGCAGCCTCGGCATTGGGATCTGATGCGGCGCGAAGGTTGGAGGCGCCGTCGGTTGCCGCAGCGCGGGTGCCGGACCGCCGAAAATGGGCACGGACGCTGGCTTGGGGCGTGGGGCGAAGGCGGGCTTCTCAATGTCGGCGGCAGCCTCGGTCGGCAGGACGGCTTCGGGCGCCAGACCGGCGGTCGAAGGCGCGACCAGCATCGCCAGCAGCACCGACGCCGGCGCGTTCAGGGACCACACCACGCGGGTCGTCTCGACGCGCGCTGAGGACACGGCGGGAGGCCGAACGGCCATGGCGAGCGGGCCCAGTCCTTCGACCAGCTCACTGGCATGTTTGGTTGTGCCGAGCTGTCGCGCAAGCGCCAGAGCCTCATTGCCGGCGTTCAGCAGGACCTGGTGGTCGCGCGAGCCCTGAGGAATCGCCCGAGCCCCGGACTCCGACACCCGCGCGACCAGCAGCGCCAGCTCGCGGGTCCGGTTGGTCAGTTCGTCGACGCGGCCATCTTCCGGCCGCACTTGGGCGCGGCGGGTGTCGGCCACCCACGACTCGATGCGGTCCCGAAGCGACAGCGCAGTTTCGGGGCCCTTGCAATCGAAGCGCACGACCAGCTCGCCCTTGTCGCCGCTGACCACGGCCGTCGCCACGCGCACGTTCTGGCCCAGCGCACCACCCGGCAGCCACTCGGCGATGCCCGCTTCTGTCGAGGCGAGGCTCCACAGCGACCCTTCGGCGCGCAACGCGGCCAGCCGGTCGCGCAACACAGGGTCGTCCACCAGCGCCGGAGTCAATCCGCGCCGCACCGCGCCCAGCCGCTCGAGCGCCGAGTCCGTCCCCAGCCACAGGACCTGCTTCGACGCCGCAACACTGCGCCAGCGTCCGCCTCTTGGGCCGATGGGCAGCCAGATCGACGGACCACTGGGCGACGCCACGATGCTCGCCTGCCACCGGTCGGCCAACCGCTTCAGAATCGCTGGCGCGTCGCGGACTTGCACCAGCAGCGCCACGCCGTCCTGCCAGCGCACCAACAGCGCCACAGGGTCGGCCAACGGACGCAGCTTCAGCGCCTCCACCAGCGCAAACGGTCCCAGCCCGAAGGCCGCCGAGATCGAGTCGTCGGCACGTTGCAGCGTCTTGCTCAGATCGTTGATGTGCAGGCCCACGACCTGCCGGGCGTCGGCCGGAAGGTCGTCGGTCGCATCGCGCTCTGCGGCCGTCAGCGCCAGAGCCACGCCGCCCGCCGCCAGTACCACCAGAACCATCGCGACGGTCGCGATTGCCTTGCCGGAGGCTCGTTCCCCGGGTTTGCGCTGCACAAACCACGCGATGCCCATGCCGACGGCGTACAGCACGACCAGCGGCCCGGCCATCAGCGTCTGGTTGATGGGGTCGGGCGTGGGTGTCAACACGGCGCCGATGATGAACGAGACGACGATCCAGTAGCGGAAGAAGCGCAGCAGGCCGCCGGGCGTGACCAGACCCAACGACGCAAGCACATAGAGGAACAGCGGCAGCTCGAATACCGCGCCGAACGCCAGCAGCATCAGCAGCGAGAAAGACACCGTGCTGGCCAGCGTCGGCTCGAGCGACATGCCGGGCGCATCGAGTGTCATCTTGATCAGGAAGTCGGTCATGAACGGCAGCACGACCAGATAGCAAAACGCGGCGCCGAGCACGAAACATGCGACGGAGCCCGTGACCACAGGCGTGATGAGTCGCTTTTCCTTCTTCAAGAGGCCGGGCGCGACGAAGGCCCAGATCTGGTAGAAAACCCAAGGACTTGCGAGGAAGAGGCCGCCAACCACCGAGATCCGCATATAGACCTCGATGCTCTCCGTGATCTGCAACGCCTTGATGGTGAAGAGGTTGTTGTTGGCCAGCGCCTCGCGCACCGGTCTGCTGAGCCAGTCGTACAGCTCGATGTGGTAGGTCCAGGCAACGAAAAACGCGACGACCACGCCCAGCATGGCCCTCAGCAGCCGCTGCCTGAGCTCGACCAGGTGGGCGCGAAACGACATCGTGCCCTTGTCGGGTTCGGTGGCTTCCATCGTCAGCTCATGCCTCGCCGTCGGGCGTCTGCGCCCCGTCCGCAAGGTCGTCGGCTCCGGGTGCGGCGTTGGCGGTTCTTGGGTCCGCGGCGTCGGCATCACCCCCAGACAGGGAGGTGCGCATCCGGCGGGGCGGGGTCGTGCGGGGCTGCACACCGTCCCCAGACGTCAGGGGCACGGGGCGCGACGTCTCACTCTCCACTGGCTCAGTCGTGGAATCTGCGGGAGAAACAGAGACTTCTGGTGCGATGGTATCGGCCGGCGCTCCCGCTAGAGCACCGACGACGTCCGACGGCGGAACCGCCGCACGAGGCGGCAGTGTCGGCTCCAGGGGCCGCTCGATCTCCTTGGTCAGCTCGTCCAGGCTGCCTCGGAGTTCCGCTTGGGCAAGGTTGGCGGCGCGGCGCAGGTCGCGCAGGCCGGTGCCGAGGGTCTTGGCAACCTGCGGCAGCTTGTCCGGGCCGACGAACAGCAGTGCGATGATCAAGATGATGATGAGTTCCGGACCACCGATGCCAAACACGACCACCTCGTCAAACGCCGGAGGGCAGCCTAGGGCAGCAGCGGGAGCGGGTCAATTCGAGTCGTCACGAGAGGATACGCGGGCCGGCCAGCGACCGCCGAGCGACAAGCCCGAGCACCCGCGGCGCCGTGCGACCCAGATCGGCGGCATCGGCCTCTTGCGGCAGCACGTCCAGCAATCGGCGCAAACCCTGCCGAACCGGACCCACGGTGCCGTACAGGGCATCGCAAGTGCGCAGACGCACCGAATGGCCGATGGTCACCCGCTCAATCGGCATCACGCTGGCCATCTGCGTCAGTACCGCCCCAATGCCGGGGGCAAAGCGCATGGTCTCGAGGTGGGCGCCGCGCTCGATGGCCTCAAGAGCCACCGGACCTGCGAGAAGGGGGGCGAGTCGCGTGTGCAGCAGCCTCTCGAAGCCGCTGAGGCCCTGACCCACTGCCATCGACACGGCCTGCAGTGGGCGGGGCGTCACCGGGGCGGCGGCCTGGCTGCGGCACGGCGCCGTGTCGCCTTGGGCAAGTACGCGAGCGACCAGCAGGCCATCGGGTTTCAGCTCGCGGTGGGCCTTGTTCACCAGCCACATCGGGTCGACGTACGTGTGCAGGACGTCGGACAGCACGACGAGGTCGAACGACGACGGGGTCAGGGACGCCTGTCCGTACGTGCGGTTGACCAGCGTCAGCCGACCGGCCTCACTGGGTCCCAGCGTTGCGTGCAGGGCTGCCACGCCGTCGTCGTCGAGGTCGCAGAGCGTCACCCAGTGCCCGGCACGGGCCAGCGCGATCGCCAGATCCGGCCGTGGTGCACCGGCCAGCAAGACCCGTCCCGGCTCCAGCTGGCGCAACCATGCGTCCAGACCGGGCAGCACGGCGGCCATGCCGACGGGATCTTGGGCATAGGAAGGCAGCGGAACCGCAAGGTTGCGCCGCACTCCCTCGATTTCGCGTTTCAGTCGCACCATGGGCGCACTCCGCGGGCGGTCAGCCGGGAGGCCAGGCGAGATCGCGCCCGGCCAGCACATGCAGGTGCAAGTGGGCCACCGACTGTCCGGCGTCGGCACCCGTGTTGGCGACCGTGCGATAGCCGGTCTCAGCGACCCCGAGCTGGCGCGCCACTTGACCCGCAGCCAGCAGCAGCTTGCCCAGCAGCGCGGTGTGGTCGGGCGTGGCTTCGGCCAGACTCTTCAAGTGCTTGCGCGGGATGACCAGCACATGCACCGGGGCCTTGGGGGCGATGTCTTGAAACGCCACGATGTCGGGATCTTCGTACAAGAAGCGCACGCCGAACTCGCCGCTGGCGATCCGACAGAAGACGCAACCCTCCGGATCCGCGGACATGGCTAGCGGGCCACCGGACGCTTCTGCGTCGTGGTCTTGGCCGCGCTGATGCGACGCTTGATGCGGGCGATCTTCTTGTTGCGCGAGATCGTGCGAAGCATCTTGAGCGAACGGCTGCCAGCACCCATGAAAAACCTCCGAATCTCTATCAGTTCTATGAAGCTAGCGGTCCTGCGGTGGAACGTGGCGCTTGCCAGCCCTGCCGTGCGAATGGACCACGGGGGGCAAAAGGCTACAGCGGCAACCCATGCGGCGTCAATGACAGACCGCTGTCGCCGACTTGCGCGAGCATCAGCGACCACGCACCACCATGGGCGCGGCACAGCAGGACGGCCCCGTCCTCGACCGACTGGATGGCGACGATGCGCTGGATGCCGGCCAGCGGGATCGGTCGATCGGCTCGCAGCGTTCGCGCGTCCACGCCCAGCAAACAGGCGTCGCGCTCGCCCTCGCCCTCCAGCGGCACTGCGGCGAACCAGAGGCGGCCAGCCGCGGGGTCCAACGTCCATGGTTGGTCCACCGCGAGTCGATCTGCCGGCGCGAATCGCTTGCGCAGGTCGCTAGAGGCAAACGTCACCCGGCCCGCGCGCAGCACCAGCAGCGAGGCTCCGGCGTGCAACACCCCTGGTTCAAACGGATCGAACACGTTGAAGCTCGCGTAGATGCGGTCTTGCGCCGGCCAGGCCACAGCCGCCCGGAAGCCGGCGATCTGTTCGCCCAAATCGGTGGCGGCGAATTTGTGCTGGGGCTCACCCCGCCCGTCCGTCAGCGCGGCGATCCAGGTGGCGCGATTGCGCTCGCGGGCGGAGGTCGCTACCAGCACCGGACCCGGCATGCCCTCGATACCGCAAAGGTTCTCGAGACTTGGTTGTGTCTTGCGCTGGTCCACCACCTCAAGCGTTCGCGCGTCCACGCGCGTCCACGTGGTCGCGGGTCCACGCTGGACGGAGCGGCTCAACAGCGTCCACGTCGCAGCGTCCGGCTGCAACGCCGCCCCCACGAGTTGATCGTCGCCACGCAGCAGGTCGGCCAGCGGTGCTGCCGCCGTGACGGCGGGCGGCTGGCCATCGAGCTGCTCGATCACGACCAGACGCTGTTGACTGATGCCGACCAGCCGCACTACCTCGTCCACCTGCGCCAGCCTTGCGAACCCGTTGGCCTGAACCGGCCAGTTCTTGGGCAGCTCGTAAGGTTGCAGTCCGCGCGTCGTCAGGTTGACGGCAATCCAGATGCGGTCCTGCACCAACAGCAACCGTCCGTGCGCAATGCCACTGACCAGCGGAGTCTGGGCCAGCTTCTGCATCCCCGGAGGCACCGGACGGCCTCGCAGGGTGGGGGCGGCCGCTTCGTCGATCTGCCGAGTCAGCTCGGTGCGTTGCGCCAAGGGCAGCAGTGGCCGCAAATCGCCCAAACGGGCGCGGGCGCGGAACCAGTCCTGACGCCCGATGGCCTCGTCGACCTCCGTCTGCAGACGGGTGCGGCGGGCCTCGACCTGCCGGGCTGCGGCCAGCTCTGCGCGCAGGGCTTTGATCTCAGGCGATACTTGCGGCGTCTGTCGGGTCCATTCCGCCAGCAGATCTGCTGCGACGTCCAGCTCTGCCGCCTCCAGCCGCCGGGCCACCGCTCCGGCGACCTCCGCTTCCCGTGCACGCTGCCGGGCTTCGTCCTGAGTGCGCAGCCAGACGGCTGCTCGGGTCGCGGTCGGGGCGGTCGTCCATGGGGGAGCCAGCCCGGACAGCCGCTGTCGAGCCGTCTCGATGTCCCCGCGCACCAACGCTTCCCGCAGGGCCAACAGCGCGTCCAGGCCCGCAGTTTGCGTCGCCAAGGGACCGATGTTCTTCAGCGCGGCGGCCTCGCGGGTCACCGACCACTGCTGTGCCGTCTCGAGGTCCTCGTCGGGCCATGCGTCCAGCCCGTGCTCGTCGGCCAGTTGCCCCAGCGCACGCAGTCGCGTCAGGCGGTCCACGGCCACGCGGACCTGTTGCAGCTGTCCGCGCAGAGCGACGTCCTTGCGGGATTGCGCGATGAAGGTCAGGTAGTTGCGGTCGGCATCGGTGGCGACGTCCAAGACGACCAGTAGGCGAACCGCGTCGTGTGCGGCCCCCAGATCGTTGGCGTCCAGTGCCTCGTCGATGCGTTGCCGCAGTGCACTCGCGCGGCCTTGCTCCTCCGCTTCACGCACTCGCCCGTCCGCAGTCGCAAACGCCGGGTGGGCGTGCCAGTCGGCGCGCAGGGTCTCCAGGGCCAGTCGGGCCGCGCCGACGTCGCGAGAGTCGAGCGCGGATTCCACAGGCATCAGCGCCTGCTGCCCGCGCAGGGCCTCCTCGGCGCGCAGGTGCTCCAGCAGGCGCTGGGCGGGTCCCAGAGGCGGCAGCTGCCCCGCAAATCGCTCCAGCAGGGTACGGGCCTGCTCGACGCGTCCCGACTGCACCCGCTGCGACGCCACCCGCGCAATGGCGTCCGGATCCCCTTGCAGGGCCAACGCTTCGTCCAGCTCGGCAGCGCGGGGATGGCCGGTCTCCCGTGCCGCGCGGGCCAGCAGCTGGACCAGGCGCGGGGCGTCGGCACCTGCCACACCCATCGGCGGCTCGAAGGCTGGGTCGTTCAACCAGGCAGCGACTTCAGGGAACTGGCCGTATCGCTCGACCAGGAACTCCGCATACCGCCGCGTCAGGGTCAGCGACTCGCCACCTTGGGCAGCGTGAGCGGCGGCCAGATACCGGTCGCGCGCCACCTCGAAGTCATAGGCGGCCTCGGCCTTTTCGCCTTGGATCCAAAGGTCTGCGGCGCGACCCGGGCGGACGTCAGCAGGCAGCGGCGCAAGCGAGGGACGCGACCAATTTCGGGTCTTTGCGGGGGGCTTGGACATGTCGCGGAATCCTGGCCGGTGCGGTGTTGCCGGGCATGGCTACTGGCAGACCCCGGCCTGGCAGGTCACGCCGTCGCCGCATGGCGTGGCATCGGTGACGGGCGTGGAGACACAGCCCTGTCCCGGGTCGCACGCATCGGTGGTGCACGGGTTGTCATCGTTGCACTTCACGGGGGGCGGGATGGCGCACACGCCGCCTGCTTCGCACGCCTCGCCCTCGGTGCAGGCGTTGCCGTCGCTGCAAGGGGTGCCGACGGTATCCTGCCATGTGCACTGCAGGTTCTCGTTGCAGCCCTCGACCGTACACGCGTTGCCGTCGTCGCACGGCGTCAGGTCGTCAGGCGTGCACTTCTTCGTGACACACATCGTGGTGATCGCGTCGCACGACTGCAGCTCGCCGCACCCGGCGTCGTCGGCGCACTCGACACACTTGCCCGTCATGCTCTTGCAGGCATACAGGGTGTAAGCGTTGGCGTCTCCGCTGAAGCCGTTGATGCGCAAGTAGTATTTTCCTGCGACCGGAGCTCCGAACACCAGCTGTTCCGGCGCCAGCTTGGTCGCCGCAGTGGCCACGGGGGAAGCGAACTTGCCCGCCGCATACAGGCGCATGTCCAGATCGCCGACCGCCGTGTCGAATTCCAGCGTGACGGTCAGCGTCTCACCCTGCGCCAGCGACACGACCTGCCAGTCAAAGTCGTAGGGACACAGCGACAGGTCCACCGTCTTGCCCATGGGCAGCGGCGTGGCGATCTGCGGACTGCCGTTGGGCTCCAGCGCATCGGCCAGACACAGCTGGATCACCTCGACCGCGGTGGAGGCGGTGTTGTTCAGCTCTTGGGTCTCTGCGACGGACTGGGTGGCGTCGGCGGCGAGGATCAGGAATGCAGGTCCGGGCTTGGCATCGACCGGCAGCGCCGCCTTGTCGTCCATGCTGACCATCGACTTGCCGGCAACTCCGCTCAGCGGCCTGATCAGCAGCAGGTGGTCTCCCGAGTCCAGCTTGGCGTCGAGGGAGTAGTAGTACGCGTACTCGAAAGCGCCCGCGGGGTCCTTGCACTCGTTGCGGATCTCCGACGTCAGGTAGACGTCCTCTCCCTGCACCACTTGGGCGGGGAACAGGCTGGCGATCTTTGCCGTCAGGTCGATGCCCTTGCCGCCGTCGACTTGCAGCTTGTACGCAAACGTCGAAGGCTTCACATCGGGCGTCTTGTAGACCACCTGCATGTAGTAGTCCCCCGACTCTGGCGCGACGAACTTTACGGTTCCATTGGTGTTTTGCGTCTGGATCGGCGGCAGGTTCGGGTCGCTGTAGTACTTCAACGCGAACGCTTGGGTCGTGTGCTCGAAGCCGATCTGCACGCTCTCGCCCTTGTTCATCGCCAGGCGGAACCAGTCCTCATCACCCAGGCATAGGCTCAGTTCCGACAGTCCGCACCCCAGGTCAGCGGCCGACTGCGCGCTGTTGTTGGCCTCGAAGTAGTCGGCAAGGCACACGTCTGAGGGGTCGGGGTCGGCCACCTCCAGCGTCAGCGTGTAGTCATGCGGCAGCGCCTGACCGCTCTCGGGCAGGACGTAGACGTGCACGTAGTAGGTGCCGCCCGACTGGACGTAGGGCAGACGTGCTTGCGTTTGCAGAGGGTTGGCGGATCCGGCGACAACGCCCGTCTTGCTGGCGTCGACCAACTGCACGCCGATCACGCCCTGACCGGCGACGTAACTCCACGCGACCGTGGCGGAGACCATCTTGCCGGTCGGGACCTCGACACGGAACCAGTCCTCGAGCCCGGGGCAAACGTTCAGATTCTTGTAGGTGGCCATCTGCGAGGGCAGCAGTGCGGCCTCGTCGACGGTGTGGTTGCCGGTGAAGGCGTCGGTCGCGCAAGAGGCGGTCGCGCTCAGCACCAGCTGCGACGACATCGCAGCGTTGTTGGTCTCATCCACTTCGTCGACCGCCGAGGTAGGGTCTGCCAGTACGCCGACGTAGTAGTTGCCGCCCGGCACCACCGGCAACAGCAAATTCGTCAGCACTTCCTGGGAGCTTGCGGCAGGGATGCCCTGGTCGAACGTCACGTTCTTCAGCACCGCGTCCTTCGAGTCCAGCACGGCATCGGTCGACAGGACGAACTTCAGACCGAAAGCGCCGCTGGGCTGGTCGCCCAAATTCGCCAAGCGGAACTTGGACTTGACCAAACCACCGGGCCAAGTCGCCTGCGGCGTGACCGTCAGGTTGGCCGTCAGCAGGTCAATGCCCGCAGCGGGGGGAACGACCTTGACGTCCAGCGCGTACTTGGCGCGCGCCTCCGCCGTGTGACCGTAGACGCGGATGTACCATGTGCCGGCCTGAGCTACCGACAGCGCGGTCGCTTTCTTGACCGGGGCCATGTACTTCAGCGAATCCGCGAGCGTTTTGCCGTCGGGCGCCACCAAGTCGAGGTCCAGCAGCGCCGGCACCGGAGTCGTCCACAGGATCTCCTGGGCGGTCAGGGTCACCAGCAGGGAATGACCCAGCGGCACCTGCACCTTCCACCAATCCTCGTTGCCGCACGCGCCCAGCCCCTGGGTCACGCCGGGCTGCACTTCAGCGGCCGCTGCCAGCGTGTCGTTGCTCTTGCCTGCGTTGTCGGCCGCGTCCTCGAAGCAGCCACCCTTCGGGTCCAGCACCTTCACGGGCACTGCCGACACCGAGATGTTGTTGGTTTTGTTGGTTTCCTTGGTCAGGGCGCCGTCACCGTCGGCGAACACGCAGACGTACCAGTCGGCGACCGAGTGGTCCAAGCCGACGGGCACCGGGACCGTGACGTTGACCTGAGTCGACTCCAGACCATCGACCCCGGAGAACGAAACCTTGCCCAGCAGCGGGCTCTTGCCGCTGGCGACATTGGCCAGCGTGCACGCGTTCGTGGCCGACAGCGCGTACCAGGTGTTCGACGCGCCAGCTCCGGTCGAACCGTCGTTGTAGACCATGTGGCTGATCTTCAGCGCGCCGCCCGCGGCGACCGACTCCGGGTGGAAGCCGACGCTGTCGGTGCGCAGATCGACGTTGGCCTGCAGTGCGACCGAGAGCGCGTCGAACATCTTGGCATTGTTCCCTTCATCCAGTTCGGCGATCTTCTGATCGGGGTCCAGCAGCAGGTAGACGTACCACTTCTGCGCGGGCGTTAGCGGGCTGATCGTCACGACTTGTGAGCCCGACTTCGCCTCGCCAGCGGCCAGCGGTGCGACGCTGAAGTTGGTCTGGTTGATGTTGCAGGTCGTTTTCGAGAACGCCTTGGTCGGACAGAGGTAGATCGAGGCGGGAAAGGACGGCGAGGCGTCGGTTCCGGTGTTCAGCACCGACCACTCGACCGTGACGGCGCCGTTCAGGTAGGTCCCCTTGGGCTTGACCGTCATCGAGGTCAGCGCGAGGTCGATGCCCTTCTTCACCACCTTCTGGATCTTCAGCAGGTTGGCGCTGACGGCGAGGTTGTTGTCCTCGTTGGTCTCGTGGATAGCCTCCGTCGTGTCCACCTTGGCGATCAGGTACCAGCTGCCGTCCGCCAGCTCTGGCACACCCGTGCTGTGCAGCAGCGGCAGCGAAGACATCGGAGCGATCTTTTGCAGGTTCGAGTCGGCGAGCTTGGTGATGCGCTTGTCGATCTGCTTGGGGTCCTCGACGCAGACCTTCTTGCCTGCGACGGTCTGGCAGACCTCGGGCAGGGTGAAGTCGTAGTCCAGCTTCTGGTCCAGCGACGCAAAGACGCCGAACTTCACGGCCTTGGCCTCGCCCTCGCCGGAGTTGCCGATGGTCAGCGTGTAGCCCAGCGCCTGTCCGGGCGAATAGGTCTGGTCCGACGCGAACTCTGGCGCCGTGATCGACAGGTCGGGCTCCGCCGCCGCCTTGGAGTCGACCACCAGCTGGTCCGTCGCGAAATTCTCGTTGTCGGTTCGGTTGATCTCGTTGATGACCTGCTTGTCGTCGACCCGCAACAGCACCCAGTAGCTGCCGTCGACCAAGTTCTTCGGCAGGTTGAAGGTGGCCTTGAGGTTCTCGGTCACTGGAGACAGCTTGCCGGACCCGATGCCTTGGTGTTCGAACGTATGCAGCACGAGGTCACCGTCATCGATCACGGCGTCGGTGGACATGCGGATTACGGTCTGGAACGGCGTCGTCACCGCATCGCCTTCGTTGGTGATGCTGAAAGCGACCGAGACCTCATCGCCCGATTTCACCGCGACCGGGGCCATCAGGGTCGCGAGGCCGACCGACAACGCAGCGGGGTCCTGCACTTTGATCGTGTGCATCGCCTCCGCACGGTACTTCTTCGGATTTACCTTCCAGTTGACGGTGACCTTGACGGTGTACTCGGCCATGGCGTTGAACGTGTGGGTGACCTTCCACGCATCCGGCTCTTTCTCCAGGTCGGCCAGCCGGGTCACGCCGTCGCCGAAGTCCCACGTCAGGAACAGCTGACTGGGCTCGATGCCTGAGATGTTCGCCACGAGCTCGACCGTCAACGGCGCGTTGCCGGTGTCCGGCGTGGCCGTCAGCGTCACGTCGATCTGGGGCGGTACGAACGCTTCCGCAACATCCAGCGTGTCGTCCACGTCCACCGCGACGTCGGTCACCGCGTCCGTCGGCTCCGCAGAGCAGGCAGCAAGGAACACCGCGCAGCCAAGGGCGAGAGCGGCGAGGGAAAAGGAAGTGATTCGCATGGGCTCTCTCGGTCCGCGCGGGACATGGTTCCGCCTGCTGGACGAACGATCCAGTATAGGCAAAGCCGTGACGCGGGTCCACGACCCGATGGGGGGGCTGAACGGCATTCGCTGCCCGTTGCCGGTGGCCTGCCGGGCGCGGGGCCGCTATGCTCCGTGACCATGCAAGCTGCCACATACGTTGAACTGCACGCGACCCCGGCGAGCCAAGCGGCGGTCGAAGTAGTGCGTCGGCTGCGCGAAGCCGGACATTCCGCTTATCTGGTAGGCGGTTGTGTGCGCGACCTTGTGCTGGGACTGGTACCGAAAGACTACGACGTCGCCACCGCCGCGACCCCTGACCAGGTGCGGGCGCTGTTTCGCCACATCGTCGAGGTGGGCGCGGTGTTCGGCGTGCTGCGCGTGCGGCTGGCCCCGGCTGCGGGTCTGGCGGTGCAGGAAATCGAGGTCGCCACGTTTCGAGCCGAGGCCGCCTATACCGACGGTCGTCGCCCCGACGTGGTCCGCTTCACCGATGCGCGTGAGGACGTGGTCCGCCGCGACTTCACCATGAACGGTCTGCTCTTGGACCCGCTGGATTCGTCCGGGCAGCCCGCCGAATTGGGCGTGGTCGTCGATCTGGTGGAAGGGCTGCCGGACTTGCTGGCGCGGCGTCTGCGGGCGATAGGCAGTCCTTTTGAGCGGTTCGAGGAGGACGCGCTGCGACTGCTGCGGGCGCCCCGCTTCGCCAGCCGCTTTCGGATGGAGATCGACCCAGCCACCGCTGAAGCGATCCGGGCCGCCGCGCCCACGTTGCAGCGCGTCTCGGCAGAACGGATCAGCGCCGAGTGCGCCGCCATGTTGACGGGCGAGCACGTGGACCTTGCGTTGGACCTGATGGTGGACCTGGGACTTGCCGCGGTAATCTGGCCGCTTGTCCTCGCAGTAGATCCCGACCTCGGGCGCGCCAAGGCCCGGTTTGCCTCTGCCCGCCGCGAGCTGGGCCTGCAGCCTGCAACCGCGCCGAACGCCTTCGCGCCAGAGACGACGCTTCGGTTGCCCCTGGCGCTTGCGCTGCTGTTCGCCGACGCCCGGCCGGTGGCCCGCGAGTTGGGCCGGGCGTGGCGATTGTCGCACGCCGATATCCGGGAACTGTCCAAGATCCAAGAGCTTGTCGATGGCCTGCGGGCCCGGGGCGAGGCTGCTGAGCGGCCCTTGTCGGCTGCGCTCGTGCGTTTGTTGCGGGAGCCGATGTCGGACGCGGCGCTGCTGGCCCTCCTTGCAGCGACCGACCTGGACGGCGACGGGCAGGGCACGGTTCACACCTGTCGCGACCTGCGGCGTCTGCGCGCCATGACGCCGCGCTGTGTGTGGTGGCCTGAGCTGGCCGTCACCGGCGACACCCTGCAGGCGTGGGGCCACTCGCCGGGGCCCGGCTTCCGGTCCGTGTTGCAGGCGGCTGAGGACGTGCAGCTGCGCGGCGGCGACGCAGAGACCGCACGGGCCGAAGCGCATCGCCGGTTGGACAACGAAACCGCATGAAACAAGACAGGTTGGCTGGCTAGAGCGGCGGGCGCGACGAAGACCGGCCCAAGCGCAGCTCGCTGACGGGACGGTGCACAGCCGAGGCTGACTTCTCTTGAGCAGGCGCGCACTTGGAGCCCGCCGCGCACTTCGAGCAGGCTCCTGCCGGGCTTCGCAGCCGCCGCACCAGTACCCACACGGCACCGGCGACGATGGCCGCAACGACGGTCAGGTCCCAGGTCATGCGTACCCCAGCGCAGCGCCGATCTGGTAGACCACGAACGACGCGAGCCAAGCCAGCGCGTTCAGATAAGTCAGCGCAAAGACAGGCCACTTCCAGCTATTCGTCTCGCGCTTCAGGGTCGCCACCGTGCTCAGGCACTGCATGGCGATGGCGAAGAATACCATCAGGCTCACCCCCCGCAGCGGCGTCAGCGTCCCGGATCGCAGCATCGTCTGGCCCACGGCACTGACGGCCTCGTCGCTGTCGTCATGGCCGCGCCCGTAGACCTGCCCCATGACGGGCACCAGCACCTCGCGGGCGGCAAACGAGCCGATCAGGCCGATGCCAATGCGCCAGTCGAAACCCAAAGGCGCAATCAGGGGTTCGATGGCTTTGCCCAGGTGCCCGGCGATGCTTTGCTCCAGCTGGCGGCGCTCAACGTCGCGCTGGATGACGCGCAGGGCTTCCACGCGCTGCGGCGAGTCCGGCGCGGTCGTCTGCGCAACCGCGGCTTGGCGGGAGGCCAGCTCTTCCGCCGGCAGCTGGAACCTTGGGAACGCCATCAACACCCACAGCAGCACCGACAGCGCGACGATCACTGCGCCCGTTTGCGTCACGAACACCCAAGCGCGATCCTTCAGCGCGCGCAGGATGTTGCGCGGCCTGGGCCAGCGATAGGGCGGCATCTCGAGCAGCAGCGGTGCTCCCCCGCCCTTGACCGCCGTGCGTCGCAGCACGAACGCCGCCGCGATGGCCAGCAGAAAGCCCAGACCGTACATCGCCGCCACCACCAGACCGCCGACGGACAGAAAGCCGAGGACCGGCGCGGTGCCAGCGAACACCGCAGCCGTCACCAGCGTGTAGACCGGCAGTCGGGCTGAGCAGCTCATCAGCGGCGCCACCAGCATCGTCAGCAGCCGGTCGCGACGGTCGCCCATCGTCCGCGTCGCCATGATGCCGGGGACGGCGCAAGCAAATGAGCTCAGCAGCGGCACAAACGCCTTGCCCGGCAGCCCCACGCGCGCCATGAGCCGGTCGACCAGAAAGGCGGTGCGCGCGAGATAGCCGCTGTCCTCCAGCAGCGCGATCCCCAAGAACAGCATCAGGATTTGCGGCAGGAACACGAGGGTGCCGGCCACCCCGGACAATACGCCGTCGACCAGAATGTCGCTCAGCAGTCCGGGCGGCAGCGCACCGTGCACCAGACCCGTCACCCAGGCCATGCCGTGGTCCACCGCCTCGATGGCGGGATTCGCCCACAGAAACACGGCCTGAAACAGCAGCGCCATCGCGACCACGAACAAGCCCGTACCGATCACCGGGTGCAGCGCCCAGCGGTCGATGCGCTCGCTGGGCGTCTGGGCGCGCGGCCGCACCCGCCTGACCCGCCGCACCACGATCGGGTCGATGCGGGCGTACCGGCTCTCGGTCACTTGGCGGCGCACGTCCCGCGTCGGGTCCTGCGCCCGGGGCACCGCCAGCTCCAGGCGCTTGCCCAGCCCCGGCTGCAGCCGGTCGACGATGGCGCGGTCGCTGCACAGCCACCACAGCACCTCGCCGTCGCTGCGGCCGTCCACCAGATCCCCAAGGACCACGCGGGCTTGTTCGATGGCGCGGCGCATCTCCGCCGACGGGACCGACACCAGAGACAGTTCGGCTTGTCGACGACCGGCGACATCGCGAACCGCCTGTTCCAACAACGGAAGTCCGATTCCCTTGCGGGCGACCATCGGCACGCACGGACAGCCAAGGTCCGCCGCAAGTCCGACGAGGTCCAGATCCAGACCCTCTGCCGCGGCCGCATCCATCATGTTCAGCGCGGCGATCACCGGCAGGTCCAGCTCGGCAATCTGCACCAGAAGCAGCAGGTTGCGGGCCAGATTGGTGGCGTCCAGCACCACGACCACGGCGTCGAACGGCGCGTCGCCCAGCCGTCCCGTCAGCGCCTGATGCGCGATCTCCTCCTCGGGGCTGTGGGCGGCGAGGCTGTAGCAGCCGGGAAGGTCGTGGACCCGCCACGTTTCGCCGTTGGCGCAAGTGCGCGTGCCGACTCGGCGTTCGACCGTGATGCCCGGGTAGTTGCCGACGTGCGCGTGGGCGCCGGTCAGCGTGTTGAAGAGGGTGGTCTTGCCGGTGTTGGGATTGCCGGCGAGCGCGACCTCAAGCATCGCCCTTGCCCTCGGCGGGGCGCACTCGGATGGCGTCGGCCTGCTCGCGCCGCAGCGAGAGCATGAAATCGCGAAGGCGGACCTGCAGAGGACCACCAAACGGCGCGCGTCGCAGGACGGTGACTGGGGCGTTGCGGGTGAACCCCAGCTCGACCAGTCGCTCGCCCATTGCCCCCGCCAGCTCGACGCCTTGCACCAGCCCCGTCACGCCCACCGCAAGGTCGGTCAGCGCATGGCGCTCCAGTCCCCGGCGGTCATCAGAACGCGTGATGCAGGGTTGCAGCAGGGCGGCAGGCAGGGCGACGACCGGGTCCATGTCTAGAGCCTCGCAATTCGCACGAGACTAATGATAGCGACTTTCACTTTCATTCGCAAGGCCGGTCGCTTCAGGATCAGGCGACGGAGGGCTCAACGGCGGGCGCGACGTCGGCAACCGCCTCTACCGCGGGCGCCTCCACGGCCACGGCGGCAGGTACTTCGTCGACTGCTGCGGGCGCGTCGCTCGGCGCGTCCGCGATGGCGACGGTCTCGGGGCGCGGCGCACGAGGCGCGCGTGCCGGGCGGGCGGGCGTGGGGGCCAGAGCCTCAGGTGCGGCTCGCTCGGTCTCGACCTCGTCCGCTGCATCATTCTGCTGCCGTGCGTCATATTCCGGCCGCTCGCGGCCATGCTTCATGCGATAGACCTCTTCCTCGGCCAGGTCGAGGGCGCTCATCGTCATCAAGTAGGCGCGCCGGTTGTCCTCGGCCTTCTTGCGGAAGATGCGCAGGTCCAACTCGCGGTCAAACACCATGCGCGCCAGTCGCTCGCGTTCGACCAGCACTTGCTCCAGCCGCTCGTGCTCGCTCGACGCCTGCTGCTCGGCCCGCATCGCTTCGCGCTCCAACCTCAGCTTTTGGACCTCGATCTGGCGCTGCTCACGCTCTGCGTCCAACTCCGCACGTCGCAAGGCGATCCTGGGATCCTCCTCGACCGGCACGGGGGGGGGCGCGTCCTGCACGGGGGCGACAGGCGCGGTCGTCGGCGGGGCAACAGGCTTCTTGCCCATGCGCTCTGCCAGCACCGCGTTCAGTTCCTCAGCACGCGCTTCGGCCCTGCGTGCGGCCACGGCCTGTTCTTCAGCCGTCTGCTCAGCCTTCTTCAGGGCCGCTGCCAGACGACGTGCTTCTTCCTTGGCCTCGGCTGCACGGGTTCGCAGGTCGCGTGTCGCCTTGTCTTCGCGACCACCGGCTTCGCGAGCCGTTTCGAGCTTCTTGCGCAGCGACTCGGCGCGGTCGTTGTGCTTGGCCGCGTCGCCCTCGACCTGGGTCAAGCGGTTCTGCAGCTTGGAGATTTCGTCTTGCAGCTTGCCGGTTCCCAGCCAGAACCAGATAGCGGCGCCGCCGCAGGCAAACGCGAGCGCGGCTAGGGTGATGACGTCCATGACGAGTCCTCTCGTTGATTCGACCCCAGGGGGAGGGGCCACAGGTCCAGGGCGGCAAGGCCATCGGATCTGCGTAGATGCAGGGTGTCGTGCCTTGCGCGCATCGCCTTCGTATCACGCGCGCCAGTGGCGAGACAAGCGATACGAAGCCGAAACGCTTGCCGATTCGCAGCGGTTGCGACAGACTTTCTGCCCTTGCTGCGCATGTTTGCCGGGAAGGTGGCGCCGGCGGACCGTCCGCCATGAGAGGCACCGACGTGACGAGCCAAGCCAAGCTGGACTTCGAGGCGTGGCGTTCTCGCGTCGTGGAGCGACTGGCCCGCGACCACCAGCGCCCCACGCCACAACGGCTGCTGGTCGCCGAAACGCTGTTCCATCACGGCCACCAGAATCTGGACGAATTGCACCAGCACGCGCGGCGTGCAGACCCCACGCTTGGTTACGCCACGGTCTATCGGACGCTGAAACTACTGGAGAAGTGCGGTCTGGTGAACTGCTCGAACTTCGGCGACGGGACGGCCAGGTACGAGATCAACCTGAACTCTGCCGAGCACCACGACCACATGATCTGTACCGGCTGCGGTCGCATCGTCGAGTTCGAGAACGACGCGATCGAGGCGATGCAGCGCCAGATCGCCCTGGCCCATGGCTTCGAGCTGACGTCGCACCGCATGGACCTGTACGGCGTGTGTCCTCGCTGCCAGCGCCGCAAGTAGTTCCGCAGCGGCGATTCACCTCCCTCGATCCGTCCAAAAGCAGGAAACCCCGGCCGCCTTGCAGCGACCGGGGCCTCCCGGATTCTTCAGATGCCCCGAGGAGTTAGCCCGGCGAGAACACGAACGGCCACTGGATCACGCAGATGCCGGCCTCTGGCTTGGCAAAGCGGATGCGGCCGATCGAGCGCAGCACGCAGTCGGTGACCGCGTTGCTGTCCAGCGAGTCGTTGACCGTCTTGGGGTTCGAGACGCTGCCGTCGGTCGTGATCGTCCACTGCACGGTGATCTTGCCCGAGAGGTCGGGCTTGCTCATCAACTGGGTCTCGTAGCAGGCACGCAGGGCGCTGGCACGGGAACGCACGTTCTTGGCGATGTCACCCTTGTCGCAGCCGCCGGTCGATACGCCGCTGGCGATGTTCAACTTCGCGACCTTCTTGGCAGTCTTGCGGCCGATGCCGATGTTGGCGCCGCGGCCCAAGCCACCGCCCGTGTCGATGTTGCCCAAGCCGTGCAGACGTCCGTAACCGCTGCCGCCGCCGCCGGAACCCGTGCCGCGGAAGCCCATGCCGCCGGAACCCGAACCGATGACGAGCTCGCTGCCCTCACCCGACATGGCCACAGCCATCTTCGAGTTGATGGCACCCGTGTCGCCGGCCATGATCGTGCCGAGCGCGCCGGTCAGGGCCTGCTGGCCGCCCAGAACCTTGGCGATGCCCAGGTTCTTGACGTCGATCTTGTCGACCATCTTGCCGTCCATCTTCGGAACCTTGGACACCTTGTTCGGGTCGACGTCCGGGTCGCCGAACTTGCCTTCCTCGCCGCCCGCCTTCTTGCCGGTGGTGTCCTCTTCGTCGCCTTCGGGCTTGATCTCGTCGGTCTTTTCCTCGACGTCCTCGAGCGTGACCTCGATCAGCTCGCGGCCACGGGCTTCCAGCGCCTCTTCAGCCTCCTGACGGTCGCGGGCGCGCATGCCGCTCATCATGCCGGTCATCAACACCAGGAAGACGGCTGCGACGGCCGAGAACGACACGGCCAGCGCCACGTCACGACCCACGCCTGCCGCCACCAGACCGCCAGTCTCGGCGCCCGTGAACTGGAAGACGACGTCGACGCCGTTGTCGAAGCTGAACACGCCGGCGTCTTGCCGGCTGATCTGGACGTTCTGCAGCGTGGCAGCGTCCTTGACCTCACCCTTCAGATTGACCTTGCCCTGAATGCCGCGCGGCACGTCGAGCGTGTAGGTGTCCTTGGTCTTGGCGACCGGGGTGAACAAGGTGTGCTTGGCCATGCCGTTGGCGGCCAGTTGGAACGTCGCGTCGTCCGACTCGCCCACGGTGATGACGGCGGGCTGGAAGAAGACGCGCTCGAAGACGATGTGGCCGCCCCAGGTCAGCATAACGCGCAGGAAGCGCTCGTCCTTCTTGTATTCGGCGTGTGAGGCCACGACGATCAGGCCACCGAAGAACGTCAGCACCGACGCGAGCACCACCAGCACGACACCCCAGTCCAGGGTGACGAGGGTCTGGTCGATCAGGCCGCCGGTCTCAGGGTCGCAGAGCGACATGCCCATGCTTTCGCAGGGGACCAGATTCCAGACGTTGGCGTAGGTGACGGCCATGATGGCGATCTGCGCCACCGACAGCACGGCGATGATCCAGCCGAGGTCGCGCCGACGCTTCTTGAAGACCGCCGCTGCCATGCCGATCACGCCCATAGAGAGCAGGATCGAGATGAGGCCGGTCATCACGTGGAAGCTGCGCAGGGCGACTTCCTCCTCATCGACCGTGATGAAGGGCAGCACCAACGGCCCAAACAGGGCCACGATTCCGCCGATGATCGCAAGGATGCTTCCGCCGCTCATGATTCCTCTGGTGGGCTAGGGCTTTGGCCGAAGCCGCTCGTTCTGGGGCTCGCTCGCCAAGTCTGGGATCCAAACGTGACAAGCCGGGCGGGATGCTAGTTTCGCGTCGTCCCTCGCGTCAAGGGTCGAGATGGCTTCGGGCGATTCTTCTTTTCGCCCCGACATCCGACCGGATCCCGCATCGGGCAAGGCCGCGACGCACCAATACCGTCCCTTCCGACGCACGACGCCGCGAAAGGATCTGCATCATCGCGCAGAAGCCTCTACGCCGAACGCCATATTTCGGACAAAAAGGGTGTCGACAAATCTCACAGGAAGGCGCGGACGAGCGCCTGCTCGAGGTCTGCCAGCTGGTCCTGCACGTGCTCTACGCCGACGCTCAGCCGGACCAGAGAATCGTCGATGCCGATGGCCGCCCGCCGCTCTGGCGGAATCGACGCGTGGGTCATGATGCCAGGGTGCTCGATCAAACTCTCGACGCCGCCCAAGCTCTCGGCCAGCGTAAAGACCCGCACGGCCGACAGGAACTTGCGCGCCTGATCGATGCCGCCGTCCAGCACCACCGTGACCATGCCGCCGCCTGCGCGCATCTGTCGCTGGGCCAGGGCGTGCTGCGGGTGCGAGGGCAAGCCGGGGTACACGACCTTGCGGACGCGCGGGTGTTGCTCCAACCACTCGGCCACGGTCTGGGCGTTCTGGCAGTGGCGCTCCATCCGCAGGCCCAGCGTCTTGACGCCTCGCAACGTCAGCCACGAGTCGAATGGACCTGGGGTGCCTCCGTTAGCGTTCTGCAGGAAAGCCACCCGGTCGCCCAGCGCAGCTTCGTTCACGATGACCGCGCCGCCCACGACGTCCGAGTGGCCGCCCAGGTACTTGGTGGTCGAATGCACCACGAGATCTGCCCCCAGCGCCAGGGGTTGCTGCAAGTAGGGCGTGGCGAACGTGTTGTCGACCGCCACCAGCACGCCGTGTGCGTGGGCCCGCCGCGCTAGGTCGGCGATGTCGACGAGTTTGAGCATCGGGTTGGTGGGCGTCTCGATCCACAGCAGCTTGGTGCGCGGCGTGACGGCCGCTTCGAAGGCCTCCGGGTCACGCAAGTCCGCATAGCTGAAGGTCAAACCGTGGCGACGCCAGACCTTGTCGAACTGGCGGAACGTGCCGCCGTACATGTCGTCCATCGCCACGACATGGTCACCTGCATCCAGCATCGCCAGCACGCCATGGGTGGCCGCCAGACCAGAGGCGAACGCCATCGCCCGGGAGCCGCCTTCCAGGGCCGCCAGGCACTCTTGCAGCGCGTCGCGGGTGGGATTGCTGGTGCGGCTGTACTCGTGGCCCAGATGCTCGCCGGGCGCGGGCTGCGCGAACGTCGAGGTCTGGAAGATCGGCACGACCACGGCGCCGGTGCGGGGTTCGGGGTCTTGCCCGGCGTGAATGGCCAGCGTCTCGAAGCGGGCGTGCTTCCAGTCCATGGGGGAATCCTTGGGGATGGGGGAGAGAACTAGCCGCGGCGGCTGAGGTAATCGATCAGGTCGATCTTGGTGATGATGCCCAGCACGCGGCCAGACTGCACCACGACCGCGACGTTGTCCTGAGCGAACACCTGACGCAGCTGCTCGAGATTGGCCTCGGGGTCGATGACGCCCTGCAGCGGCGTGACCAAGCCCTCGATGACGTTGTCGCGGTGGTAGGTGCCCTCCACGATGGCGTTCAGCAGGTCCAGCTCGTGCACCATCCCGATCGGCTCGCCCGTGGCAGACAGCACCGGCATTTGCGAGATGCCCTCGCGCTTGAGCCGCAGGATCACGTGGCCCAGGCGCTCGTCCGGGGTGGCCGTGTGCAGGATGTGGCTCTTGCCGCGCAGCAGGTCGCGCACGGACGCCGCGCCGGGCTCGGGCTCGAAAAAGCCGTTGTCCTTCATCCAGTCGTCGTTGAAGAACTTGGACAGGTAGATGGCGCCGCTGTCGGGCAGGATGACCACGATGGTGGCGTTGCGGCCGAGCTCGCGGGCCAGCCCTGCCGCCACGTGCACCGCGCCGCCGGACGAGCCGCCCGCGAAGATGCCTTCCTCTCGCGTCAAGCGCCTGGCCATCGCGAAGCACTCGCGATCGTTGACCTGGATCACGTCGTCGATGTGGTTGAATTCCAAGGCTCCGCAGACCATGTCCTCGCCGATTCCCTCGACCTTGTAGGTGTGGGGCGTGCTCGGGCGACCTGAGTGGAACATGTCGTAGTAGATCGACCCTTCCGGGTCGACGCCGACGGCGCGGATGCGTGGGTTGCGCTCTTTGACGTACTTGGCCGTTCCCGACATCGTGCCGCCCGTCCCCAGACCCGCCACCAGCGTGGTGAAGTTGCCGCCGGTCTGCTCCCACAGCTCGGCACCGGTCGAGAGGTAGTGCGCCTCGATGTTCTCCTTGTTGTGGTACTGGTTGATCATGAACGAGTTGGGCGTCTCGCGGGCGATGCGCTTGGCCGTCTCGTAGTAGCTGTCCGGGTGGTCGGCGGGCACGGCGGTTGGCGTCACCACCACGTCGGCACCGAACGCCTTGAGGCGCCGCACCTTCTCCTCGCTCATCTTGTCGGGCATCGTGAAGATGCAGCGATAGCCCTTGACCGCCGCCGCCATCGCCACACCCACGCCGGTGTTGCCCGAGGTGTTCTCGACGATGACCGAGCCCGGGCGCAGCTCGCCCCGACGCTCGGCCTGCTCCAGAATGTGAAGCGCCATCCGGTCTTTGATCGAGCCACCCGGGTTCATGAACTCGAGCTTGGCCAACACGCGTGCGTCGTGGCGTCCCACCACCTTGTTCAGCTGGACGAGCGGGGTGTCCCCGATGGCGTGGAGGATGTTTTGGTAGATGCCGCGCATGGGATTTCCTGAGTCGTGGAGGGGCTTGGGCGAGGCGTTCTCGCGGAGTCCCGGTTGTTTAGTCGGAAAAGTAGGGAATTTCAACCCGCGGGTCGCTGATCGGGTGCGGGAGGGGTAGTCCTACTCCTCGGGAGGTGTCTCAGGCGCCGGAGTCTCCCCGGTGGGCGGCTCTTGGGGCGCGTTTGGATCCTGCTCCTGGGGCTCGGTCGCCGGGGGGGATTCGTCCCCATTGTCGGGGCCTTCGCCACGTTGAGACCGGTGCGGCTGGCGCACCCGCGTGTTGCCCTCGCCCGGGTTAGCGGGCTCGGCACCGGATTCCTCCGACGGCGGCGGCGGCGTGACGGTCGGAGCCACCGGCGGCTCACCACCGGGGCTGCGCTCCGTCGGCGTCTCCGGCGGCGGTGTGGGCTCTGGCGTCGGCTCGGGGCGGGCGGGCTCCGGGCGAACGGCGGGCTGGTACTCGACGGGCGGCGGCACGGGGTCGTCCCCGCCACGCTGCGCCCCTGGCTCGGCTGCAGGCTCCGCGCCGGTGTCGCGGCCATCCGCGGGCTTGTCGCCGCCGATCTTGGCGCTGCCGTCCGCCTTCTGGCGCGTACCCACGCTGACTTGCGGCAGGTCGGGCTTGCACTGCGGCCGCGAGAGCAGACCCGTGCAAGTGATGCCGATGTAGCCGTTGCGTTGGAAGGGCTTGAGCTTGCCGCCCGCCATCGTCAGCAGCGATGCCCACTTCAGGCGGTCGTCCGCAGGCTTGCCCGCAGCGGCGCCCTCCTTGCCACCGGCCGGCTTGTCCGGCAGCGCAAACGCGAAATGCAGCTTGATGGTCGCAGCCTTGAAGCCGGCCTTGCCCGGTGGGATCAGGATGTGGGAGGTCTCTTCGGTGATGAGCTCTAGCTGATCGCCCACCGACTCGAGTTCCTCGATGTGGATGACGGTGGCCTTGTCGCTGCCCCTTTGCGAGGCCAGTGTCGCGATCTGCGACTTCAGGTTCATGCGAATGCGGATGGTGACCGTGCCCATCGCGAGATCGGTCATGCGCAGACCGCCCTCGAGCGCGAGCTCGGGTCCTCGCAGTGTGGTGTCGCCCAACTGCAGATCCACTTGGCCGACAAGATCTTCCGGACTGCCGCCCCAATGCACCTTCATCCCGCCGCTGAGCTTGCCGTCGAGCTCGCCGCTGACCTTCTTGGTGGCGTCGAGGATGCGACCGCCCGCGCCCATGTCCGCCAGCGACAGGTTCTCGATGCGCTCAATCTCGAAGTCCAGCACGCTGCCCTTGCGGACCAGATGGCCACCCTGAATCGTGCCGCCGCCTGCCTCAATGTCGAACGTGACGTCGATGGTCTTGCCGAACAGGGCGGGGAACAGGGCCACCCGGGCGGTGATCTTGTCGAAGCGCAATTCTGTGTCGGGGATGTCGCGCGGCGCAGGGCCATCCCCGGTTGGCTCGCCCTTCTTGCCGGGCAGGGTCAGGCGCAGGCCGCCGATCTCGACGCCTCCCAGACCCCACAGCGACAGCTCGTCGATCTCGAGGGGATAGCCCTGGGCCGCCGCCTGCCGCGACACATAGCTTTTCAGCTGGCGCGTGGGAAACGTCAGCGGCACGGCCAGGATGAGCACGAACAAGAAGAACAGCACGTAGCCGGTGTAACGCATGATCGCGAACACCCGCGGGTGCTGCAGGAATTGCAGCTGGGAAAGCAGTCGGTTCACTCGCCTTCCTCCAGATTGCCGAAGCGGAATTGGCCGATCTTGATGGTGGCCTGGAATTGGTCGCGCGATGTGGCGTTGCGGCTCAGGTCGAGCGCAAGGCCGAACAGCGGGTCGGAATTCGTCTCGAGCTTGGCCAGAAAGCGCATGACGGCCTCATCCGGCACGCCCATGAACACCGCGTCGATCGAGGCCAGGAACACCTCGCGGCCGCCTGCCTTCTTGTTGGTCTTTCGCTTCTGGCCCTTCTTGGCCTTCTGGGTCAGCTCGGCCAGGATCTCGCTTGAATTGGAGAACTTGATGGTGTCGCTCAGGCGCTCAGACGTCGTGTTGCCCTCGGCGTCTACCCGCTCGAACTGGATCTGCTTGGCAATGTTGAGCACCACGGCCTGCAGCGGCTCTTTCGAGGCTCGCTCCAGTTGGTCCGTCAGGGACTTTTCCTCTGCGCGCATCCGCAGATAGGTCGGTCCCAGCTGCACGACCTCGCGCATGGCGGTCTCGTTGCCGGCGACCTCGTCCTCCAGTGCGCCGACCTTGCGGGACACCAGCACGCCGCCCAGCACCAGCAAGACGGCCAGGACGAGCGCGGTGCCGCCGAACACGAGCTTGCGCTCGCGGTCGCTCATCCGCTCGAACATCGCGTTGAGGCGCCCCACTTTCATGCCGACCACCATCTACTCCTCACTCGGCTCGGCGGAGCCGCCCGCGGCCTTGTCGTCCGCCGTCTTCTCTTCCGCAGCCTTGTCGTCGACCTTCTTGCCGTCGGCCGACTTCTTGGCATCGGCCGCCTTCTCGGGCTTGGCCGCCGGGCACGCGATCTCGAACTGGACCGTGAACTTGAACCAGTCGCGGTGCCGCTCAAACGTGATGCGGTCGCTCGACGACTTGACCTTGCCGAAGCATCGGTGGGCGTCGATGCCCTCCTGCAGCGCCAGCAGGGCGTCTTGCGTGTCGGCGTCGCCTCGCAGGGTGGCGCTGGTGCGGTCGATCTGCACCGACTGCAGCTCGATCTTGTGGCCGGTGAACGGCGGGGGGCCATCTGCCGGGGGCTCGCCCTCATCGCCACCGCTCGCGCCGCCCGCAGCGGCGGCACCGGGCGCGGCACTCGCACCCGCCATGGGGTCGGGACGCGGTCGAATCGGTCGCGTCGGCAGGCCACCGGGCGGCAGTCCGGCCGGCAGCCCAGGAACGCCGGTGCGCCGCTGCTGCAGCATCGCCGGGTCCGGCATGCGCGTCGGCTCCATCGGCATCGTCCCCAGCGACACGCCGGGCATTCGCACGTCGCCAGGGCCACCCGGCGGTACGTACTCGGGCGGCTCGGTCACCTTGTCGATAATGGCAGAGATGTCCTCGAGCACCTTGAACGCCGACATGTCGGGGTACAGCGCCGTCAGGTCCACCTTCGGCGGCCGACCCAGCTCGGTCCGCAGCACGGTGAACGACGACATCGCCTTGCCAGACAGCTTCTTCGACAGGGACTGCAGCTGCGCGACCTGTTGGTCCTGCTCCGTCACCAGCCCCCGGTAGTCCAGACTGGTACGGATGCCCAGCAGGCACACGGCGATGACGATGAACGCCACCAGCTGCGGCATGCGGGCGCGCAACACCTTGTAGTCGCCTTCGTAAGCCAGCTCGTTCTGCCGAAAGTCGACGTCGTGGTCGGTGTTGCTGTCCGCGCCCGAAAGCGCTTGGGCAAGGGCCAGCACCCCGAGATCGCCCAGTCGCTCGGGCTTGGACACCTGCACGTCGGCCAGGTCCTCGACGCGCACGCGCTCGACGGGAAGGCCCAGCGAACGCTCCAGAAACTCGTGAAGCCCGACCAGCCGCGTCAGACCGCCGGTGACCAGCAGCCGCGATGGCCGGGAGTGGGCGGTGCGCTGCCACGACGCGATGGTCTGGCGCAGCTCTCGCAGCAGAGGCGACAGGGCGTCCGACGTCGCCTCGTGCAGCGTCAGCTCGTTCGGCGTCTCGGGTTCGATGCCATATGGCAGCAGAAAACCGTGTGTTTGCAGGATGTCGCCGACGCCGCTGGTCTCAAAGTGGGCAGAGAATAGCTCCTCGACCGACTGCGCACCGACCGACAGGCTCCGGACGAACTTCGTGCGCCCGCCCTCGAACACCGCGACTTGGGTCGAGGCCGTGCCGATGTCCAAGAGCATCGTCGTGCCTTCGGCGGCCTGCGGCAACTCCCTGATCAGGCTTGCATAAGCCAGCGTCTCCAGACCCAGCCGCCGCGGCTCGACTCCTACGGCGTGCAGCTGACTCAGTCGCTCGACCACCCGGGCGCGCGGGGCGGCAAGGGCCAGCACCTCAGTCTGGTCCTTGTGCTCGCCCAGCACGATGTGGTCGACGACCATCTCGGACACGGGCGTGGGGATGTGGTTCTCGAGTTCGAAGCCGATGGCCTCTGCAAGCGACTTGGGGTCACGGAACGGGAACGACAGCGTGCGATGCAGGCAAAACGCGCTCGGCAGGCCTACCGACACGACGTCGTCGGGACGCAGGTTGCGGGCGAGCACACGGCGCACGGCGTCCTGCCGCTCTTCATCCGTCGCGCCGAACGCCACCGTTTCTTCGTCGAAATGCGTCAGCACGGCCTTCCGCATCGACTTGTCGATGACGGCGACCTTGATGGCCGTTTGGCCGATGTCGAGTCCCAGGATGCGGTGGGCCATGGTCCAGTCCTTCCCGTCTCAGTCTTCGCGCCAGTGCACGTAACGTTGCGCGCCCGTGTCCAGCAGCGCCGTGATCCGCTTGGTCACCTTGCCGCTTGTGCCATAAGCCTGAATTCGCACGATTTTTCCGGTCACACCGATGTCGTTCATCATGCGCCCGTGGTCGATCTGCAGCACCTGCGCATAGTCGGCGGGCAGCACGGTGCCGAGCTTGTCGAAGAACTGCACGAACCGCCCCGTGTTCGCAAACGGCGGGCTGAACACCAGCTTCTTCAGCGTGCGGCACACTTCGATGTACTGCCCGGCGACGTTGACGGGAACCAGCGGGTTCTGCTGGTAGCCGCGCGCGCAAGCCAGCGCCTCGTTGTCGGGGTTCGCCAGGTTCTTGCAGATCAAGGCCTTGATGACCTCGATGGGCGCCGTGTTCACGTTCAATTTGTCGGTCGCGTACACCGTCAGCTGGTCGCGCAGCTTGCACCACTGGGTGTCGCTCATGCCCTCGACCAGCCGCACTTCCTCGGTCGTGTCGAAGGGGGCGTCCTTCGACCGGTAGCCGTGCTTGCGGTACGAGATGCCCTCGGCACCGCTGCTCTCGACAAGCTTGCGCGTGCCCGGATCGATGTCCACCCGTGTCGTGTCCGCGTCGGCCCAGTCGATGATGTTCAGCGCGAGTTGGGCCATGTCCTTGTCCAATTCGCCTACCTGGGTCACGCCCTCGTTGCGCTCCAGAACTTTGTACAGCGTGTCGAATACCGCTTGCTTCTGGCCCAGATCGCCGACGCGATTGATGTTGACGCGGCCATCCTCGTCGCTGGACGTGCAGCCGCAGGTGCCGCGCTCAAGTCCTACCGCCTCACGGCCTTCCAGATTGACCAACTGGATGCCCATCAGCGTCATCTGGCCTTCGCAGAAGGCGTTGACGAATTCGCAGGCATAGGAAGCCGTGTTGATCGAGGGCCGCTTGCCACCCATCATCGTGGCGTACTTGGCCAGAATGCTCTCGACGATGTCCGCCGACCCGATGACCAGGGCGGCCAGTTCGACGGCCGCGCGGGCGTGCAGCGAGGCCTCGATCTCGGCCTCGACGTAGGTGGCCGTACGAATGGCGACGCGCGACTGGTAAGTGAATTCCATGGAGAAGATCGACAGGATCGCGATCGCAGTCAGCGCAAGCAGCATGGCCACGCCGCGCTGGCGGTCGGCGGGACCCCGGCTTCCCGCGCCCAAGCTGCGGCGTCCGGCGGCGATGGCGGCGCGCAGGGCGGTCATCGGGTGCCTCCCGTCGCGCCGGTGGCTCCGGTTCCTGTGGCGGGCAGCACGCTGAAACCGGCGGGCGTGATGGGCGCGATTCCGTAGGGGCTCAGCGAGGTTTCGTACGCCTTGAGGTTGGCCGTGCTGTTGAAGTCCACGGGCTCCATCAGCCGCACGCGCGCTTGGGTCTCGAACGCGAGCTCACCGTCGTCCGTCTCGAGCGTCAGCTGGATGCGAATCCGCGCCGGCAGCCAAAGCTCGTCAGGCCCGTGCTTCTTGTCCTGGTTCTTCATGTCGGCCAGGGCCTTGCCCAGCTCGGCGTTGCCTGTCAGTCCGGTGGCCAGCGCGGCGGCGGCGTCCTTGGCCTGCTTCTCCTGCTGCAGTCGGTCGATCTCCACGCGCCAGTCGGACTGCCAGCTCTCCTTGTCCATATCCCAGTAAGCGAAGGTCAATTTCTTTACGTGGGTGGCCAGCACCTGTCGGCGTCCACCGCGCAGCGGCGTGTCGTCGATCACCACCTTCTCGCGCCGCACCAGCACGTTCTCGCCGGTCTTGGCCTCGCGCTCGACCTTGTACTCGACCACGCCCTCGTCGCTCTCGAACGAGTTGCGTACCATCGATCGGTGGCCCATGTACGAAAACGTGATCGTGTTGGCCTTGCCCACGAAAAGTGTCTTGGTGGTGCGGTCTTCGCTTTGGTGCTTGCTGACGTAGGCCATGCCCAGCTCGCGCCCCATGCGTCCCAGCGCGACGCGCGCCGTGTGGTAGTCCTCTTGCACCACGCGCGTGGCCCGGATGGCGTTGATCAAAGACGAAGTCGCAGTTGCCAGGATCACGCCCAGCATCGCCATCAGCGTGGCGCCGATCATCATCTCGAACAGCGTGAAGCCGTCAGAACTTCCGGAGATCAGTGGGATATGCAGGTTGGCCGGGCGTCTCATGGCGTGCCCCCCTGCAGGTTGGCGGGCAGCTTGCTCTCGATGGCGCCCTGAATCTTCTCGGCGTTCTTCAGCTCCTGGATCGCGCGGGCTTCCTCTTCGCTGACGGCAGTCGTGAAGGTCTCGATCTCCAGCTTGCGCTGCTCGCCCTCCTCGTCCTTCCACGACAGGTGCACCACGACCTTGCGGGTGCGGTCCGACGCGCGCTTGAGAATGCGCGGCAGCAGCTCGGCCACCATCAGGCCCATCGACATTTGCAGCACGCCAATGTTGATGTCGCACAGGGAGAGCAGGTTCAGGCCCGCGTCGCCGGACATCAGGATGGTACCGATCAGGTCCATCATGTCGCCGCCCTTGGCCAGACCGGTCAGGTCCAGTCCGGCGGACTTGGCGCTGGACGCCGCATCTCCCAGATCCGTCAGGGGTTTCTTGCCGCCGGTGTCGCCTCCCTCCAGCTTGTCCAGTGCCCCCGACGCCGCCAGCTTCTCTTGCGCATCGGACAGCATCGTCTGCGCCTGGGTGGTCATGTCGCCGATTTCGGAATCGTCCATGTCCAGGCCGATCAGGTCGAATTTGCACTGGAAGTGCTTGGCGTAGACCTTGGGCAGCTCGCAGTCGCGGTTGGTCAGGTCGTTGGAGGGAAAGCCCTCCTTGCGATACTTCTCTTCGATATCGAGGATCGTGCCGCGCAGCAGCAGCGACGCGACGGTCGACCGATAGATGCGCTTGGACTGGATGGCCGCAGACGAGGACGCCGACGTGATCGCTGTCAGCGCAAACGCCAAAATGGCGAGCGCCAGCAGCACCTCGAGCAGCGAAAAGCCCTTGTTGTCACGCCTATCCGTCAATTCCGCTCCCTATCGTTCCTCTTCGCTGCGACCAAAGCCGTCCGTCGGTTCCTTGCCCTTGATCAGGCGCGCCGTGCCCAGCAGTGCCTTGACCTCGACCGACATCACATCGTCCGGGTCTCCCTCCACGTAGACCAGCGCGTTCTCCGTCGTGCCGTTCGGAAAGAAGTAGATGTACGCCTGACCGGTCGTCGACAGCGTGGTCTGGTGCGACGTCATCACCCCCGAGAACTTCACACCCTTGTCCAGCGTGTACTTCGACAGCAGCTTCGACGGCGACGCCTGAAACGACGCCCGCTTGTCTCCCTCAGCCGCCGGCGCGCCGTCGTCCGTACCCTCGCCGGGCAACAGGAACGACTCGCACGGGTCGGCCGACGTCTGCTCCTCGCCCCAGTACGCGCCGGTGTCCAGGTCGAAGACGAGGCGGTGGTTGCGCCCGGAAAGCGACGTCAGGTTGTAGAGATAGCGGACTGCAATCGCGACCTTGCCCGCCTCTGCCTGCACCGACGCGCCGCGGATGTTGCCCACGCCCGCCACCACGGCCACGGTCACCACCACCATCACCACCATGACGACCATCACCTCGATCAAGGTGAAGCCCGCCTTGCCGGTCGGCGGCTGCCGCGGCCGGCGCAAGGTCACCGTTCCTCTCCGTCGTGGCAGATGTCGTCGTCGGTCCCAGTCTTGCGGTCGGGGCCGTTCGAGCACAGCGAGAAGCCCTCGCCGGTGGTCGAGTACACAAGCTCCTGCTTCCACGGGTCCAGCCGGTCGGCTTCCTTGATCTTCGGCTTCAGATCGGCCAACGAGTCGGGGAAATCGCCTTGCGTTGCCTGGTGGTAGTTCACCTTGGCGGCAATGCTCTGGACCTGGATCTTCGCGGTCTTCTCGCGGCCTTCGCCGAACAGCTCGAACACGCCGACGGCAAGGGTCGAGCCCAGCACGCCGATGATGACGATGACGACCATGATCTCGATCAAGGTCATGCCCCGTTGGGCCTTGTCGACGACCAGAGCGATCGGTTCTTGGCCTTCGTTGCTCAAACAGGTGTGCATCTTCTCTCTCCTTTTTAACCCGAGACGGACTGGCTCAGCTTCATCATCGGCAGCATGATCGCCGCGACCAACAGACCCACGACGACGCCCATGAACACGATCATCAGCGGCTCCAGCAGTGAGGTCAGGGCGTTCACTCGCGTGTCGACCTGGTTCTCGTAGCTCTCGGCCACGTTCTTCAGCATGTTTTCAAGCTCGCCCGACCGCTCGCCGATCGCGATCATGTGCACGACCATGGGCGGGAACTCGTTGGAACGCTTCAAGGGTCCGGCGATGCTGTCACCCTCGCGGATGGCGGTGCGGGCCTCAGCCACCACCTTGGCCAGCACCCGGTTCGAGACGACGTTCTCGACGATCTCCAGCGCGGTCAGCAGCGGCACGCCCGAGCTCAGCAGCGTTCCCAGCGTGCGCGAGAACCGCGAGATCGCGACCTTGCGGATGATGTCGCCCATGATGGGCACCTTCAGCAGCCAGCGGTCCCACTTGTCGGCGCCCGCCTCGGTGCGGTGCCAGCGGTGAAAGGCGTACCAGCTGCCCACAGCGCCCAGAATCATCAGGGGCCAGCCCACCGACACCATTCGGGACATCGCCATCATGACCCGCGTGATCAGGGGCAGCTCGGCACCCATGTCCTCGAACATCGTCGAGATCTGAGGCACCACGAACAGCATCATGCCCATGACGATGGCGAACGCGATCAGCATCATGACCGCGGGATAGGTCATCGCGCCGATGATCTTGTTGCGCAGCTTGACGTACGACTCCGTAAAGTCGGCCAACCGCAGCAGCACGATGTCCATGTTGCCCGACGTCTCGCCGGCCC
>JBMOIG010000009.1:0-62551 GCA_049317445.1 Myxococcota bacterium | reverse complement strand
CACCCCAGCCCTCGGCGATGGTCGCGACGCGGCGCTTGGCCTGCCGAACATGGCGCAGGCGGCGCACGGCGTTGGGGTCCCACGAGGCCGCCGCATGGGCCAGCAGGTGGTCGATCTGGTTCAACGACAGCTCTGGCGACAGGTCGGCGACGCGCGCCAGCAGCTCGGCCGGCATGGGCCCCGGCGAGGCCGCGCAGTGTAGTTCGTCCGCCGAAGGAAGCGCTTGTAGAGCGGCTAGATACAACGTGTTTTCGACCAGCGGCGGGTCATCGGCTGCCACCGGACGCGGCAGCGGCTCGCTGGGCGCCGTAACCAGATCCAGCCAGCGCAACAGGCCATCGATCTCGTAGTCCAACCGCCGGTCGCCCCACGCGTCGTACAAAAGGTCTTTCGCAGCGCGGAGATCCAGCCCACGGCACTCGGTCACGTCTCGCACCAGCGGTTCGATCCTGGCCTCCAGCGAGTCGTCGTCGACCAGCACGCGCGACAGCATCCCGGCAATCTGGTGGCGCGGCACGAGATCCCCCGGGCGCGCGATGCCCCGCGCCTGCACGTGATCCCGCAGGCGCTTGGCCCACTTGCGAAGCGTGACGAACTGCCCGGCCCACTCGGGGTCGAATACCTCGATCGCCGCCTGAACGTGCGACAAGGCATCATCGGAGTTCAGGATCTCCAGCAGGTGTCCCGCCTCGCCCGCCGGGTCCAGCAGCGCGTTGAAGAAGCGCACGCCGTACAGTCCCTGCTGCTCGCCGCGGAACGAGAACCGCCCGCCCGGACTGACGCAGACGGTCAAGGCACCCTGCCGCAGCGCATCGGTCAGCAGCGACACCGCACGGTCGGCGCCGTGCAGCAGACAGGGCTCGCCGTGCAGGTCCCAGGACAGGTCGAACGCGAAGTCCTGCGCTTGGTTGGACGACACCTCGCCCGGATGCCAGCGGCCCACCAGCGTCGTCCCGTGAGGCAACGACACGCGGCGGCCGGCCAGCGTCGCCTCCGCCAGACTCAGCGTCACTTCCAGCTCGCCGCGGGGGGCGACCGACATCTCCGTCTCGGCACCGCCCAAGGCGCGCAAGATCGCGCCGCCCGACAACGAAACCCTCGCTTCGACAGTCCCACGCAAGTGACTGTCTTCGATGCGCAATTCCGGAATCGGCGCCACCGCCATCTCGAAGTGCTGGTGCAGCAGTCCTTGCGCCTCGACTGCCAGATCCCAGCCGCGGCCGTGCGGCTTCAACGTTGCGGCCAGCGTGCCTCCGTCCAGCGATCCGCCCCAAGTGCTCCGTGCGCGCTGCAGAAACGGCTCGTCGGGCAGCTCAAGCACCGCCTTGACCGCAAACCCGTCGCCCAGCGGCCCGGCCGACAAATGGCCTGCATCGACGCGAACTTCCATCCCGCCACGCAGATGCATGTCCCGCAGCACGCAGCGCCCACCCGTGCCGCCCACCGCCAACGGATGGGTTCCCCGCAGCGACGCCTCGACCCGCGTCAGCACGCTGCCCGGTAAGATCTCGCACTCCAGACGACCGTCCACGTGCTCCAGCGGCCCCCCGTCGGCGTGCTCCAGGTCCACCTTCAACTGCCCGGCCACCCGCAACTGCACGCGTTCACGATCTTCCTCGCGGAACGACAGCGACAACGGCAGGACTTCGATAGTCCAAGCGTTGCCGTCGCGCGAGATGCGGAAGTCGCCGTCCAGCGAGGCTCCCGCCGGCAGCTGCACATGGGTCTGGAACTTCGTGCGGTCCACGGCTTGCGAAGCCACGCTCACCGACGGCAGATCGCCGTCGACGCGAAGCCGACCCTCGATGGCCTGCAACGCCCGCAACGCCGCACGGGCAATGGGCAATGCGTGCAACCGCTCGAACCGCAGCTCACCCGACGCCAGCGGCGAGCTCGACAGCAACAGCTCCAGCGAGGCACCGGGCACAGGCAACACGGCGGGCGGCAACACCACGTCGTGGAACGGCACCTGCACCCGGTCCAGCAAGCGCAGCTCGCCTGAAAACGCGAGCTCCAGGTCCCAGCGCTGCAGGTACGGCCGCCACTTGGGTCTTCCGGTCACTCGCGACAGGCGCACCTCGATCGACTGCAGCGTGCCGCCCAGCAGCGCATCGTCCAACCCGAAGCCGACGGCCTCCAGCAGCCCGATCATCCGGTCGGGAGCCACGCCCCGCAGCAACGCCGCCACATGCTTGTCCAAGAACAGCTGCTGCACCTCAGCCAACACCGTCAGGATGCGAGGCATCGCCAAGGGCGGGTAGAACTCGACGTCGACCGAGGTCAGCAGCGCACCTGCGCCACCGGCCTCATGCGGCGGCGGCCCCACTTCGGCAGCAACGGAAACAGTCGTTCCTTCGGTGACATGCACGTGCAGGCCCGGACCATCGGCCAGTGGAAACACGTGCGTTCCCGGCGTCAGCGTCAACGTCGCCTGCAGCCGCGCGCGCTCGATCAGGCCCGCGTCCACGCCATCGACCACCACGCGGGCCCGCTCCGGGATCCGCAGTGGCGCGAACGCCTGGCCACCCTCACGTGGGTAGGCGACGTGCTCCAGGTACACCTGAACGTTGGGCGTCTTGCCTGTGCGAATGAGCTCGACGGCGGACTCAACCCGCAGGCCGACGCGATTCGCTCGCGGGCGGGAGGGCGACGTGGCGGTGACGGAAGGTGACATGGCGGGAACCCGGGCGCCACCCGGGGCGCGATGTCGCAAGTATCGCAAACGACAGGCTGAGGCAATCCGCGACCGGCCGGAGTTTGGGGCGCCGCGGCCCCTGCGAAGGAATGCTTTCCCCCTGACGGGCCTTTGCTACTGCGACGCGAGAGACCGTCCGATGACCTGACGCGTCACACGGCAAGCGCGTCCCGCAGTCCTGTCGACGCCGTGCGCGGGCAAGGACCGTAGCGTTCCCGCGGGTCGTCAGGCACACTTGCGCGCTCGCCGGCTATCAGGAGGGCTTCGAATGGCTTCTAAGGGTCTTTGCCGCCCGTCGCACCCGCGGCTGGGGCGGTTCGCTCCGCGCGCGGTGCTGACGAGCCTGCTGCTGGTCGGGGCGGCCGCAGCTCCACTTGCCGACGCGGCCCCGACGGCCCGGACTGCCGTTGCCGCCTCCGATGCACCGGCGACGATCGCGGCCGATGACCTGCGCCCCGGCATGACGGGCTATGGCCTGACGGTCGTACGCGGCACCAAGATCGAGCGGTTTCAGGTCGAAGTCATCGGCGTGCTGAAGAACGCCCTGCCCAAGCAGGACATCATCCTGATCAAGTGTGCAGGCCTGAACCTCGAGCACTCGGGCGTGGTTGCCGGCATGAGCGGCAGCCCCATCTACGTTCAGGACCCCAAGCGCGGCGACCTGCTGGTGGGGGCGCTGTCGTACGGCTTCCAGTTCAACAAGGACCCGGTTGCTGGCGTCACGCCCATCGCCGACATGCTGCCTGAGCTGGACCGCAAGCTGATCAAGATCCCAGAGAATCAACGCATCGAGCCGATTCAGGCCGCGCAGGCCGTTGCGTCTCCCGTCCATCTGCCGACCGGCGCTGAGATGCAGCCCGTGGCCGTGCCGCTGACGCTGTCGGGCTTTCACCCGGACGTGGTCGAGGCCGCGCGCGACCAGTTTCGCGACATGGGCTTTCCGCTCGTGCAGGTCGCGACCGGCGGCACAGCCAGTCAGGCGCCGTCGCCGAAGTTCGAGCCGGGTTCCGCCATCTCCCTGTCGCTCGCCCGCGGCGACATGAGCATCAGCGGCGTCGGCACAGTGACTTGGGTGCGCGGCAACCAGTTCATCGCGTTCGGTCACCCGTTCAAGGGTCTGGGTCAAGTGCACCTGCCGGTGGGCGGCGCGGACGTGCAGTGGATCCTCAGCTCGCTCGCGTCGTCGTTCAAGATGGCCGTGGCGCTTGAGGATTTTGGCGTGCTCGATCAGGACCGCCAGCCTGCCGTGGCTGGTCGAACCGGCCAGCGAGCGGTCATGGTGCCGATCAAGGTCGTCGTGAAGAGTCTGGACCGCGGCGACACGCAGACCTGGAACGTCGAGGTCACCGACCAGCCGCTGTTCTTTCCGATGGCGGCGGCGATGGTCGTCGGCAACGCCGTGCGCACGTCGGAGCCGATCGCTGAGAACGTGGCGATGACGATGAAGCTGCGGTTCGAGCTCGAGGGAGGCCGCGCCCCCATCGAGATCGTCGAAGTCATCACCGGTCTGGGCGGCATGGCCTCGGTCAACGAGGTCAACGGCATCGTCGCGAACGTGGCCAAGGCCTTGGTCTTCAACGGGTTTGAACGACTTCGCGTGGCCCGGATCGATGCGTGGTTCGAGGTCGCCGACGACCGCAACATCGCCTTCATCGAGGGCGCGCGCGCACCGTCTGCCGAGGTCGAGGTCGGCCAGCCCATTCCCATCCGCGTCCGCCTGCAGCGCGCCAACGCTCCGACCGAGATGGTCACCCTGACGTTGCCGCCCCTGCCCCGGGACTTGGCTGGCAGCACCATCACTGTGCAGGTCGGCCCTGAGAAGGAGCTGGCCGCCGAGATCCCTGAGCCCGAGAACGTCGACGACATGCTGAACTACCTGCGTCGGCAGATCCCACGCAACCGTCTGGCTGCGGTCGTCGCCCTGCCCGAGCCCACCCTGATGCTGCGAGGTCATCGTCTGGTTGGCCTGCCGATCGGCGTGCGTGAGACGCTGGCCGGCCACACCGTGCCGACCCGCGTCGGCGTCAACACGCTGCGTACCGGCATGGACCTGCCGTGGACGCTGAACGGCGGTGCCGTCCTCAAGCTGAAGGTGCGTCCGGTGGACTGACCACTGCGCGCGCGCATGTTTCGCCAACGAACGAAGCGACTTGTCCCGTCCGAGACCCTGACCCGCCCATGAGCGGAAAGGACCCTAGATGTCGAGCCCGATCCGAACCCTGTCTCTCGCCCTCGCCGCCGCCTGCCTCCTGCCCGTCGCAGCGCTCGCCAGCCAGCCGGCCATCTGGCACTACGCGGACGAAAACGACTTTCGCCGCGGCAACTTGGATGGTCTGGCGCTGCATCCGACCACCGGACTGACTCCCGCGCCATCGCTGCAACGCATCGACGTCGACGCGGAATTCGTCCATTCGTGGGTGCGCGACGGCCAGAAGCTGTGGCTGGGCACCGGCCTGCTGGGCAAGGTCTTCGTGGTCGAGAACGGCAAGGCGCGCGAAGTCGCCAAGGTTGACGCGCCCATGGTGGCGTCGCTGCTGCCGGACGGTTCGGGCGGTGTCTACGCCGGTCTGGTCGGTTCGGGCGAGATCGTGCGCGTGGCCGCCGATGGCAAGGTCACACCATTTGTCAAGTTGACGGATGTCAACCACGTCTGGGCGATGGTTCGCCGCGGCAACGAGCTGCTTGCGGGCACCGGCCCCGGCGGCAAGGTGTTCGCCATCGACCTGACCACCCAGAAAGCCCGTGAATACGCGGATACAGGAGCCGAGCACGTGCTGGTGCTGGGTCTGGACGGCAACGCGCTGATTGCCGGCACGGCCGAACCCGCCATGCTGATGCGCATCGAGGGCGAGAAGCAGGTCAAGGCCATCGCCAGCTTCCCCGGCAACGAGGTTCGCAGCCTGGTGCGGGCCGACAAGGCCTGGTACGTCGCGGTCAACGGCGCGGCGACGGCGGTTCCGCTTGCGTCGATGAAGCCGACGTCCGAGCGTCCCGGCAAGGACCCCGCCGACCGCCCCAGCGCGGAGAAGAAGCCCGGCAAGGACCCCGGAGCCAAGGGCCGCGGCGCCGTGTGGAAGCGGTCGGACGACGGCATCGTGTCGCGCGTGTTTCTGTCGCCGGAGGGCATGCTCAGCCAGATCGGCGTGTCGGGCCGCACCGTGGTCGCCGGGGCGGCGCGCGGTGGTCGCGTCGTGGTCGGTGACGACTTCGGCGACGTGCAGAGCCTGTTCGACCTGAACGAGGAAGAGGTGCTTGGTCTGGAGATGGGTCCCAAGGGCGCCCAGACCCTGTTCACCGGCAAATCGGCAGCTGTGTACGTGGTCGGCGCCGGGCAACCCAAACCCGCCGTCTTCACCACGGAAGTGATGGGTGAGACCGGCCCGGCCCAGTGGGGTCTGGTCGAGGCGATTGGCGAGGGCAGTCTGGTCGTCGAGTCGCGCTCAGGCTTCAGCGACCCGCCCAGCGAGACCTGGAGCGCCTGGACCCCCGCCACCGACAGCATCCTGCAGAGCCCGCCTGCGACCTTCCTGCAGGTGCGCGTCAAGCTCGCCTCGCCCGATGCCCGCCTGACCGAGCTGAAGATCTCGCGCCAAGTGGTCAACCGCCCGCCGCTGGTGCTGAAGATCGACACCGTGTTCAACAAGGCCAAGCGCACCATCGCCGCCTCGTGGGTCGCGGAAGACCCGGATGGCGACGCCCTGGCCTTCGTCGTGCAGTACCGCCTGCGCGGCACCAAGCAGTGGCTGAAGATGCACGACCGGCTGTTCCCGCTGAAGGCGATGGAGATCGCGCCCACCGACATGCCCGACGGCTGGTACGAGCTGCGGGTCGAGGTCACGGACGAACCCGCCAACGGCCCGGCCGGCGCCCGCGCGACCGCTCGCATCTCCAAGCCGTTCCTGGTGGATCAGGGTCGCCCCGAAGTCACCGCGCAGGTCGTGGGCACGCAGCTGCAGGGCATGGCCACCGACGCCATCTCGAAGATCGTTCGCGTGGAAGTCTCGCTGGACGGCGAGCCGCCCGTCCTGGCCGCCGCGCGCGACGGCCTGTTCGACCGCAACCGCGAGGCGTTCGACCTCGACCTGCCCGCCGAAGCCGCCAAGGGCCCGCACACGCTGCTGATCCAGGTGACGGACGAGTCCGGCAACACGGCAGCCCTGCGTCTGCCGTTCGGACAGTAGCGACGGCCTTTGCTCGTTGCCCCGCCCCCTCTTCACCTCTAGACTCGCCCGTCTCTTGGGGGGACGGAACGATGAAGAGCGCAGCGGCGTGGTTTCCTGTTATTGCTTTCCTATGGATGTCGATTGGTTGCGGGTCTGACGATGCCTCGTCGGACGCTTCGACCGCGACGGATGTGGTGGATGCCGCCGACGCCGCCGACGTGCCGCTGCCCGGTGACCCGTCCGCACAGGCGCTGATCGAAAGCGTCCCCCTGACGGCCACCTACACCCTGCCCGGCTTGTCCGCCCCAGTGCAGGTCGTCCGCACCGAAGGCAGCGTCCCGCACATCTACGCAGCGAACCGCAAGGATCTGGCGCACGCACAGGGTTTCGTGGTGGCGCGCGACCGGTACTTTCAGCTGGACTTGGAGCGTCGGGTGGGTCTGGGTGTGCTCTCAGAGCTGCTGGGGGCCGCCGCGCTGTCCACCGACCAGGGCTCGCGAGGCAACGGCAGCCGTGCTTACGCTGAGCGGGTGCTGGCCCGCCTGACCCCGGACCAAGTCGAGACATTCGATGCGTTCGCGGCCGGCGTGAACGACTACATCGCGCTGGTGGTCGCAGGCAAGTTGCCGGAACCCACAGAGATTCTGCTGGCCAAGGGATTGTTGGGCACGACGGCGCAGAAGCTGATGGTGCCGTTCGACCGCCGCAGCGTCGCCGGGATCACCGCCGCCGTGGTCTACAACCTGGGTTACGAGACCGACGACATCGGACGCACCCTGGCCGCGGCCGCGTTGCCGAACCTGTTCGACGGCAAGGCGCTGGCCGACCTGCGCAAGTCCGGTGCCGTCAAGGACATTTGGAAGAACGTGCGACCGGTCGGCATGGTCAGCTCGGCACTTGGGCTCGGCCTGGATCAGGACGGCAAGATGGTGCCGCCGCCACCGCCACCGCCACAGCAAGGGCGGGGACAGGGGCGTCAGGCCGGCATGAACCGGGCGCAGGCTGGCGTCAGCGATCCGGCGCTGGGGGTTCCGGCAAGCGTGCTGCAGCGCCTCCAACACCGCGCAGACGCTTGGCAAAATCGTGCCGGCCGCGACCACTTGGCCGGATGGGGCTCGAACGCTTGGGCGGTCGCGGGCAAGGCGGCGGTCGGGGGTCGAGCCATGCTGGCGGGCGACGGACATCTGCCACTGACGGTGCCGTCACTGTTCTACCAAATCGGCTTGGACACCCAAGTGTTCGGCGGCGGGGACACGCACCAGCTGGGCCTCGTCATCCCCGGGCTGCCGATTCTTGCGGTCGGCACCAACGGCCAGGTGGCGTGGAGCCAGACGCAGCTGGGCGGTGACATCTCGGACTGGTACCGCGAGGAGCTGGTGCTCGACGCCAGCGGACTGCCGCAGGCCACGCGTTTCGGCAGTGAGACCAAGCCCTTGAAGAAGATCGACGAAGTCTTCGTGGTGGCGGACGTGCCCCTGTTGAAGAGCACCGGACGCACCGAGACCTGGGCGCGGTGGGAGACTTGGGACGGGCGGCTGATCGCAGAGATCGAAGGACGCACCGCAACGGCGGACGAGAAGTTGGCGCCGGGCGAGTCGCTGGTCAGCGTGCAGGGTGGTCTGGTCGTGCCCGGAGACTTGAACAACGACGGTGTCGTTACGGCCATCAGCGGCGACTTCGCGGGGTTTGACGGCGCCGACGTGCTGGGGGCGGTCGACCGGTTCGGCCACTCCAAAGACGTGTTCGAGTACCGAGAGGCGACCAAGGGCCTGGTGGCCTATTCGCAGAACCTGACGGTCGCCGACAGCCAAGGCCACGTCCTGTACACAGGCTATCAAGCGGTGCCCTGCCGCGGCTATCTGCCGCGTGACAAGGACGGCGTTTGGCTGCCGGGCGCGGACCCCAAGCAGCTGTTGGACGGCAAGAAATACGCAGGGTTCACGATTCCGGTCGGCGCAGATGGCAAGGTCGACGAGGCGCCGGGAGCGCTGGACCCGTACAAGTGCGTGGTGCCGTTCGCCGAGTACCCGCAGTCGATCGACCCGCCGCAAGGCTATGTCGTGACCGCGAACAATGACCCAGGCAACCTGGCCAGCGACAACTCGCTGACCAACGACAAGTGGTACATCGGCGGGCCATGGGCCAACGGGCTGCGGGCACTGACGATCTCGCAGGAACTGCAAAAGGCCATCGCTGCCGGTCAGGCCGACCCCGACCGCATGTCCGCCATCCAGGCCAACCACCGGTCGCGCTTGGGGGAGGAGTGGGCGCCGTTCCTGATCGACGCAATTCAGGCCGCGCACAAGGCATCGCTGCAGGCGCAAGTCACCCCGGACGAGCAGCGGTTGGTCGCCCTGTACCAGCAAGTCACGGAGACGACGGGGGCGTCCACGTTCGACGCCATCGAGCAGCGGCTGCAGGCGTGGGTCGACGCGGGAACGCCCGCCCAGTCCGGGGTCGAGACCTTCTACCACACGCCTGCCGCTCAAGACGCGCAACACGCCGTCGCGACGATGATCTTCAACGCGTGGTTCGGGGCGTTCGTGGGCGGCGTGTTCGACGACGAGGGGCTGCCCGGCATCTGGGAGCCTTGGGGCAACGACGCGCGGACCCGAGCGCTGACCTCGATGCGCAAGGGCCGCGGCCCCGGCAACCCGGAACAGCTGGCGGCGTGGAATCCGGAGACCGAAGAGTCGGCTTTCTTCGACGTGATGCAGACGCCCCAGGTGGAGCGCAGTCGCGAGGTGGCGTTGAAGGCACTGGTTCAGGCCGTGACGTTCCTGCGTTCCCCTCCCACGGGTCCCGGCGACGGCGGTTTCGGCACGCCGGACATGAGCGCGTGGCTGTGGGGGCTGCGTCATGGCGTGCGGTTCAACTCGATCCTCGCCGACTTCCTGGGTGACAAGCCCGAATACGCCTTCCTGACCGAGACGTTTGCCATCACGCCTGAGGTCCTGCCGCTGGCCGCCAAGCTGCCCAAGGGCGACCCGCGCATCGGCCTGCCACGCTTTCCCCGCAACGGCGACGCCTTTGTGGTCGATGCAGCAGGTGGCATCCAGACGCAGGGCTTTGGCTATGGCAGTGGCCCTGTGTTCCGCATGGTCATCGCGCCCAACGGTCAAGACACGACTGGCTGGAACATCCTGCCGGGCGGCCAGTCGTCCATGACCACCTCCGCCCACTTTGCGGACCAGGCGGCGATGTGGCTGGGCAATCAAGCCTATCCCTTCCGCTTTGGGGTGAAGCAGGTGGTGGAAGGGGCGACGGGACGCGAGCAGCTGCAGCCCTAGGTCTGCGGCCATCAGGGCCTTTGCCTGTCACGCTCCTGTGTTGCCGCCCTTGCCTTCCACAAGGGGAGTTGCAATAGTCCCTTCCACTCCCCCCAAGATAGGCGAGCGCCATGACATCGAGTTCCACCGCGACGGCTGTCAGGGCCGCCACCCGTCGTGAATTCCTCTGTTCGCTGGGTGCAGTCGGCGTGGCCAGCGCCGCGCTGACCGCCCTGCCCGGTTGCGAGGTCGCGCAGCTGCGAGAGGGCACGTCCGGCGAGTTCCAGTTCGACCTGACCGACCCGACGTACGCAAGCCTTGCGCTGGTGGGCGGCACGCAGTCGGCCGACGCCTTGGGCCACAAGATCCTGATCATTCGAGTGTCCAATGCCGAGTACGTCGCGCTGGACCGCCTGTGCAGCCACGTGTTCTGCGACATGGGTCCCGACATGGCGGGCCATTGGGACAAGGCCGCAGAAACGCTGACGTGCTTGTGCCACAACTCCGTGTTCGCCAAGGATGGCCACGTGCTGGCTGGACCGGCGACCGAGGCCCTGAAGTCCTACCCGGTCGTCGTGACCAACGGCATCGGGCTGGTGACGCTGTGAGCCGCCTGACCTTTGCCGTCGTCGCCTTGTTGGCCCCCGTGGTTCTGACGGTTCCCGGACACGCCCTGCCGCGGATGACGCTGACCACCGGCGCGCCGTGTGCCAATTGCCATGTCGATCCGCAGGGTTCTGGACTGCGAACCGACCTTGGTTGGTACGCGATGAACCAGACCGGCGCGTGGACGTGGAAGCAGATCGGCTGGGATTCGCTCCATAACCTCGAGGACAACACGCTGCTGGACGGCAAGGTCTCGCTAGGTCTGGACTACCGCGGCCAGATGGCGCGTCTGGGACGGCCGACTCGGGGAACCGACGGCAAGGTGAAGTTCCCGGACCGACAAGTGATTCCGATGCAGTTGACGCCCGAGGTCGCGATCATGCCGACCGACACGGTGACGGTCACCGGAAGCATGAACGCCTCGGCCTTCATCAAGAGCTATCCCGGTCAGTCGCCGTGGCAAGCGTGGGCGCGGTGGCAGCCATCGCCGACGGCCCCGTACGTCCGCGCCGGCATGATGCAGCCGTCGGTGGGCATCCGGCACGACGACCACACGATGCTGTTGCGCTCTGACGCCGCCAGTCCTCGCCAACCCATGATTCCACCTGACTACGCCGACCCGGGTGCCGAGATCGGCTGGGCCCCGTCGCACTGGTTGCTGGTCCAGGTCGGGACACTGTTGGCGCGCAACCTGACTGAGGCGGTACCGACCGTCGCGAAAGACGAACCCGGAGCTTCGGGCCGCCTCGCACTCTTCCCGCAGTGGCTCGAAGCCGGTCTGAACGGAATGGCCGGCGCGTCCTACTTGCGCGCAGGCGACCTGCAGTTCACGTCGGGCTATGTGGGCGTGGGCAAGAACTACTGGGGAACGCTGTTGTTCGAGGCCTCGCACGCCAAGCGTTCCGCCAAACACTCGACGCTGAACATGATGCTGCACGCAACGGTGCCGGTGAAGGACTGGCTGACGGTCGAGGCGCGGGCCGAGCGCGCGACCTCAGAGCTGGGCAGTCAAACGGCCGAGACCCGCGCCCTGGTGGCAGGCCTTCAGTTTGAGCCGGTGCCGTTCGTCGAGCTACGTCCCGAGTACCACTACCTCGTCACCGACGACTACACGCTGGGGCAGTACACGCTACAGCTGCACCTCTTCTTTTGACCTCAGACTGGAGCTTCCCATGACCCGCGCCGCCCGTTTCCTCGTCATCACCGCCGCCGGCACCCTCTCCATGGCCGTCACCGCCCTTCCCGCCGCCGCCCAGGGCTTCTTCGGCCGTGCGGGCCCGGTCTCGATCGAGATCGGCGACGCGCCTGCCGCCAGCCAGATCACCTTCCTGTGCACGGCGCCGATGGAACAGACCCGCGGCACCGCCAGCCACATCAAGGGCAGCCTTCGCTTGGCCGACGGTGCCAACTTGGCTGGCACCACCGGCAAGATCACGGTGCCCATCGCCTCGATGACGACCGGCAGCGACACCCGCGACGTCCACATGCGTGGGCCGGAGTGGCTGAACGGCGACGGATTCCCGCTGATCTCGTTTGAGATTGAGAAGTTGGACGGCGTCACGACCGAGGGATCCACTGCCAAGGCCACCACCGCCGGCACCTTCAGCCTGAACGGTGTATCCAAGCGCTTGGCCATCCCGGTCAACATCGTCTTCAACCCCAAGAACCAGGCGATCAAGATCACCGCCAAGTTCTCGATCTTGCTGAAGGACTTCAACATCAAGGGCAAGCGCGGCATCATCGGCAAGCAGGTCGGCGAGTCGGTCGAACTCGAAGCGGTGTTCTACGGCCTCGCCCGCTAGTCGCCAGCGACTTCTGCGCAGACTGCCCCACGGCTCACAAGAGGTTTCCCATGGTACGCAAGGTGTTCGCTGCACTGTTCCTGGTCGCGGCGCTGGGCATCGTCGGCTATTGGCTCGCCACCGGCGCGCACCCCTACACCCAACACAAGGTGGCCGTGCAGGTCGCATTCGAGGACCCCGTCACCGGTGAGAAGACCACCCGCGAAGAGTGGCGCGACCAGTACCAGCTGGGCGGCATGGACCGGGCGCTGCCGACGGCTGGCGTGCTGACCGTGCTGGCGCTGGGCCTGCTGTGGTGGAATCGCAAGGCGAACAAGGTCGGTTGACCGGCTCCGCAGCCGGAATCGATGAAGGGCTGCCCGTCGACATGCGTCCGACTCGCCCCTACACTGCGCCTTCCCCCCACTCCTTGGGGCGCAGGTCTGCGCCTTTCGTCCGCATCGCCGTCCGCAGACCCCGCCCGGAGACGACATGAGCCCGTGCCGCCCGCTCGCCCGCCGACTGACCACCCTTGCTACCTCCCTGACCGCCCTCGCGATTCCGCTGGTCGCCCATGCTGGAGGCATCGAATTCCCGGACAACGGCACCGTGGCCCTGGGGCGGGGCGGCGCCGACGCGGCACTACCCGACGACGGCTTGGCCGTGCACTACAACCCGGCAGCCTTGGCCTGGCAGCGCGGCTCGCGCCTGACGCTCGGCACCAACGTGATCCAGAAGGACCTGACGTTCACGCGCCGCTACTCCGATGGCACGCTGGCCGACCCGATCCAGAACGGCGCCGGCTGGTTCCCCGCGCCCCACTTGTTCTACACCGACGACTTCGGCTTGAAGAACTGGGGCTTCGGCTTCGGAGCCTATGGCCCCTCGTCGGCCGGTGCGAACAACTATCCCCGCGACGGTGCCCAGCGCTACATGCTGGTCGAGACTGACGTGATCTTGGGCTACCTGTCGTTTGCCGCCGCCTATGCGGTCACGCCCGAGCTGGCGTTCGGTGCCACGCTGCAGTGGACGATGGCGCCGAACATGCACTTCGGCTTGGTCACCACCACGTTCATGGACAAGAGCGAGTCCGCCCACTGTGACCAGCCCGGCCAGACCGAGGCCAATCAGGGCACCGCCTGCGACTTCGACCCGACGGCCTTCGACTCGTTCACGTCGGTCGACGCCAGCATGTGGTTCGCCCCGGCGTTGCGGTTGGGCGCGTCCTGGCGCCCCAGCCCGAACTGGAGCTTTGCGTTGGCTGGCCGCGTCACCCCCATCGAGGTTCGCAACGAGGGCAAGGTCAAGCTGCAAGTGTCTGAGGATATGAAGAAACTCGGCACCATCACCCACCCGAACAACGGCGTGGCGCTGACGATGACGCTGCCTTGGACGGCGGTGGCGGCGGCGCGCTACGGCGCTGGTCCCGACGGCAAGGCGTGGGACGTTGAGGCAGACCTGACCTACGAGGCGTGGTCGTCGCTGGACGCGCTGCGGCTCGAGTTCGACGGCCCGTTGAACTTGCAACTGAACGCGTCCACCGACCCCGACAAGATCAACGTGATCCCTTTGTCCAACGTCTCGATTCGCAAGAACTACTCAGACGTCTGGGGCGGTCGACTCGGTGGCAGCTACCGAGTCAACCCGGCCTGGACGGTGCGCGCGGGGTCGTTCTACGAGTCGGCGGCCGTACCGGTCGAGTTGACCAACCTGGACTTCGTTTCCTGGGACCGCTTGGGCGCCACCGCGGGCGTCAGCTGGACCATCGGCGCCTACGAGATCGCCGCGGGTTACGCCTACATCCACTTCCCCACGCGCGATGTGACCAACTCCGAAGTGCGGCAGGTGCAGCCCCTCTCCGACTGCCAGCCGCCGTACGACAACGCGACCAACTGCACCGTGAAGGTCGGCAAGCAGGTGCGCGACGTGTCGCCTGCCGTCGCCGGCAACGGCATCTTCGACGCGGCGGTCCACGTTGGTTCGGTCTCGTTGATCGCCCGGTGGCAGTAGCCCGGCAGCGGGCGGAATTCCCCGACGGCCCTGGGATCTAGTGGGCCTCGGCGAACTGGGTGCGATTCGTGCAGCCCTGCGGACATCGCCAGCAAGCACTTCGCTTGTCCGCGAATGCATTGGCGTTCATGTAGTCTTCCAGGCACCGCTCGATCGTCAGCCGCCGCCGGCGAGGGCGACAGTAGAACTCGTCCTCGAGGGTCAGGCGTTCGGCCCGTTCGCGGCGGATCTGCTGAATCTCGAGAAGCGTCATCTGAACACCTTCTTGCGGACTCAGCTCGCATCGGACGCTGTTCGCCCGGGACGGCATCTTCCGCGTTGGTCGTTTCCAAACCGGACTGGTTTGGTCCGACATCAAGATTAGGATCGTCCTTCCCCGGAGTCAAGCCACTCCCCAGTGGCCTCCTCCATTCGATGCTCGAATCGCCGAAAGGCTTCGCGCCCCCAACTCAACATCGCGTCACAGCCGCCAAACCCTCACCAACACGCCGGTCGGCCTCCCTTGGCGCAGACAATTTCAGGCTATTGCGGTCCGGTTCTTGCGTCCCCGCCGCCAAGGTTCTACCGTTGCTGTCTCTCTACCCCCCGAGGGACCATGTTCAAGGTCAGCCGCAAGTCCGAATACGCACTCATCGCCCTACAGCACATGAGTCGACAGCCGCGCGAATCGTTGGTCTCGGTTGCAGAAGTTTCGGCCGCCGAGAACATTCCCCAAGATGTTTTGGCCAAGGTGCTGCAGACGCTCAAGCGCGCCGGCATCCTCCTGGCTTCCAAAGGCGTCGGCGGTGGCTACCGGCTCGCGCGCCCCATCGAGGACATCCACTTCCTGGACGTGCTGCGCCCCTTTGAAGACCAGCTGGGCGTGGTGCACTGTCAGGTCAGCGGCCGCAGCTGCGAGCGCACCCCCGCCTGTGGTCTGCGGGCGCCGATGGCCGTGCTGAATGCGTTTGTGATGAGACAGTTCGAGGGCCTGACGATGGACATGTTCGTGACGCCCAAGAACATGGTGGCCAGCCAGCGCACGGCCGCCAACCCGCGTCCGCTGTCCCGCTCGCGTCGCGATCTGGCCCCTGCGCTGGTCGCCGGTGACTTGGCCGCCGACTGCCAGCTGACCGGAGTGGGTCAGGGGACAGAGTGCGCCGCGGGGTCCGAGACGGATGCCCGCTAGCCGACGACGCAACCGCCCCATCAGGCTTGCCAAGCCCCGCTGGTTATGGCACTCTCTCGTCCCTCGCACCCCTGCCCGCACAACTTGCAGGCCGGGTTCGAACCGCGACAACTGACGAACCTCAAGCGTGAATCCAGCTTGGACCGGGAAGACGGCCAAGCGATGCAGCCAGGAGCTCGAGCCCAGATGACCGACATCCAGGACAACCTCTCGATCGACAACAAGCCGCGCATCGAGGGCCCTCGCCCCCACCGCGCCTCCGCCCGCTCGGTCGAGTTCCGCCCGATCGAAGTTGCGGTGCAGGACGGCAACGTGAACCGCGCGCTCTCGATGCTGAAGCGCAAGATGGCCGCCGAGGGGATCTACAAGGAGCTGCGCAAGCGTCGCTTCTTCGAGAAGCCGTCCGAGGAGCGCAAGCGCCGCGGCCGTGAGGCTGATCGCCGTCGCAAGAAGGCCGTGCGCGTCGCTCGCGAGCGCGCGTAGTCCTGTCCTTACGCGGGGTTACTGCCCTGCGACCTGCTCTCCTGCGCCCCGCCTAGCGACCCGCGTCTTCCCGGGCGATCCGTGTCCTGGCGGGGTTTCCCCCTGCGAAGTCAGCTTGCGCCCGGATGTCTTCTTCCAGCGGGTGCTGCCATGACGCTCCATTACCCTAGCCGTGCGGGGAAGGCGCTGTCGCCTCTCGCGATCCTGCTGTGCATCGGCCTGACGTCGACCTTTGTCGCGTCGGTGGTCGCTCTGCCCGCTGCGGCGGCTCCTGCGAAGAAGAAGAAGCCCACCCCCAAGCCGACTCCCAAGCCCGAAGCGGAGCCGGTGGCGCCGCCGATCGTGCGCTCGCCAGTCGTGACACCAGCCCCCGTGGCTCCCGCTGCGGCAGCGCCCAAGCCCGCCCCGCCTGTGGAGACGGCGGCGCCGTCTGCTGAAGCGCCACCAACCGTGAGTGCTCCGCAGCACACGGGTGAAGTGGTCTCGCCCTGGGAAGGCTTCTTCTTCACATTTGGCCTCGGCTACTCGAACACGGGCGGCAAGGCCGGTCCGCAGATCCCCGACTCCACGTCGCCGTCCGGCAGCACCATTCTGCACTCGGCCGCCAACTACAACGAACTGGTGACCACCGACGTCGGCGCTGGCCCATCTGTTCTTTTGCGCTTTGGTTACAACATTTTGGGCTACGCAAGCTTCTGGTTGGACATCGCCGGACACGGCAGCCTGTCGACCGACAAGAAGGACCTGGCGGGTGGAGGCAGCGCCGGCGTCGGTCTGGCCGTGCATCCGCTTGCCTTCTGGCGACGCGACCTGCCCGTCGATGCGTCGCTGTACGCAGGCTGGTCACCGATCGAGATCCTCGGCTACAACGAGAACCAGTCGGAATACCCGGACTACAAGCCGAAAGGCTGGATTGGCACCAACATTCCGTTCGGCCTGACGTTTGAGTGGAAGCCGAACATCGCCAAGGGCTTCGCTGTCGGACTTGACCTGCGCGGCGTCAACACGACGTACGACAAGTGGTATTTCAGCTGGGACCGCGAAGAACTCTCGCGTCCGGACACGGGCATCGGTACGTTCAGGTTCGAGCCCAGACTGACGCTGGCGGCTCACCTCTAGGCGTTCGGCGGCACCATGACTCCCCCCCGTCCCTCGAACCGCAAGCGTGTGCTGGTGGTACACACCGGCGGCACGCTTGGCATGGCCCAACCCTCGCGCACGCGCCTCGATCTGGCGCCTGGCGAGCATTTGGACCGCATGCTCACCCACGTGCCGGAGCTGAAGGAGATCGCGGAGATCGAGCTCGTCTCGCCGTGGAATCTGGACTCGTCCGACATCGGTCCGTCGCATTGGCAGTCGCTCGCGCGGATCATCGCCGCCCGCGCCGGTTTGGGGCAGCCGCGGGGGCAGGAGGGGTGCTTCGACGGCGTCGTGCTGATCCACGGTACGGACACGATGGCGTACACGGCGTCGGCACTCGCGTTCATGCTGCGGGGCCTTGACCGACCGGTGGTGCTGACCGGCTCGCAGCGTCCGCTGGAGGCTTGGCGGTCCGATGCCCGAGCCAACCTGACGGCTGCCGTCGAGTGCGCAACGATGGACATCCCGGAAGTGCTGATCGTCTTTGGCGACTCGGTGCTGCGTGGGTGCCGGTCGACCAAGGCGGACTCGAACGATTACCAAGCCTTCGAGATGCCCAGCGATGCCCCGCTGGGTCGAATTGGCGTGGATGTCGAGGTGGACTGGCCGCGGGTGCGCGTACCGACGGAAGGCTTCTCGCTGCAAGTGGATCTGGACCCCAGCGTGGTGGCCCTGACGATCTTCCCAGGACTGGACCCCGAGAGCATGGCGCGGGTGCTGGGCCCCGACGTGCACGAGCGGATGCGGGCACTTGTGGTGCGTGGGTTTGGCGTGGGCAACGTGCCGATGCAAGGTCGGATGAATCTGCTGCCGCTGCTGCACAGCCTGACGTCGGCCGGCGTGCACGTGATCGTGTCCAGTCAGTGCCACCGCGGCCGCACGGACCTTGGGCTGTATCCGGCTGGCCGGGCGCTGCTGGAGGCCGGGGCCGTGGAAGCCCATGACATGACGTTGGAAGCAACCGTGACCAAGGCGATGTGGGCACTGGCACGGCCAGAACGAACGCTGGGCGAGTGGTTTGCGGTGGACGTGGCCGGTGAGGTCTCGCTGGGTGCTGCCGGTCGACGCGCCTCGGCTTCGGATTGACCGAACTCCGCAGAGTTGCACGGGTGAGGAGAGTGGAGACAGCCATGCGTCTGGGTCGAACCATCGCGACGGGAGTCTTGCTGCTCGCCTGCGGCGGCTGCCTGACGACCAGCGACACGGGCATGTCCGACGCCATCGACGGTGGCGACACCACCGACAGCAAAGGCGACGGCAGCGGACCGTCCCCTGAAGTCTGCAACCTGAAGGACGACGACCTCGACGGCATCATCGACGAAGGCTGCCAGACGAAGCCAAATTTGCGGGCCGACGAGTCGTGGCTGGATCTGGGGGCCGTCTACGTGCCGGGCGGCCCCGGCCCCGCGCCCGTCAAGGCCTTTACCATGCCGGTGCCCGGACAGTGGGGAGTCGTACTGGTCGCGCGCGACGTGGGCGGCGGCAACTCTGCGTATGTATGGGCCGAGTCGCTGACCGGGCCGAACGGCAAGCAGTGGCTGACGCCGGGAAGCTGGGACCTTTCGCCGAACCGCGCCTGGCCCTCGCTGGGTCGGGCGACGGCGCTGATCGGCATGGCCCCCGAGGTCGATCCGGTCGCGGGCGTTTGGAAGTTCAGCTTCACGCGTAGCACCCAAATGCCGTTGAACTACAAGGGATCTGCAACACCAGGCTGGCTGTACCTGGGCATGATCGGCCGCTTGCCGCTGGCGGGGATGGAGCAATTGAATCTGGACCTGGACATCTTCGTCGTGGGCGGCACGGCCGGTGGCGCAGCCAAGCTGTCTGCCTCGCCACAGTGGAAGGCGATCGCCGGGCAGGTCAACGCGATCTGGGCCCCGGCCAAGATACAGCTGGGCAAGGTCGCGTTCTTCGACGTGAGTGGCGACGACGGCCAGAAGTACCTGTATGTGGACGATGTTTCCAGCGCCGGTTCCGCCAACGAGATGTCGGGACTGTTCGAGGTCCTGGGCAAGCTGCGGCCGACCTCGACGGCGGTGGCGGTGGCGGTGGTCAGTGGCATCTACGACATGGGACAGCCGGTCGCGCTGGGTCTGTCGCATCTGGCGGGCGTACCGGGGATGGCAGGCGCGCGCTCCAGTGGGCTGGTCATCTCGATCGACCCCCAACAGTGGACCAAGGACCAGTCCGCCCTTGCGGGCCAGTCGATCGCCGCATCCGTGTGGGGCACGACGCTGGCGCACGAGCTGGGTCATTTCATGGGCTTGTGGCACACGGACGAGTTCGACGGGTCGTTGGCCGACCCGATCGACGACACGTCCAGCTGCACGATCTCCGCTTCGGTACTGACCCCGGCCCTCTGTCCACAGCAAGCGCAGAACCTGATGTTCTGGAGCCCGGCGGCTGCGAACCTCTCCAAAGGCCAAGTGACCGTCACGCGGCGACATCCCGCAGCCGGCCTCTGAGGTTGCCGAGGATCCGCTTGATCGCGGCAGACGACGCGCATACCTTGCGCGCGCGTTATCGCCCTCGGAGCTGCCACCATGTCACGTCGTCTATCGTCGCTTTGCGCCGTCTCACTCCTCTCGGCTGCCGTCGCCCTGCCCGTTTGGGCGAGGTCGAATGCCATGACCTGGAACGAATTCCAGCAGGCCAACGCCGGCCGGGGCTGGGACGCCGCCCGGATGTCGCACGAGTGGTCGCAGTACAAGGACGATGTCGCGGGCGCACGCGACGGCCATGAGGCAACCGGCCAGACCGGCACCGAAGTGCCCACCGCACTCGCAAGGCGCGACGAGGGAGGCAGCAACATGTGGTTTGGGGTCGGGTTCTTCGCCATCGTCGTCGCGGCCGTGGTCTGGTTCGCCATGCGTCGGCGCAAGCAGGCAGACGGTCAAGCGGTGTTGGAGCTGCAGCAGGCGCTGAAGCTGCCCGAGGCGACGATGACAGAGGTGTACCTGTCGCTCGATGGTCTGGAAGACCACCCGGACTTTCCGGCCCTGATGGACAAGGCGACCGCGGTGACCGAGCAGATCGATGCACTGAAGGCAGGTGCTCCCGATGCCGGCGCAGTGAACCGCGCCCGCGCCTTGGCTGACGACGCCCGTCGCATCCGCGCCGCCTTCGATCAAGCGCGCCGCACCCTGCCCCGCAACTAAGGCTTTGGATTTATGACAGATTCTGCACGCATCGCGGACCCGTCGCCTCGACCGCTGCTGGTTGACGCGCCGCTGGCCCGCACGGCCGACCTTCACATCGGCCGGGTGCAAGACCTTGGATTTGTGCATGATCCTCATGGCTACGACGCGCTGCGGCTGCTGGATGACGACGACTGGACGGTGCTGCACGCGGCGGACGGCCTGTCGGCGAGACAGTTGGCGCATCGATTGGGGGCGGGCAATTCGGAACGCACAGCGAGACTTCGGGACCGCGCCCTGCTTTTGCTCGCACAGGGCTACCTGGTGGCTCCTGACGTACCCCGCCCCAGCGACCCGAAGCCGCCCGACCGTGTCTTCAACACCTGGGTGCACCTGACGAATGCGTGCAACCTCGACTGCCCCTACTGCTACATCGCCAAGGATGCCCATCACATGGGCGAGGACGTGCTGGGGAGGGTGCTGGACGCGCTGGAGGCCACGGCCCGCTCTGGTCAGGCCGACCGCGTGCACGTGCGCTTTGCCGGTGGCGAGCCCATGCTGCGGTTTGCACGGATGCGGACGTTCTACGACGAGGCGCAAGGCCGCTGCGCGCGCCACGGGGTGCGTTTCTCGGCCGCGATCATCACGAACGGCACAGTGGTTCCCCCCGGTGCAGCGGAGTGGTTGCGGGAGCACAACGTCGACGTGTCGGTCTCCATCGATGGCGTAGGGCCCGCACAAGACGCGATGCGACCAGTCGTCGGCGGTGGGTCTTCGTTCGCAAGGCTGGAAGCGGGCTTGGACGCGTATCAGGCCGCAGGTATCACGCCGTACGCATTGGTTACCGTCGGCGACAGCAACCTTGAGGCCATGCCTGAGCTGGTGCGCTGGCTGATGGGCCGTAACCTCGCATTCCGCCTGAGTCTGGTGCGCGACCTGGAGTGGGGTGCGGGCCTGCTGGACGACCGCCACGGCGCCGGACGGACGCTGGGCATCGAGCGGCACCCGGACGAAGCGCCGGGGCTGCTGGCCGGTGCCCCGTTGCGACGCGTGCAGCGCGTGATGGATGAGGTCTACGACACGATCGAGCAGACGCTGGTCCAACGCCACGCCATGGGACGCCCCGTGCAGCCGTCGATTCGTGCCACGCATCGGTTCTGCGACCTGGAGCTGTGGCGGCCGTTGGGCCCCAAGGCGTGTGGGGCCGCCAGCACGTATCTGGCCGTGGGCCACGACGGCAAGTTCAGCGCCTGCCAGGCCGCCCTCCACCACCCCGACACGCAGGCACTGACGGGCGACAACCTGTTCGACCAGGCTCGCGGTCAGGTGCAGTTCGACCGCGCGTTCGCACGGACACAGGGCAACGTCGAGTGCAACCGCTGCGCCCACAAGGCCAATTGCGCGGGAGGCTGCCCCCTGCTGCTGTACCGCCGCGCTGGCGACGTCGAGGGTCGGTCGCCCTACTGCGAAGTGTTCCGCACCGTCATCCCGCGCATGCTGCGAGCGGCGGCCCTTGAGCTGCTGCTTGCCGAATCTGCGTCCACCGGCGTCGCTGCGCCCGGAGAATCACCTCATGCCGCATGAAGTCCAACTCTGGCTCTCGCGCGTCTACGCTGGCAACTCATTGGAAGTATGGCTGTATGCGCTTGCTACGTTGGTCGGCGCCTGGGTGCTCGGCCGCATCGCGCGCATGGTCCTGACGCGTGTCGTGGGACGACTGACGGCCAAGACCGAGACCAAGCTGGACGATCGGCTTGTCGAGGTCGCTTCCCGCCCGATGTCGCTGCTGTTCGTGTTTGCGGGTGTCCACGTTTGCGCGGGCTTCCTGACGCTGCCCGACGGCGTGCAACGGCTCGCCCAGAACGCCGCAATGGTGGCGATCGCGCTGACCGTTGCCGTCATCGCCCTGCGGTCGATCGACGCGTTGTTCGACGAGTGGGTGCTGCCGTGGTCGCAACGGCAGGTGCCGCCGATCAGCAAGCAGGTCATCTACTTCCTGCGCATGACCACCAAGGTTGTCGTGGCGACCATGTTGGGCATGACGGCGCTGAAGCGGGCGGGCTTCGACGTCATGTCCGTGATCACCGGCCTGGGCATCGGCGGTCTGGCCGTGGCGTTGGCCGCGCAAGAGACGCTGGGCAACATTCTGGGCAGCGTGCAGATCATGACCGACCGGCCGTTCGTCGCCGGCGACCACATCCGCGTCGAGACCTTCTTCGGGCGCGTGACTGAGGTCGGCATGCGCTCGACCAAGTTGGTGACACCGGCCGGGGTCTGCGTCGTGATCCCCAACAAACGCATCGCCGGCGCTGCCATCGAGAATTTCACGCAGTCGCACGGGCGAGTGCACGAGTTCACCCTCGGGCTGGTCTACAGCTCGACCACCGACCAGGTCCGTCAGGCGACCGCGATCCTGAACGACATTCTGCGGGAACAGACGTCGATCCACATGGAGGGCTCGGTCGTCTTCCACTCGCTCACCGAGTCGGCCCTGACGCTGCGGGTGATCTACGTGGTCGACCCCGACGACTTCGGACCTACCCTGAACGCCGTCAACCTCGCCATCCACGAGCGTTTTGCCGCTGCTGGCCTGCAGTTTGCCTTCCCCACCCGCACCCTGCACGTCTCGGACGAAGCGGCGCGGCTGCTGTCAGGTGCCAAGGGCGGCAAGTCCTAGTCGCGCCTAGGCATCCCACTTCGTCTGGCAGGGCCGACATCGCTCTGTCCACGGCACCTCGTCCAGCACGGCTTCAGGCACTTCGGCCCCGCAGTCGATGCAGAGACCCCAGGCCTGCGTCCCCAGACGCTTCTGCGCGCGGCTGACGGTGTCGAGGAAGCGACGCAGCTTCTCCTGCGGCTTCTCGCCCGGCTTCTCCTCCCACGGCATCTTCATCGTGACAAGCGTAGCGTTCTGGCCTGCCAGCAGCTTGGTCAGTTTCTCGTTCAACTCCATGCCTTGGCGCCCCAAGTGCGTGCGAAGTCGGGCGACGTGGGCGGGATCGGTCGGGGTGGGCATCGCGGGGCTCCTTGGCGTTTCGAGGGGCATGAGCCTCGCAGCGTCCGCCCGGGGCTGCAAGGGGAGGCGATGCGGTCTACTGCCATGAGCGACTGCAACCTCAAGCGAATGCGACCATTTCCGTCGCATCCGGACGGGTTCGCCTTGCCTCGGCGTCCGGTTGTCCTACCATGAACTCCGCATCGCCGACGCGCGTCGCCCCCACGCTTCCCCGTCGGACGCCCCCCCGACGCATCGAACGGACACCCTGGATGGCCAACCCGCAGGATCAGCAACGCGAACAGGACGGCGTCCTTCTGGCCACACGCCAGGCGGTCAAGCGCCCCGTGCTATACAACGTGCTGCTGCACAACGACGACTACACGACCCAAGAGCTGGTGGTGGACGTGCTGACGCAGTTCTTCCACAAAACCGAAACGGAAGCGCGCCATGTGATGCTGACGGTGCATCACAAGGGTCAAGGGGTTGCGGGGACGTACAGCAAGGACGTCGCGGAATCCAAGGTAGCGCAGGTGACAGACTATGCCCGTACGCACGGGGCGCCGCTCAAACTGACGGCGGAACCGGCGTGAGGCGCGGCAGCTCGAGCTCGAATTGGCTCGCGGACAGGCCCCCATGTTGAGCATCGAACTCGAAATCGCCATTCAGGTCGCTGCGAGCGAGGCGCAGGCCCGCCGCCACGAATTCTTCGGCCTGGAGCACATGCTGTTCGCGCTGCTGCACGACACGCACACCGCGCACGTGATCACGAAGTGCAACGGCAACGTACCGGTCTTGATCGAGCAGCTGGGCGAGTACCTGACCAACGAGTTGGAGTCCCTTCCGGACGAAGTCGAGTGCACCACGCAGCCCACGCTGGGCCTGCAGCGTGTGATCCAGCGCGCGGCCATGCACGTGCGCGGAGCGGGCAAGAAGCGCGTGACGGGACCCAACGTTCTGGTCGCGATGTTCAGCGAAGACGATGCCTTCGCCGTGTACTTCCTGCAGGAACAGGGGATCACGCGTCTGGACCTGGTGACGTACCTGTCCCACGGTGGCGACGACGAGGACGAGGATGGCGAGGCCGATCCGGGCATCATTCGCATCGAGCGCGACGACGAGGAAGGTGGCGAGGAGGAAGAGGACGATGACGCGCCCGGCGCAGGTCCCCAGCCGGGAGGCGCACTTGCGGCTTACTGCCTGAACCTGAACGAGGAAGCGAAGGCCGGTCGTATCGACCCCTTGGTCGGCCGCGACGACGAGCTGCAGCGCATGGCCCAGGTGCTGATGCGTCGGCGCAAGAACAATCCGCTGCTGGTCGGCGACTCAGGCACGGGCAAGACAGCCATTGTGGCCGGTCTGGCGCTGGCCATCGTCGAGGGCACGGCGCCGGCGCCTCTGGTGGAAACCACCGTATACTCACTGGACTTGGGCGCCCTGCTGGCGGGGTCGAAGTACCGCGGCGACTTCGAAAAGCGCCTCAAGGCGGTGCTGAAAGCGCTGGCGGCTCAGCAGAACACGATCCTGTTCATCGACGAGTTGCACACCATCGTGGGCGCGGGCGCGACCAACGGCGGTTCGATGGATGCGTCGAACCTGCTGAAGCCGGCGTTGGCCAGCGGCCAGCTGCGGTGCATCGGCTCGACGACCCACGAGGAAATGCGCACCCACGTCCTGCGCGACAAGGCCTTTGCCCGACGCTTCCAGAAGATCGACGTGGGCGAGCTGTCGGTCGAAGACACCACAGCCGTGCTGAAGGGATTGCGCAAGCGTTACGAGGACCACCATCACGTCACCTACTCGAATGCTGCCCTGCACGCCGCATCGACCCTTGCTGGCCGCTACCTGAACGACCGGCGGATGCCCGACAAGGCCATCGACCTGATGGACGAGGCCGGAGCGGCCGTGCGTCTGCGCCACGCCAGCTTCACCCGCAAGGCGGCCAAGACCCCAGCGACGACTGAGCCGCAGCCACAGCCGCGCCTGCGCGTGACCGCGCGCGACATCGAGCGCGTGCTGGCCAAGATGGCGCAGATCCCCGAGCGGCAAGTGAACAACGACGACCGCACCTCGCTGCAGGATCTGGAGCAGAGGCTGGGCACGGTCGTGTTTGGTCAGGACGCCGCCGTCAAGCAAATTGCGACCGCCATCAAGGTGGCACGCGCGGGCTTGGGCAATCCACAGAAGCCCATGGGATCGTTTCTGTTTACTGGCCCAACCGGCGTCGGCAAGACCGAGCTGGCCAAGCAACTCGCCCAGGTGCTGGGGCTGCAGTTCCTACGCTTCGACATGAGCGAGTACATGGAGCGCCACACCGTCTCGCGGCTGATCGGCGCGCCGCCCGGCTATGTGGGCTTTGATCAGGGCGGTCTGCTGACCGAGGCTATCTCGAAGACGCCCCACGCGGTCCTGCTGCTGGACGAGATCGAGAAGGCGCACCCCGACGTGTTCAACGTGCTGCTGCAGGTGATGGACCACGGCACGCTGACGGACAACAACGGCAAGTCGTCGGACTTCCGCCACGTCGTGCTGATCATGACGTCGAACGTGGGTGCCCGCGAGCTGGAGAAGGGACGTGTCGGCTTCGGCGCCGCACAGCTGCAGGACGGTGAGGAGGACAAGGAGTTCAAGTCCATGTTCTCTCCAGAGTTTCGCAACCGCCTGGACGCCCGCGTGCGCTTTGGCCGCCTGTCGCCTGAGGTGATGGGGCGCATCGTCGACAAGTTCCTCGCCGAGCTCGAGGGGCAGCTGGGCGAGCGCAAGGTGACGCTGACGCTGGACCCGCAGGCCCGCAAGTACTTGGCCGAAAAGGGCTATGACCCGAAGTTCGGCGCACGGCCACTCAGCCGCTTGATCCACGATGAGGTCCGCAAGCCACTGGCCGACGAGCTGCTGTTCGGCAAGCTGGCGCGAGGAGGAGCGGTGACGGTCACGGTCGATGGGGACGGCCAGCTGGCGTTCGAGTTCGAGGAGCGCGCCGGGGGCCAGATGGATTCCCGCCAGCCGTCCCCGCGCGTGTCCGGGGCCCGGTAAGCGTCGACGGCAACGGCAGCCGTCCTGTTGCGCTCTTGTCTCCCCCGCCTCAACCGCATACCCTTGACCTACTTCCAGCGCCACCACGTGCGCATTCAGGACCCCATGGCGGAGTTGAAAGGCATTCTGCTGGCCGGTGGCAAGGGAACGCGGCTCTACCCGATGACGCGGGTCGCCTCCAAGCAGCTGCAGCCGATCTACGACAAGCCGATGGTCTATTACCCGCTGACGACCATGCTGTTGGCGGGCGTGCGCGACGTGCTGATCATCTCGTCGCCTGAGGACACTCCGCGCTTTCAGGACCTGCTGGGCGACGGCAGCCAGTGGGGCATTCGCCTGTCGTACCAAGTGCAGCCCGAGCCCCGCGGCATCGCCCAAGCGCTGGTCATCGGCGAGGAGTTCATCGGTGAGCACCCGGTATTCCTGATGCTCGGCGACAACCTGATCTACGGCCGCTTGGACTTCCTGCGCACTGCCGTCCAGGACCTTGGCGACGGCGCGACCGTGTTCGCTTATCGCGTCCGCAACCCCAGCGAGTTCGGCGTGGTCGAGTTCGATGCGTCGTATCGGGTGCTATCGATTGAAGAAAAGCCCAAGGCCCCCAAGTCCGACTGGGCGGTACCCGGTTTGTACCTGTACGGTCCCGGCGCGGCGAAGAAGGCGCACCAACTGGCCCCTTCCGGTCGCGGCGAGTACGAAATCACCGACTTGAATCGCCTGTACCTCAAGGAGGGCAAGCTGCGCGCCATGCCCATGGGCCGTGGCATCGCGTGGCTGGACACCGGAACTCCGCAAAGCCTGCTCGAGGCCTCCAACTTCGTACATAGCGTCGAGACGCGGCAAGGACTACTGGTCGGCTCGCCTGAGGAAGCGGCGTATCGCATGGGTTGGCTGTCGGCCGACGGCGTGCGCGCCTGCCTGAAGGACCTGCCGGTGGGCAACGACTACCGCTCGTATCTCGAGCGCATCCTCGCCGAAGCCGGTCAGGGCTGATGGGGATCGCATGACGCTGGACGTCACCGTCGTCATTCCGGTCTATGGCGGCGCCACCACCATCGAGGCGCTGGCCGATGGACTGCGTGCGGCCCTGGGTCCGCGCGGCTGGACCCACGAGATCCTGTTTGTGTGCGACTGCCCCGTCGACGACAGTTGGGCCGTCGTGCAGCGGCTGTCGGCGCGCTGGCCGCAGATCCGCGGCATCCTGCTCCGGCGCAACTACGGGCAGCACCCTTCGACGTTGCTGGGGATTCGTGAGGCACGCGGCCGCACCATCGTGACGATGGACGAGGACCTGCAGCACGACCCGCGCGACGTACCCGCGCTGGTGACCGAGTCGTTGCAGCACGAAGCCATCGTCTACGGGGTGTCGTCGCAGCTGCACCACGGCCTGTTCCGCAACGCCTCGTCGCGCACCATCAAGTGGTTCCTGGCCAAGTATCTGGACGTCGAGAACGCCCAGAACCTCAGTGCTTTCCGGGCCTTCCCCGCGCAATCGCGCGAGGCGTACGCCGACTACCACGAGCGCCACGTCGCCTTGGACGTTCTGCTGTCGTGGAGCGCCTTGCCCGTCCGCACCGTCACCAGCAGCCATGCGGCGCGCAAGGGCGGCAAGTCCGGATACACATTGGCGAAGCTGCTCAAGTACCTGGGCAACCTGGCCTTCGGATTCTCGACGGCGCCGCTGCGGATCTCGTCCTACCTGGGCGTGACGGCGGTGCTCGCGTCGTTCGGCATCAGTCTGTACGCGTTGGTGAATTGGCTGATGCACGGGTCGACGGTGCCAGGCTTTGCGTTTCTGGCGCTGACGGTGTCGGGGCTGGGCGGCGTGCAGCTGCTCGTGCTGGGCCTGATCGGCGAGTACCTGGGACGACTCTACTCGTCCGGGTTGCGGCGCCCGCAATACACGGTGGCAGCACGCGTGGGTGGCCGGCTGACCGAGCCTGAGCCCGTGGCCGCCGACATCACCGAGCGCACGCCCACGCTGCCCCCTGAGACCGCAGCGCAGTCCTGACCCCCTTGTCCTCGCCGCGCGCGGGTTGCCCACGCACCGCGCCGGCCGTTCTGGAGCCTCCATGCTAAAGACCCTAGTGATCACGGGCGGTTGCGGATTCATCGGCTCGAATTTCGTTCACCTTCTGCTGCGCGAGCGGCCCGACTGGCGCATCGTCAACCTCGACGCCCTGACGTACGCGGGCAACCTCGCGAACCTGACGTCCATTGCCGACGACCCGCGCTACACGTTCCTCCGCGTCGACATCACCGACGCCGACGCCCTGAACGCCGCGCTGGCGACCTTGCCCACCCCGCCCGACGCGCTGGTCCACTTCGCCGCCGAGTCGCACGTCGACCGCAGCATCGTGGGCCCCGAGGCGTTTCTGAACACCAACATCATCGGCACCTTCCGGCTGCTGGAGTACGCACGCAAGCACAAGCAGCTGCGGTACGTGCAGGTCTCGACCGACGAGGTCTACGGGTCGCTGGGCGACGAGGGCGCCTTCACCGAAGACACGCCGATCGCCGCCAACAGTCCGTACTCCGCCAGCAAGGCGTCGGCCGACCTGATGGTCCGCGCCTATCACCACACGTTCGGCCTCGACGTCGTGACGACGCGTTGCTCGAACAACTACGGGCCGTTCCAGTTCCCCGAGAAGCTGATCCCGCTGATGATCCTGCACGCCAAGGACGGCAAGCCGATGCCCGTCTACGGCAACGGCAAGAACGTCCGCGACTGGATCCACGTCGAGGACCACTGCCGCGGCGTACTGACGGCACTGGAGCACGGCAAGCCGGGTGAGGTCTACAACTTCGGTGGCGAGTCCGAGCGCGACAACCTGCAGATCGTGCAGCAGATTGCCGATCTGGTGTGCGGCCACCGTGACCTGATTCGCTTCGTGCAAGACCGGCCCGGGCACGACTGGCGCTATGCGATGGACATCACCAAGGTCCGCCGCGAGCTGGGGTGGGAGCCCCGCGTCACCTTCGCCACGGGCCTTGCCGACACCATTCAGTGGTACCTCGCCAACCCCGAGTGGTGCCGCCAGGTGCTGAGTCAGGAGTACCGCAGCTTCTACGACCAGTGGTACGCAGGCCGCACCAACGCCTGACCCGCCCACGACCAGGAACCCCGCCATGACCATCCGCTTCAACGAACCCTTCGTCACCGGGCGCGAGATCGACTACCTGCAACAGGTCATCTCGTCGAAGCAATTCGCCGGAAATGGCCCCTTCACCAAGCGCACCCAGAAGTGGTTCGAGGGACGTTACGGCGTTCCCCACGCCCTGCTGACCCACAGCTGTACCGGCGGCCTCGAGCTTGCCGCGATGCTGCTGGACCTGGGGCCGGGCGACGAGGTGATCCTGCCCTCCTACACCTTCGTCAGCACGGCGACGGCCTTTCTGCGCACCGGCGCCAAGCTGGTGTTCTGCGAGGTCGACCCGGCGACGATGACGATCGACGTGGCCGACGTCGAGCGTCGCATCACCCTGAATACCAAGGTGATTGTGCCGGTGCACTATGCCGGTGTCGGCGCCGACATGACGGCTGTGATGGCGCTTGCGGCCAAGCGGGGCCTGCATGTTGTCGAAGACGCGGCGCAGGGCCTCGACGCCAAGCGTGACGGCAAGTGGCTGGGCGGCATCGCGCCGCTGGCGGCCGTCAGCTTCCACGAGACCAAGAACGTGCACTGCGGCTTGGGCGGCGTGCTGTTCGTCAACGACACGAGCCTGTTCGACCGCGCTGAGGATATGTGGGAGCGCGGCACCGACCGCTCCAAGATGTTCAAGGGCTTGGTCGACAAGTACTCGTGGGTCGAGCCGGGGTCGAGCTTCTATCCCAGCGAACTGCAAGCGGCTTTTCTGATGGCGCAGCTCGAGGCCATCGAGGGCAACACCCGTCGCCGCGCCGAGATCTGGTGCCAGTACGAGGTCGGGCTGCAGGACCTGGGGAGCGACGGCACGCTGCGCCTGTGCCACATCCCCGACGGCTGCGTCAGCAACTTCCATGCCTACTGGTTCCACACTGCGAGCGGCGCCGAGGCCGATCGCCTGCGCGAGCACCTGTCGGCGCGCGGCGTGCAGGCGACCATCCACTACGTGCCGCTGCACGGGTCGAAGATGGGGCGCAAGATGGGCTATCGGGCGGAGGATCTGCCGGTGACGGTCGATGCCGCCGAACGCCTGCTGCGGCTGCCCCTGCACGACAACCTGACCGACGACGACGTGGCCACCGTCATCCACGAGGTGCGGGGGTTCTTCGGCCGGGCTTGATGCTCGGTTCGGGTCCAACGGTCAGCGCTGCACGTGCCGATTGAGGTGCAGCGTGTACTGCGAGTCGCCCAGATAGAAGCCCTCACGCACCCAAACACGCTGGACCGGCCGATTGTCCAGCTGCGTGGACACCACCGTGCGTGGCGAGCCCTCTGCCACCAGCTGCGCCAGCACAGCGCGCAACAGGTCCCGATACACACCCTGCCCCTGAAACGCGGGGTCGACGCCGTTCAGCACGATCTCCGACTCGCCTGGCGAGACGCGCACCGTCATGAAGCCGCGCGGGACGCCCCCAACTTCCGCCAGATAGCACCGTCGCTCGCCCGTGCCGACGTGGTTGCGCGTCCACTCCCGATAGCCCGAGACGATGTCGAAGGAAGCGCCCAGCCGCGGATTTGTCTCGTAATGGTTGCGGTATCCGGCAAAACTGGTCGCCACCAAGGCATCGAGCGGGTCTAGGTCGGCGGCGGTCGCCAGCCTCACTTGGAACGCGGGGTTGGCAGGCGCAGCCGGCGGACCCAAGCGCAGGTTGTCGCGGCCGTACACGACCAGACAATCCCCCAGAATGACCTCGTCAGCTACGGCCTGAAGACGATGCAGTACCTCAGCCCGATGGGTCGGGATGCGCACGATGGCCAGATCCGGGTCGTCTGCCGCGATGGCGTCCACCAGCGGCTGCGGGTCGTCGCCGGTCCACACGTAGCGGCGAACGCGGCGGTCGAAGCGAATGGACTCCGTGGGCGAGTCGGTGGCGATGACGCCGGAACCGACGGAAGCGAGCGTGGCCATGCAAGGTCCTCAAGAAGGAGTCGGGGACTTGGCGGGGTCAGACGACTGCGGGTGACAGTGCAGCAACCACCTCGACCACCAGCGTCGAGTCGTCGGGCAGCAGCGCCTTGCCGTCGCGGCCCAGGGGCGGGATCACCCGGCACCCGAGGTCCGCAAGTCTGGCCAAGTGCTCGCGCAGAATGCGATTCACCATGCTGCCATGCATGGTGGGCGCGAACAGCACGCGACAGCGCCCCTGCTCTTGCAACCCCAGCGCGCTGGCCAGCGTTGTCGTCACGGCGTTGTCCGCGATGCCCACCGCGGCTTTGGAGATCGTCGAATAGGTCGCTGGCGCCACCAGATAGACGTCCGCCGTGTGCTCGACGTGCTGGGCATGGGCGTCCAGTTGGGTGATCAGCGGCAGCGTGCTCGCCCACTCCAGTGCGTCTCGCGTGACGAACTGCAGGGCCGCCGGCGTGGCATAGGCCTGCACCTCGGCCCCGGCACGCCGCAGCTCGCGGACCAGCGCCGGCGTGCGAAACGCCGCGATTCCCCCCGTGATCAGCAGCGCCACGCGTCGCCCAGCCAGCGCCTGCGACGAACGCGCGACGGCACGGTCCCCCTCGAGCAGTTCGCCCAGGGGCCAATGGAAGTCATCCGGGTGCGCCATCCCCCTCCCCCTCACTGCACGCGCCTCGCCTAGAAGAGGCAGGGCCCAGTCACCATCAGGTTGTCCAGGAAGATCCCCAACGTCTCGTTGACCGCTGCATCCATGGTGTTGAACTCGAAGACCAGCTTGACCGTCTGGCCCGCGTACCCCGAAAGGTCAAGCTCGACCGGGAACCACTTGCTGTTCGGGGTCGTCGATGACTTTCCCCAGACCTGGTCCTTGGCTCCCGTGGCCGGATTGACCACGTACAAGAACAGTTGGTCATACGAGGGGTTCTCTTCGATGGCCAGCAGCGCTTGGAACGAGAACACGATGCCCTTGGCCGTCGGCAGCGCCAAGATCGGCGTTTCTACAGTGCCGCTGTTCGAGCCCCAGCTGTAGTTGTTGGCTGTCGCGTCACCGTAGTACAGCACGCCCGGCTCGCTGATGAACTGCTTGGACTTCATGCGCAATTGCCAGCCTTGGGCGGGGCTCGTGCTGTTCGCAATCTTCATGCCGTGCGTGCGGCCATCGTCAAACGCGGACGACCAGAGAACCTTGTCGCAGCAGCCGGTGATCGGCACAAACAGGCACTTGCCGCCCTTGCAGATCGACGACGTGCAGGGCTTGCCATCATCACAGTCGGTGGACATCGTGCAGCAGGTTTCGACAGGGACCTCGAAGCACGACTGGATGCCCGCGTCGCAGTAGGCCGCCATGCAAGCACCTCCTGCGCACACCGTGGGAGCGCCGCACATGCCCTGCGTATCGCAGGTATTGCCGCTTGTGCAGAACAAGTTGTCCTCACAAGGGCTTCCGGGTTTCTTCTGCTGATTGATGCAGCCTTGGGTCGGGTCACAAACGCCGTTGAAGCAGGGCAAGCCGGGGCACATGACCGGCGTGCCGAGCGAGCACTCGCCGCCCCCGTTGCAGCTGTCGTTCTCTGTGCAGATGTTGCCGTCGTCGCACTTGGTCTGCGGCGGCTTGGGCGTCTTGGCGCACTCGTACGTCGTCGCGCCCGTCGACTTGCAGGTGCCGGCGACGCACGGGGTGAAGTCTTCGCAGGCCACGCCCATACCGGGGATGCACTTGCCGCCCTGGCACGCATCGTTGGCCGTGCAGCCGCTGCCGTCGCTGCACTCGGTGCCGTCTGCCTTGCCGATGGTGCCGCACGTCCCCGTCTGCGGGTCGCAGACCGCATCGTTGCACGCATCGCCGGCTCCGCTGCAGTCCAACGGCTTGCCACCGCTGCAGCTGCCGCCCGTGCAAACGCCCGAGCCGGCGACCTGGCACTTGTCTACGGGCGAACACGCCTTGCCGTCAGCCCCCGCCACCGAACTGACGCACGACCCGCCCTCGCAAGTGTCTGCCGTGCAGGGGTTGTTGTCGTTGCAATCGCTGTCGGCCTTGCACTCGCAGATGCTTTTGCCCACGCACTTGCCGCCCTGGCACGCATCCTTGGTGCAGCTGTTGCCGTCGTCGCACTTGGCGGCGTCGTCGGCCAGGTACGCGCAGCCCTTGGCCGAGACCAGGCACTGGTCCAGCGTGCAGGGGTTGCCGTCGGCGCACAGGGTGGCGTCGGGCGTGAACTTGCAGGAGCCCGTGTACGGGTTGCACTCGTCAAACGTGCAGCTGATGCCGTCGTCGCACGGCTTCTTGGCGCCCTGACACACGCCCGTCGCGCAGTTGTCGCCGGTGGTGCAAGCGTCACCGTCATCGCACGCCTCGGTCGTGGGCGTTGAGAAGCAGCCCTGAACCGGATCGCAAGCGTCGATCGTGCACGAGTTGTTGTCGCCGCAGGCCACCACCTTGTCCGAGTTGCAGTTGCCCTTGGTGCAAACCGTTTCTGCCGTGCACGCGTCGTTGTCGTCGCAGGCCACGCCCTCTTGGACCGGCAGCATCACGCACTTGCCCGCCAGTTTGTCGCAGGTGTTCTTCGCGCACGTGGTGTCTGCGGAATTGTCGCAGACGACCGCTGTGCCTGGCTTGAACATGCAGACCTTGTTGCAGATGTACTCGCCCGCGCACAGGTCGGCGGGCGGCGGGCAATCGGCGACGGTAGTGCAAGCGCACTCGGGCTTAGCGACATCGGGCTTGCCCTGACAGGTACCGTCCGCGCACAAGTCATTGATCGTACATGCGTTGTTGTCATCGCACTGCTTGGCGACCTCGTTGCCCGCGACGATGCAACCCAGCTTGGGGTCGCACGCGTCCTTGGTGCACGGATTGCCGTCGCTGCACGCGCTGGCCTGCGGCGTGTAGACGCAACCGCTTGCTTTGACGCAGGTGTCGACCGTGCAGGACACGCCGTCGTTGCAGACCACCTGTTGGCCCGTGCACTTGCCGGCCAGACACGCATCGGACTTCGTGCACGCGTCGCTGTCGTCGCAGGCCGTGGTCGCGTCGGTGATGGGCGCGTGGACCACCTGCTTTCCTTGGTCGCAATAGTCATAGGTGCAGGGGTTGCCGTCGTCGTAATCCGCGGCGGTGGCGGGCACGCACTCGCCGCCCTGACACTTCTTGCCGCAGGCGCCGATGCCGCACGTAGTGGCGTCGGGCCGATTGCCGACAACGCACTGCCCCTCGGCGCTGCAGGTCGACTCGCGGCACTCGCCCACCACTTCTCCCGGGTCTACGCAGGCCTCGCCCAGCAACCGCAACTTCAGGACGCAAGCGCCGTGGTCGCAGGACGGCAGCTTGCACGGCGTCTTGCCCTTCATCGACGAGCAGTCGAGGTCGAATTGGCACGAGGTGGCGGTCGTGTCGCCGGGCAGCACGTCGGTGACCACCGTATCGGCATCGCTGTCGGCGAGGTTCGCGTCCGCCGTGTCCGGCGGTGGGGTGTTGGGAGCCACGGTCAGGTCGCCGCAAGCGGAGACTGCACCGAGCACGAACAGCACGGCCAGGAACCAGGCAAGGCGACGCATGGGAACCTCGGAGGTAGAGGCAGCTTCGACCCGATCGGCCAGCCCGCGAAATAGGTCTTCTGCACCGACAACGCTACCAAGCACCGCCTGTCCGCGGCAACTCCAACAGTTGCGAATCAGCGGCGTTGTGGGGTTTGTGGACGCAAGACGGTCTCTTCGTACGGTCCGCGTCTGGCGATGGAGAGGTCGCCCGTGACTACCACGGATTGGCCACGCCACGCGTCGCGCAAGGTCGCCGGAACCCGGTCGTCTTCGAACAGAGCGACCACACGGCCTTCCGGACCGCACAAGTAGCGCCGAAACGCCCCTGCCGCCCGCATCGGTCCGCCGACCGCCCGATACTTGTTGGGTGCGGGCACGGGCTGGCCGCGGTCGCCCAGCGCCAGCCAGCTGTACTTCAAGGTGGACCGGCGGTGGCCAATCGCGTCGTCCAGCGCCACCACCATCGGCGGGCGCTCCCAAGGTCGCTCTGCGTGGCACCAATCGCGCATCGAAGCCGCACCCAGCGGACACGGCATCGTCCCCAAGCACGGCCCCAGCAGCGCGATGCCGGTGTTCTCGACGATATGCTCGCGCACCGCGATCAAGTGGTGCGAGGCGGTGCGCGTGGCAGGTTCGACCAGCACGGCGGCGCCCCCTTCCGCCAGGTGGTCGACCATCACCTTCTCGACGAACTCGCCCGGCTCTTGCTTCTTGCGGCCGCCGACCGACCACTCGTTCAGGAAATTGGCCATCAGGATCAGGTCAAACCGACCCTTCAGGTCGCGCAGCAGTCGGCCCTCGCGCAGGTTTCCCGACAACGTGTGCACGACCGCGTCCGGGCGGATCTGCCGCATCAACGTCCGACCGTCGTCGAGGATCGGCCCCGAAGCGTCGATGGCGGTGACTTCCAGCGGCACTTCGGGCGGCAGCAGCAGCGCCACGGCAAGTGACGCCGTCAGCGGCCCCGAAGCAATGTCCAGCACGCGCAAAGGCTTGCGATCCGGCGACGGCGGCCACGCCAGCGAGTCGCGCAGCACCGTCATCATCGTCGCCACGCCGGTCGGGACGAAATACAACAGATAGGCGCCACGGTACTTGGGCTGCGTCAGGTAGCCGGCGGGCAGGTCCGGTCGCTCGCTGGTAAACAGCCCGGAGAGCTGCAGCAGGGCGTCGCGGTGAATCCGCTCGAGCGGCAAGGTCGCTTTCTCGAATCTGTGCGGCGTGTAGTGCGCGGCCACGTGCTGCGCCAACAGCGACGGCAGCTGGCCGAGGTCCGGAAGGTCGCCGGGCAAGATCGGGGCCTGCCGCGCCGGGCGCTCGACGCGCGGCTGGATCAGCGGCCGGGACGGCCGGGCACCGGTGCGGGGAACGGGCCGAGGCACGGGACGGGGGCGTGCACCGTCGGTGGGCCGTAGCCCCTTGACGATGGAGGGACGCGGACCGTCGGCGGTTCGGGGTCCGGGGCCTGACCGTGGGCGCGGCGGACGTTGGGAAGCGGGTGTAACGGCTTGGGAATTCGCAGGCTTCGGCGCTCCCTTGACCGGTCCGCGCGACGGCTTGCGAGGCGGCTTGGGGCCGGTAGGGCGCGTGGGCTTGCGGGGGCCGACCATGGGAATCCTTGCGCGGTAGGGAACGCGGCGGCGGGGATCATAGGGGTGCGGGAGCCGGGGTCAATGCATAGCCGTCCGCAGGCGCTTCGATCTACGACGATCGATGGGACCACTGGACATCCGTTCAGTCTTGGCTATCCTCCGAGACCTGCCCGCCCGGAGCGTATCATGCTGCACCTCGGCCGCTTCCAGAACCGTATTGTCGCCACCCGAGAGATCCCCGCCCGCCCTGCGGATCTCGTCGACTTTCCTGCGGATCTCCACCCTGCTCTGCGCGACGCCTTGGCCCAGCGCGGCATCTCTCAGCTGTACAGCCACCAAGCCGAGGCGTTTGGCGCGGCGCGCCGAGGCGAGCACGTCGTGGTGACCACCGGCACCGCCAGCGGCAAGTCGTTGTCGTACCTGTTGCCCGTGATCCAGTCGGTGCTGGAGGACCCGTCGGCGCGCGCGCTGCTGCTGTTCCCGACCAAGGCGCTGACGCAGGACCAGTTGCGCGGCGTGCTGGGCCTGGCGGACGGGCTGACCGGACGTCGCATCGAGGCAGGCGTCTACGACGGCGACACGCCCCCCGCCGAACGCACCCGCATCCGCGACCGCGCAAACCTGATCCTGACCAACCCCGACATGTTCAACACGGCGCTGCTGCCCCATCACGGTCGGCAGGGCTTCTCGCACATCTTCCGGAACGTCCGGTTCATCGTGCTGGACGAGCTGCACACGTACCGCGGCGCGTTTGGCGCGCACTTTGCCAACCTGATGCGTCGCCTGCTGCGCATCTGCCACCACTACGGATCCAACCCACAATTTCTGTGCAGTTCGGCCACGATCGCCAACGCCCGCGAGCACGCCGAGACGCTGTGCCACCGGCCGTTCACGCTGGTGGACCGGGACGGCTCGCCCTCGGCCGGCAAAATCGTGCATTTCTGGCAGCCGCCGATGCAGGAAAATGATACCCGCAAGCAGGTCACGGGTGAGATGGCGCAGCTGATCCCGCACCTGGTCGAGAAGCGCCACCGCACCATCGCCTTCTGCCGCAGCCGCAAGGAGACCGAGATTGTCCTGAAGGAGTCGCGCGACCGGTTGTCGGACGTCGCCGGACACGACGAGAGCTACCTGCTGGCCGGCTATCGCGGCGGTTACACACCTGAGGAGCGCCGCAAGGTCGAGCGTGATCTGATCGACGGGCGGCTGCTGGGCGTGGTATCGACCAATGCGTTGGAGTTGGGCATCGACATTGGCGCCCTGCAAGTGGTCGTGCAGGCTGGCTTTCCGGGCACGCGCGCCAGCTTCTGGCAGCAGATGGGCCGCGCGGGTCGCCGCAACGAGGTCGCCCACGCCATCCTGATGCTCGCCGTCGACGCGGCCGACCAGTACATCGCCGAGAACCCCGACTGGCTGGTGGGTCAGGCCGCCGAGCACGCTGTGGTCGACCGCGACAATCTGGCCATCCAGCTGGCCCATGTACGCGCGGCTGCAGCGGAATTGCCCTTGACGCTGGACGATGCCGCGACGTTTCCCGATCTGGGCGAGATCGTCGGCGTGCTGCAGAAGGCGGGCGAGCTGCGCGAGGTGCTGGGGAGCTACCACTGGGCAGGTGGCCCGTTCCCCGCCGGCGAGTTCAGCCTGCGCAACTTGCACAAGGACCGCTTCAAGATCGTCAACCGCGACACGGGGATGACGATCACCGAGATGGATCGCCCGCAGGTGTACCGTGAGGCCCACACGCGTGCGGTCTACCTGCACGACGGCATCCAGTACCAGGTCGAGACGCTGGATCTGGTGGCGCATGTGGCGACGGTCGTGCCGGTCGAGCAGAACTTCTACACGCAGCCCGACGTGCGGACCAACATCGAAGTCCTGCTGACGCAAGAGGCCAAGGCCGTGGCGGACCTGAGTCACGGTGACGTGCAGCAGCCCCCGGTCACGCAAGCCTACTTTGGCGACGTGCGGGTCGACGACGCCGTGATCGGCTACAAGATGCTGGAATTCCACAACCACCAGAACCTGGGCTACGAGCAACTGCACGAACCCCTGCGCCTGCAGCTGGAGACCGAAGCGCTGTGGATCGCGGTGCCCGAGCGGGTGCTGAAGGTGCTGGGGGCGGAGCGTCGCGATGCCTTGGCCGGGATGGTGCACGCCCTGCACTCGGTCGCCCGGTTGCGCACCATGGCCGAGAAGGCCGACTTGCGCGCGACCAGCTTCCACTACGCCGACGAAGAGACCGGCAAGACCGTGACCGCGCTGATCTTGTACGACAGCTACACCGGTGGCTTGGGGTATTCGGCCAAGGCGTTCGACTTCGCCAGCGAGCTGGTAGAGGACGCCATCCGGCTGGTCGAGCACTGCCGTTGCACGCGAGGGTGTCCGGCGTGTGTGGGCGACTACGTGCGGGACCGGCGGCTGATCGCTTGGTCGCTCAAGGGGTTGCGCGAGGTCACGGCGCTGCCGGCAGATCTGATGCCGCCCGCGTCGACGCAGGACCGCAGCCCCGCACCGGCGGCGGTGCGCGTGCCGTGGACGGACTTGGTGACCCGCTGGGACCAGGTGTTGGCGGGGCTGCGTCAGTCGCGTGCGACCGGCGTCGAGGTGCTGGCGCAGGCGCAGGTGCAGCAGTTCGGCGAGCGATTGCTGCTGAAGGTGGCGAGTCCGGGGCTGCGCGACTGGCTGCTGGAGGAGCGTACCCACGGTCGGCTGCGGCAAGCGCTGGAGTCACAAGTGGAAGTGCCGCGCGATTGGCGTCTGGTGGTCGAGGTCGGCGCGGACGAGCGAGAGACGGCAACCCGCAAGGCCATCAAGCTCAAGCGTCGCCATGACGACTTGACCCAGCAGGTGCCCGAGACCGAGCACGAGGCCAACGCCGAGCTGGCGAGCGGCTACGTGCTGGGCGGCGATTTCGTCGTGAAGGTCGAGGACAAGACGGTCAATTGAGGGCGAGCACCGGTGACCTGACCGGCCCCGGCTGCTACGATGCTCAGTGACAACCGCACAGGTGCGGACTCAGGGCATCGAATGCTTCACCGATCTATCTTGATCTTTTTGATCCTGCTGCTCTCTTCGTCCATCGTTGCGGCGTGTTCTGGCGTCGAGGAACTGCCCCCCGAGGCTGCCTTCTCCGACGCCGATAACACCTTGCCCGACGGCTTGGCGGAAGTGGCCGATGACGCAACGGAAGTGGCCGACCCAGGAACTGACGCGACCGCAACCGACGGAGAGGACACACAAGACGGGACCCAAGTGCCTGACACCCATGTGGATGTAGCCCCTGACGTTGCACAGGACATTCAGGTGGACACCGCACCCGACGCCGTCAAGGACAGCACAGACGATATTGCGAACGATGTTGCGAGCGACGTTGCAGGCGACGTTGCCCTGTCCTGCGTGCCCGGGGTTGCCATGTGCGCGGGCGACACGCTGGCGACCTGCAAGACCGATGGGTCGGGCTGGGAGGAGGAGTTCTGCCCCACCGGCACCACCTGCAAGGCCGGCGCGTGCGCGAAGAACGCCCCCGACGGCATGGTCTACGTACCCGGCGGCACGTTCCAGATGGGCTGCGCCACCGGCGACACTTGCCCGGCAGACCAGAGCCCGCAGCACACCGTGACGGTCAAGGGGTTCTATCTGGACGCCTACGAGGTCACCGTCGAGCGGTATCAGGGCTGCGTCGGTCAGAACGCCTGCGGGCTTGCCCAGTGGTTGTTCGCGGATTGGTTCAACTGGGGCAAGGACGGCCGCGGCAAGCAACCGATGAACGGAGCGCGCTGGGACGACGCCAACGCCTTCTGCAAGTGGTCCGGCGGCCGACTGCCGACCGAGGCCGAGTGGGAGCGGGCGGCGCACGGTGGCAAGATCGGCAAGTTCCCGTGGGGCGACGAGAATCCGACGTGCACCAAAGACCAAACCAACTCTGCGTCGTTCAAGACGGACGAGATCGGCTGCAACACCGGCCTGACGTCGCCGGTCGGGACGCAAAGCGCGGGCAACGCCTACGGCCTCTACGACATGGCGGGCAACGTGCAAGAGTGGGTCGCCGACTGGTACGGACCATTCAGCGCCGATCCGGCCGTCGACCCTCAGGGACCCGGCAACACCGGCTACAAGGTGATGAAGGGCGGCAGCTTTGCTCACCCCATTGAGGAACTGCGGGTGTCGTCTCGCGTGCCGGTCGGACCGGGAGAGCAATACTCGAGCCAAGGCTTCCGCTGCGCCAAGTCGGTCCCCTGACCCCGATCTCACTGGACATCCGTTCAGTCTCGCCTACCATCCCCCGCTGCCGCCCTGAACTCGCGGCCCGTGTCGCGATGTTCAAGGACCTCCGCCGCCAGCTCCGCGACAACCGACGCAAGGCCGACGAGCCGTTGGCGGTTGCGAGGACGCTGTTTGGGCCCCAGGGTCCCGTGGATGTCCCAGCGAGTGTCACCGCGGCCGCAGCGCTGGCTGAGCCGTTGCCGGCCGACCTGCAAGCCCAGCTGGACCTCGTCCTGGACCGCCACCCACTGCTGCACCAGAGCCTGTCGCGCCTGAACCCTTGGCAGCTGCGCGCAGTCTTTTCGGATGAGCCGGCGGCGCTGGTGCGCGCGCAGGTGGGCAGCGGCAAGACGGCGGTACTTGTTCATAAGGTCCTGTATCTGCACCTGGTTCAGGACGTGCCGCTGCGAGAGATGGCGGTCCTGACGTTCACGCACAAGGCAGCGGGCGAGATTCGGACGCGCATCGAGGCGCTGGCGGACGCGGGGTTGCCGCACACGCCACAGGATTTCTGGCTGATGGGCACGTTCCACTCCGTCGCCCGGTCGCTGCTGTCGCGGGTGTTGCCGGTCGGGAACCTTGGGTTTCGACGCGGGTTCTCAGTGCTGGACCAGGCCGGAAGTGAGGCGCTGTGGGAGCGTCTGATCGCCCAACACCGGCTGAACGTGAAGTACGCGGCCAAGCTGCCCCAGCGGCTCGAGGCCTTGTTCCGAGGCGAGCGCCGCTACGGTGCCATGCGAGCCGATGACGACCTGCCCCGGCTGGCGCAGCTGGCGACGGACGAGAAGATCCTGCGCAACGTCATGGACTTCGACGACCTGATTGCCCACACCACCGCCCTGTTGGCCCAGCCCGGTGACGCCTTCCAGTTCCCTCGCTGGGTCATCGTCGACGAGTTTCAGGACTGCGATGGTCGGCAGCTCGAGCTCCTGCGGCGCTTGCGAGGCCCGGAGACCCGTCTGTTCGCGGTGGGCGACCCGTCGCAAGTCATCTACGCGTGGCGAGGCAGCACCCCGGAGCTGTTTGATCAGGTGCAGGCGGAGTTCGGATGCACGACGCACACCCTGCCCGTCAACTACCGCTCGACCGCCAGCATCCTTGCTTGTGCGCGGTCTGTACTGGGCCTGCAGCAGCCGGGCGGAGGACAACCCCTCGTCGCTACAAGGGAGTCTGGGGCACCCGTCACAATTCGTCGGCACCACAACCCCTTTCTGGAGGCGCAGTACCTCTGCGAGCGGATTGCGCGGCTGCATCAGGGGGGCGTGCCCTATCGCGAGGTCGCCATTCTGTTTCGCACACGGCGGCAGGGAGAGGTGTTTCGCGAGGCGTTGAGCGGCCGCGACATCCCTTGCGAAGAGCCGACCCGCGCGACCCTGCGCGACCAGCCGGCGGCGGCGTGGCTGCTGCGTCTGTTGCAGGCGGCAGTTCAGGCGGGGGACGCCGAGAGCGTTCGAGCGGTCTTGACCCATCCGGCTTACGGCTGTCTGCCCGCCAAGGCATGGAACCTGAAGTCGTACCAAGGGTTTTGCGACAAGCACGCCCTCAACGGTCTGGCTGCTGCACAGGCCTTTCTGCAGATCCGACTCGCTGACAAGCGGACCGCGGGCGACCCGAGCCAGCCCGGATCCGGGTCGCGCAAGGCCTTGACGGACACCTTGGACCTCTGCAGACGTCTGGAGCTTCTGGGAGCGTGGTTGGCCACCCTGCCCGACGCCGACGGCCTTGCTGAGGTTCTGGAGGTGCAGCTGGCCCTGCCTCTGCGCTTGCGGCCGGCGTCTGCGGAGCACCCGCGGGACCTGGGGCACGCGCGACAGTGGCTGGCAAGCGTCGAGCGGTTCTGCGCCACCGACGGAGGTCCGGTTCGGCAGGCGTTCGAGCGCGCGCTGGACGAGACCGCGCTGGGCGGCCTGGGAGCCATCGCCGAGACCGTCGACCCCCAAGCTGAGTCGGTGAAGCTGCTGACCCTACACGCAGCGAAAGGCCTTGAATTTCGTCATGTCTTCATCAGTGGCGTGAATCAGGGCATGATCCCGCTGGCCAGCACCTGGGGCGACCCTGCCGCCGACGCCGAAGAACGCCGTCTGCTGTTCGTCGGCATCACGCGCGCCAAAGACGAGGTCGAGCTGTCCTACCACACGCAACCCGCGCACGCGCAGGCGCTGGCGATGCCCAGCCCGTATCTGCTGCCGCTGCCGGTTGCGTCCACGCGGTGGCTGGATGCACCAGAGCCGGCACCTGAGGCGGATACGGCCGTCGGCACAGGATCCGGGGGGCAAGCCCAGTCGGCACCTGAGGACGACACGGCCCTTGAGGCGAGCCCTTGGCGCCAGGGACAGGCCGTCCGTCACGCCCGCTATGGCGCAGGCACCATCACCAAGGTCTCGGATGGCATGGTGTTTTGCGAGTTCGCCAAGTTGGGTGAACGTTCGTTCCCCGAGAAAATGTGTCCGCTGGCCCCTGGCTGAGACCAAGAGCACTGGAAGCGGCACATCCGACCATTGGGGGAATCGCGACGGCGTTGCCTACTTGCAAAGGCCGGGCGAACACTCGTTACACAGCACCACGCAGCCGTCGTCCCACGCCGTCGAGCAGCACAGCGGGTCCTTGGCGCAGACGCAAGCCGAGCAACCGCAGTTCGTGCAGCCGGCCGATGCGGTCTTGACGCAACCGCCGCAGTCCTTGGCGCAGGCGGCCGCGCTCTCGCCGGGCGTGCACTTGCCGTCGCCGCAGGTGGCGGGGCAGTCCTGCGGGCAGTTCTGCAGCGTCTCACCGGGCTCGCAGCCGTTCGCACCGCACTTGGTAGCCTTGCAGACCTTCAGCGCGTCGCAGTACTCGTACTGACCGCAAGGCGCCGCCTCGGGCAGCGAGACCTGATGACAGCCCTCTGCCGCCGTGCAGATGTCCGCCGTGCACTGCTTCTGGTCGTCGCAACCGCTGGCGTTCAGCTCGGCGCACTGCCCCGACGTCGCGCAGCTGGCGTTGCCCCAGGGGTCGGTGGCGATCAAGCGCGGCTTCCATGAAGCACTGCCGACCGGAGTGCCGGCGCCGACCAGCAGGAAGCCACCACCGGGGCGGACATCGATGCCGGTCGCGTCGCGGTAGTCGGCGTACTTGGCAGCATGGACCTGCTTCCAAAGGGCGGCACCGCCCGCGTTGGTGCGGATCAGCCACCAAGCCGGACCACCGATCTGCAGAGAATTCGCGCGGCCGAACAACGCGAACCCGCCGTCTGAGAGCGCGGCCAGGCCCACGGCCTCGTCCCGCGTCATGCCGCCGAAGGTGCGCTGGTACACCAGCTCCACGGTCTGCGTCAGGCGCGCGAGCCACACGTCCTGGTGACCGCTGCCGGTCGTCTGGAACACGGACCCTGAGACACCAATCCCGCCGTCCAGCGTCGCGACGACGGCAAGACCCTGCAGGTTCTGCGGCGCCTCGATCAGCTTCGAATACAGCAGCTTGCCCGTCGAGTCGACCTTGCGAACCATCACCTTGGTCGGAGTGGTCAAGACGGTGGCGACCATGACGAACGAGCCGTCCGGGAAGCGGGCGATGCCGTTGCACTCCTGGTCGTCGGTACCGGCGCCGCTCTTGGCCTCGTACGTCGTCCCGGTGCCCACCTTGGTCCCGTCGTCCTTGATCAGGGCGAGGTAGCACGCCTTCTTGAACAGATTTCCGTACATCGCCACGCCGCCGTCGGGCAGCGCGACCATGCCGCGCGTGTCGGACTGCTGGGAGTAGAACGTCGACACCGCGGACTCGCCGTCGTCCTTGACGCGAATCAACAGCGCCTTGTCCACGCCCGACTCGCTGATGGTGCCGCCGAGTGCAAAGCCGCCGCTACTGAGGTGGACGACCGTCTGAATCATGCCCGTGCCCATCGGGTACTGCTTCTCCCACGAGACCTGAGACTTGTCGGTGACCCGCAGCAGCGTCGCCGCCAGACCGTTGGCCACCTTGGTCGTGCCGGCCACCGCCGCGCCACCGTCCGCCAAGGCAACGACGGAGTACCGCGCGACTTCGGCCGGTGTGTAGCCGGTGGATGCGGTCGCGAACACGCGGTCCCACACCTTGGACGGCCCCAAAGAACCGCAAGTGCTGTTGGCGCACTGTCCGCACGCCCCGTCATCCGTAGTGCACAGGCCGACGTTGCCTGCGTGCTTGCAGCCCACCTGAGGGTCGCACGAGTCGTCGGTGCACGCGTTGCCATCGTCGCAAGCCGCCGTACCGCCCTTGCAGGTGCCCGCGTCGCAAGTGTCGCTGGACGTGCACGCGTTCTGATCATTGCAAGCGGTGCCGTTGACCACGGGCGTGTACTGGCAGCCCTTTACGGCATCGCAGACCTCAGTAGTGCAGGCGTTGCCATCGTCGCAATTCTTGGCGGTGTACTTGCACTTGCCGGCGACCGGGTCGCAGATGTCGTTGGTGCACGGCTTGGGGTCGACGCAGGACTGGTCCGCCCATCCGGAGCCGTCGGGCTTGCAGGTCTTCAGCGTCGTTGCGTCGCACTTGAACACGCCGGGCACGCACGCCTTGTCGCTGCAGACGCCATCCAGACAGAACGGCTTGGCACCCGCGCAGGCCTCGGCCACCGACGTCGCGGTTCCGGTGGGATCGCACTTCATCGACTTGCCGGCCTCGCAGTACGAGACGCCTGCCTGACAGACGATCGGCTTGCACAGCCCACCCGCACACGTCTCGCCGTCCGGACAGTCCGAGGCAGTGTAGAACATGCCGCTTTGGTCGCAGGTGTCGATCTGCCCACCCTTGCACTTCGTCGCCCCTGCTTTGCACAGCAGCGGGCTGCACTTGCCCTGATAGCAGACGTTTCCGGACAACGCGCAGTCCTCGATCAGGGTCGCCGACGTTCCAGACTCGCTGCACTCCTGCAAGACGTTGCCCTCGCAGAAGAACACGGCCGCCGGGCACAGCAACTGGAGGCACACGCCGTCGGTGCAGCCGGTCCCTTCCGGGCACGGCTTCTTGGTCCAGCCCACCGAACCGTCGACGCACACGGCCTGCGTGCCGGGGTCCGCGCAGATCTGGTCGCCGGGATTGCACTTCTGCGGCCCGCACTGACCGCCGGAGCAGATCTGCTTGGCCACGGTGCCACAGTCCGTCACCAGGTCGGCCGACATGCCGTCCGGGGAGCACTTCATGGCCATCGAACCTTCGCAATAGCCCATGCCCGGCGCGCACAACAGCGGAATGCACTTGGGCACGCCGCCTTCGACCACGCACGCCTGACCCGGCGTACCGGGCAGCAGCGGGCACGGGGCAACCGTCCAGCCGTTGCCGTCGCTCTTGCAGACCAGCACCGCGCCGTCGCCGCACTTCTTTTCGTCCGCCACGCAAAGGGACGATACGCACTGACCGGACTGGCAGGTGTCGTTACCTTCGCACGCCTTGGGGGCGCTCCAGCCCAAGCCGGTGGTGTTGCAGGTGATGACATCGTTGCCCTCGCACGCCTTGCTGCCCGGCTCGCAAGCAGGCGACTGGCACAGGCCGGACGCGCACACTTCGCCCTCAGGACAGGTCTCGACCACCCAGCCCGAGCCGTTGGACTTGCACTTGCGGATCTTGTCCTGGGCGTCGCACTGCGTCTGACCGGCTCCGCACGCGTCGACACTGCACACGCCCTCTTCGCAGTGCAGATAGGCCTCGCAGTCGCCGTCCACCGCGCACTCGGCGCACTTGCCGGCCGCCTTGTCGCAAACCTTGCCGCCCTTGCAGTCGTTGGTGCTGGCACAGGCCTGACCGGGCGTCAGGCAAAGGTGCGCGTGACATTCAAGGCCTTGCGTGCAGTCGGCGCTGGTCACGCAGGCGACGCACACGCTGTCGGTGGGGTCGCACACCTTGCCACCGGCCTTGCAGTCTGCGGCGGCAGAACAAGGGGTCTGCACCACGCACTGGCTCGCGTCGCACACTGCGGGCTGGGTCTTGCAGTCGGCCGACACTACACACTCGCCGCACAAGTGGGTGTACGGATTGCACTTGCCACCCGCATTGACGCAATCGACGTCGATCTTGCACGGCAGACCGACCACCGAGTCACCGGCGTCCGTCACAGCGTCCGCAACGGCATCGACCCCGGGGTCGACGTCTTCTGCAATCTCATCGCCGGTGACGTCGGTGACGGCAGCCGTATCTGCGGTTGCTGCGGGATCGCTGCCGCACGCGGCAAGGGTCGCAGCAAAGGCGAGCGCGAGGGACAAGTACAGCGGACGCAGCAGACACAGGCTGTGCAGCCGGGAGCCGAGGCGGGACATCGAGGCCTCCATGGGCGCGACACGGACGGGCGGAACAGGCGGAGTGGGGGGGGCGGTGCGCTGCCGCTAGAGCCCGAGCCCAGGCGCGAGACCCGCCCGGAAAGACCCCGATCCATTGGGCTGGATCGGGATTCCGGCGCGCAATCTACCGGGTGTCGGGGCTGTCACGCAATGGGGCTTGAGCGCCCGGCAGCGAGAAACTACACAGACCTTAGGACTTCGCGAGATTCCGCAGCACATACGGGAGGATGCCGCCGTGCCGGTGGTAATCGACCTCGACCGGCGTGTCGATGCGGGCCTTGACCGAGAAGGCCTTGACCGTGCCGTCGGCCGCTGTTGCGCGGACGAGCAAGCGCTGGCCGGGCTGGACGCTACCGTCAATTCCGAGGATATCCAGCGTTTCTTCGCCCGTCAGACCCAGCGTCTGCACCGACTCGCCCGCGTCGAATTGCAGAGGCAGCACGCCCATGCCGACGAGGTTGGAGCGGTGGATGCGCTCATAGCTCTGGGCGATGACGGCCTTGATCCCCAACAGTGCCGGGCCCTTGGCAGCCCAGTCGCGCGACGATCCTGAGCCGTACTCGGCGCCCGCAAGCACGACGAGCGGCGTGCCCTCGGCCTGGTAGCGCATCGAGGCGTCGTAGATCGACGTGGTCTCGTCGGTGGGCAGATAGCGGGTCCACCAGCCTTCCCTGTCGGGGGTCAGCGCGTTCTTCAGGCGGGCGTTGGCAAACGTACCGCGCATCATGACTTCGTGGTTGCCGCGGCGGGCACCGTAGCTGTTGAAGTCCACCGGAGCGACGCCCTTCTCCATCAGGTACTGACCGGCGGGGCTGTCCTTGGCGATGTTGCCGGCCGGCGAGATGTGGTCGGTGGTCACCGAGTCGCCCAAAACGGCCAGCACGCGGGCGCCCGTGATGTCTGCGGGAACACCCGGGTTCGGCGAGAGATTCTGGAAGAACGGCGGCAGCTTGACGTAGGTCGAGTCTTCCTGCCACACGAAGGTGTCGCCCTGAGGCACCGGCAGCGACCGCCAAGCCTCGTCGCCCTGAAACACGTTGGCGTACTCGCCCTTGAACATCGCGGCGGTGACGTGCTGCGCCATCGCTTGGGCGATTTCCTCGTGCGTTGGCCAGATATCCTTCAGGAACACGGGGTTGCCAGCCTGATCCTGACCGAGCGGGTCCTTGGCCAGATCGACGTTCAGGTCACCCGCGATCGCATACGCCACGACCAGCGGCGGCGACGCCAGGTAGTTGGCGCGCACGTGCGGACTGATGCGGCCCTCGAAGTTGCGGTTGCCGCTGAGCACCGACGCGACGACCAGCTTCTGCGCGTCGACGGCCTGCGCCACGGCCTCAGGCAGCGGCCCCGAGTTACCGATGCAGGTCGCGCAACCGTAGCCGACCAGATGGAAACCCAGCGCCTCGAGATCGGGCATCAGCCCGGCGGACTGCAGGTAGCGCGTGACGACCTTGGACCCGGGGGCAAGGCTGGTCTTGACCCAGGGCTTGGACTTCAGACCCTTGGCCACCGCCTTTCTGGCCAACAGACCAGCGGCCATCAGCACCGAGGGGTTCGACGTGTTGGTGCAGGACGTGATCGAGGCGATGGTCACCGCGCCGTGGCCAAGCGGCGCCGTCTGGCCGCCGAGCGTGACCTGAGCAACGGCCGTGGGCGACGCGCCGGGCTTCAGCAGGCTGGGAAGCGACTCGGCGAAGCTGGCCTTGACGTTCTCAAGCAGGACGCGGTCTTGCGGGCGCTTGGGGCCGGCCATGCTGGGGCGCACGGTCGACAGGTCAAGCTCCAGCACGTCGGTGAAGACGGGATCGGGCGTGGCGTCGGTGCGGAAGATACCCTGAGTCTTGCAGTACACCTCGACCAAATCGACGAGGTCAGACGGGCGGCCGGACAGGCGCAGGAAGTCCAACGTGCCCTGATCGACGGGGAAGAAGCCGATGGTCGCGCCGTACTCAGGCGCCATGTTCGACAGCGTGGCGCGGTCCGGCACCGACAGGTTGGACAGGCCGGCGCCGAAGAACTCGACGAACTTGCCGACCACCCCGCGCTTGCGCAGCTGCTGCACGACCGTCAGCACCAGATCCGTCGCTGTCGTGTCCTCGGGCAACTTGCCGTGCAGCTTGAAGCCCACGACTTCAGGCAACAGCATCGTGATCGGCTGGCCCAGCATGGCCGCCTCCGCCTCGATGCCACCCACGCCCCAACCGACCACGCCCAGCGCGTTGACCATCGGGGTGTGCGAGTCGGTGCCGACCACCGTGTCGGGATAGGCGACCGCTCCGTCGGCGTCGTCGCGGGTGAAGATGGTGCGCGCCAGATACTCAAGGTTGACCTGGTGCACGATGCCGGTGTCCGGCGGGACCACGCGGAATCCGTCGAAGGCGTTCTGGCCCCAGCGCAGCAGCGCGTAACGCTCCTTGTTGCGCTCGTGCTCCAGTTCGGCATTTTGGCGAAACGCGTCCTTGGTGCCGTAGTAGTCGATCTGCACCGAGTGGTCGATCACCAAGTCGACGGGCTGCAACGGATTGATCTTCTTGGGATCGCCGCCCATCGCCACCATAGCGTCGCGCATCGCCGCCAGGTCCACAACCGCCGGCACGCCGGTGAAGTCCTGCAACAGCACCCGGGCGACGCGGAAGGCGATCTCGACCTCGGGGTGGTTCTCAGGCGTCCAGCCCGCGACCGTCTCGATGTCCGCGCGGGTGACGCTGGAGTCGTCCTCATGACGCAGCAGGTTCTCGAGCAGGATGCGCGTCGAGACCGGCAAGCGCTGGACCTGCCCGACGCCACGCTCAGCCAATGCTGCCAAGCGATAGTACGAGTAGGTCTTGCCGCCGGATTGCAGGGTCGCGCGGGCGCCGAAGCTGTCGTGGCTGGTCATGGAAAACGTCTCCTCGCCCGCCTTGGCCGATCTCCGGCAAGGGTGGCATACATTCATCAAATCAGTAGGTTACCCCAAAGCACCGCGACCTAGGCGGGCTTGCGCGCGGAAGATACACCCGCGGTCGGCAAAGGGAAAGGCTGCCCGCGGTGGCGCCCTGCCCGCCCGTGTGGCAAAGTCGTTGGTATGACCACACCGCATCCTTCCGTCGCTGCCCTCGCCGCCGAGTGGCCCCCCGTCCCTGAAGCCCGCCGCCTGTTCTGCAACCGCACACTCAACCTGCGGAGCACCAAGGCGATTGGGTACGACATGGACTACACGCTGGTGCACTACAACGTCGTGAAGTGGGAGGGACGCGCGTACGCCCACCTGCGGCAGCGACTGCTGTCTCAGGGCTGGCCGGTGCAGGATCTGGCGTTCGAGCCCGACCGCGTCATGCGAGGTCTGGTCATCGACAAGCAGCTGGGCAACCTGCTGAAAGTCAATCGTTTCGGCTACATCAAGTCGAGCATGCACGGCACCCTGCCGCTGGGGATGGAGGACCAGCGCAAGCTCTACGGCCGCACGCTCGTCGACCTGTCGGATACGCGTTACGTCTTCCTGAACACGCTGTTCGAGATCTCGGAAGGCTGCATGTACGCGCAGCTTGTCGACCTGCTGGACCGCCGCGAGCTGCCGGACGTGCTGGGCTACGACGCGCTGTACCGCAAGGTGCGCCACACGCTGGACCGCGCCCATGTGGAGGGCGAGCTGAAGGCCGAGATCCTGGCCCGCCCCGACCTGTACGTCGAGCTGGACCCTGAGATGCCGCTGGCGCTGCTGGACCAGCGGGAGTCGGGGAAGAAGCTGCTGCTCATCACGAATTCCGATTGGGCGTACACGCAGCCGATGATGTCGTATGCGTTCGATCGGTACCTGCCGGCGGGCACCAGCTGGCGCGACCTGTTCTCGCTGATTGTCGTCTCGGCGCGCAAGCCCGGCTTCTTCAGCACGACGCCGATGATGTTCGAGGTGGTCGAGGAGGCCTCGGGTCTGTTGCGGCCCGTCGAGGGGCCGTTGCGCGAGGGCGCCATCTACTTCGGCGGGACCGCAGACCGGGTGGAGCGTGCGCTGGGCCTCGACGGCGACCAGATCCTGTACGTGGGCGACCACATGTTCGGCGACGTACGGCAGTCGAAAAAGATGCTGCAGTGGCGCACGGCGATGGTCCTGCGCGAGCTGGAGGACGAGCTGGCCGCGATCTCCGCCTGGCGCCCGACGCAGCACCGTGTCGATGCGCTGATGACCGAGAAGGAGCATCTGGAGTTCGCATTCTCGCAGCTACGAGTGGCGCGGATGCGCAAGCGGGTGGGCTATGGTGCGCCGGTCGAGGGTCACGACAGCGAACTCGCCGAGAAGCTGAACGTCTTGCGCGAGCGACTGGTGGCGCTGGACAACACCATCGCCCCACTGGCGGCGGCGGCCGGGCACCTGCATAACCGCCACTGGGGCCTGATGATGCGCGCCGGCAACGACAAGAGCCTGCTGGCCAGACAGATTGAGCAGCACGCCGACATCTACACGTCGCGGGTGTCAAACTTCCTGCACGAGACGCCGTACTCGTTCCTGCGCAGCCTGCGCGGCAGCCTGCCCCACGACATGGGGGCAACCGCGAGCGGGCGCGAGATGCCGGACACCGGGAACGGCGACGCGGCTTGAGTTTCGGCAGCGAGAGAGGGCAAGCGGCGGAGGCGGTTACGCTTCGTCGTCGTAGGCGCGCAGCGGATCCCGACCGGCGTAGTAGGCTCGGGTCGGGCGGTTGAACAGCGCCTTGGTCGTCAGCACCAGCAAGCCAAAGGCGATGAACAGCAGCCGAACGGCCCACTTGGTGGTGGCGTAGATCGGGTCCTCATTCTCGAGATCGTTCACGATTTTCCAGCGACGGGCAAAGCCGTCGACCACGCGGAACGACTTGCGGGTGGCCTTCGCCAGCTCGTCGTCGGTCAGACGGTCGACGTCGCGCATCTTCTTCTCGAGCTCGCGCTTGCGGGGCTCATAACGCTCCGAGATGCGCGTCAGCTCTTGAAAGTGGCGGTCGGCAGCGCTGGTCTGGGCCTTTTGGTTGCCGTTGGCACGTTGCTCGAGCTCAGCAGAACGGGCGGCCTTGGCCTCTGTCAACTGCCCTTCCAGCGCGGCCTTCTCGTCCTTGAGCCGCAGGAACTTGCGGCCCTGACCGGCCTCGCCTGAGCGCCAGCCGGCGTCCTCTTCACGCAAGTCGATGACCTTCTGATCGATTTGCTTCTGCAGGTCCGCGATCTTGGCATCCAGCTTCGGCGTGCCGACCTCATCGAGGACCAGCGGCGGCGTCTCGTCCTTCACGCGCTTGCGGGAGGCACCCTCTTCGTTGGCAACGTCCTCGATGTCCTTCTTGAAGTCGTTGCGCAGCTGCTGCCGCGCCGACTCGCGAACGCCCTGCACTTCGCCGTTCAGCCGTCCCTGGATCACGTCCTGGAACACCAGCATTTCCACTGGGATGGCGGTCACCGACGCGAAGATGACGACGACCACGACGCGGGTCAGGATCGCCGGGTTCAACAGCAGCGGGGTCTTGCGGCCGTGGACGTCAGCCGTCAGCACAAAACGCTCGAAGATCAGGATGATGGACGACACCAGAAACGCGAACAGGAAGGCCAGGAACCAACCGGGCCAGCCCATCGCGTTCACGAACACCCAGCGGAACCCGAGAATCCACGCCAGCAGGTCCATGCAGAACTGCACGCCCATCAGCATGGCGCCGAAGCCGACCTGCGCCTGCACGGTGCGCGGCATGTGGCCGTTCTCGTCCAGCAACAACAGGCGGATGACCGGATGCAGCCACGTCGGCTGGTACAGGTCCATGAAGGGCCTGACCTGCTCACGTGGAGAGGCCGCAGTCGCCGGCGACGGGTCGGCAGCGGCCTGAAGCTCGGCGTGCGACGGCAGAGGCAGTCCCTGGGGGGGCGTCGCGTCGTCGACCACCTCGAGGTGGGGCTCTGCGGCCAGGGGCTTTGCGGGAGAGATTCCCATGTGGTCATTCCGGAGCGGCGCGGCGATGAGTCCCGCGCGGGCGAAGGTCAGAGCCCCCGCAAAACGGCAAAATAGGATAGATTCGATCGGGTCAATTGTCCAGATACCGTGAGATCCCGCAGCAGGGACGCGGGCTTGGCCGGGTCGCAGACGCAACACGGGTACGAAAGCAACCCCCGACGTCGCCATTCTGTTCCCGTTCAGGACCGTGCGTTGTCGATTGACATGGCCGGGCACGGCAGCGATTCTGACCGAGCAGTTCCATGATCAGGTACCGGGGGGCGACGGATGAGACGTTGGGCACTCATGCTATCGACTTGTGCGGCAGCATTCGTCTGGACCTCTACCTCGCTTGCCGCTCCAACTGCGCCTCAGCCGACCGCCGTTGTCGCCGCGCGCCACCCCGACGGTCAGGCCAAGCAGGTGCTGACGGTGGTCGACGGCAAGCGCATTCGCGAGGAGTGGTTCGGCCCTGCTGGCGAGAAGACCGCACTTGCTGTGTACGAAGACGGTGGCAAGACGGTACGCTGGACGGCCTACCACGCCAACGGCGTCGTGCGGGCCACCTGGGTCGAGCGAGGCGGCGTCAAGGAAGGCGACGAGACCCGCTATGACGCCGAGGGGCGCGGTCAGGCAGTCGTGCCGTTCCGCCACGGCCTGCGTCACGGCGTCGCCAGAGAGTTCTTGCCCTCAGGCGAGACCTTCAGCGAGCTGCCCTACAGCGACGGCGAACCCAGCGGTCCCATGGTGGTGCTGTATCCCACCGGAGAGCGCGCCGCCGTGGTGGACATCGTCAACGACCGCAAGCACGGCGTTGAGATCCAGTACTTCAAGAATGGCAAGGTAAGTGCCCAGGTTCCCTACACTTATGGCATTGTTCAAGGGACGGTTCGCACCTACCACGAGGACGGCTGGCTGCAGAGCTCGGTGCCCTACGTCAATGGCGTCGCCGAGGGCGTCGAGATCCAGTACCACCCCAACGGCCAACCGCGCATGGTGGCTCCCCTTGTGGCCGGCCAGCGCTATGGGCGAGCGGGCGTGTTCGACTTCGACGGCGTGAAGATTGGCGAGCTGCCGTATGAGGCGGGCAAGCTGAACGGCGTCGAGCGCCGCTTTGACCGCGCAGGACGCCCCACGGTCGAGGTCGAGTACCGCAACGACAAGCCCTGCTGCCGCATCACAACTTTCCATCCCAGCGGCGCAGTCGCCACCGTGCGGACCTTTGCGGACGAGCAGGAGAACGGCAAGGAAGTGCGGTTCCACGACGTAGGGCCGGACGGAGGCGGTCAGAAGGCCATGGAAGTGCCGATCGTCGGTGGACGCAAGCACGGTCTGGCGACGCTGTGGGCGAGGACCGGCGAGAAGTGGGCCGAAATCTGGTTCTCCGATGATGTGCGCGACGGGCCCGAGACCCGGTTCTACCCCACGGGAGAGAAGCAGGCCGAATTCCGCTACGGCGAGGACAAGTTGGTCGGCATCGCGACCACCTGGTACCGCAACGGTGTCCAGCAAAGCGAGTTCCCGTTCGCGAATGGTGCCGGCACCGGGGTCGAGAGTCGATGGGACGATCGGGGACACCTGAGGATGACCGTTCCGCTGGTGTTGGGTCGCAAGAACGACGAAGCCCGCGTGTTTGATGAGAAAGGCAAGCTGATCTCCACCCTGACCTATGTCGACGACATGCAGCACGGCCCCGAGGTCCGCTACCTTGGCCGCAAGCCGGTGACGTACCTGTGGGAGCGCGGGGTGCTGGTGCGTGGCCCCGGTGGCACTCCCGTCGTTCCTGCCGGCGAACTGCCCGTAGACACTACGCAAACCGGTGTCGATCTTGCGCAGGCCGCCACACCGACCACCCCAGCGAAGTCCAAACCGCGTGGCATGATCACGACCCGCTATCCCGATGGGTCACTGCTGGGTCGTATACCCGCCAGCGGCGAAGGCACCGAGTACCTGTTCCACCGCAACGGCGAGCTGCGCCTGTCGGTTCCGCTGGTGCACGGTCGTCGCCAAGGGACTGCGATGGTGTTCGATGAAACCGGCACGCTGTGGGCGAGGATCGAGTTCGACCGCGGCTTGAAGCACGGGACCGAGGTCCGCTACTCCCGCACAGGGGAGCGCGTGGCCGAATTCCCGTACGCCCACGGCCGAGCCACCGGCGTAGCGCGCACTTGGTATCCGGACGGTGCGAGACAGAGCGAATTCACCTTTGATCCTGACATCCTGCACGGCGCGGAGACCCAGTTTCACCGCAACGGCGAGGTCCGACTGCACGTACCCCTGCTGAACGGCGTACGCCATGGCGTGGCCGTCTTCTACACCGAGGCAGGCCTGAAGTGGGCGGAAGTGCCGTACATCGACAACCAGAAGTACGGGATCGAGGTGCGGTTCGATCGCGACGGTCGCCGCGTCCTGCACATTGTTTGGGAGCGAGGAGTCAAGGTCCGCGAAGAGGCCATTCAACCGCAGGCCGATCCGATCTACGCTCCCCCGGGCCGTTGAGTCGTCCGCCTGCCGCCCGGCAAAGGTGATCTCCCCGTTGACCGATCGATCTCGTACATCCTGTTTTCCAATGTCTTTCGCTGTCACAATGGTGATTTCGTGTCTGGCCATCGCGGTCAGCAGCGCGAGAGCGGAATCGGACAACGGCGGCGGACCGAAGGCTTCAGCTGGTTCGACGGCGAAGACCGCCAAGAGCCCCATCACCGGCGGCTTCGACCTGATGTCGCAGTACGTCCAGCGCGGGATGACGGCGGACCCCGACAGCAAGGGCGTGGCGCTGCAGCCCTATCTGAACATCGCGCTGCCGTGGGGCTTCTTCGTGGGGTACTGGGGCTCGTCGCTCGACCCGAGCCCGACGGGTGGCCCGACACCGTTCGAAAACGACCTCTCGCTGGGCTGGACGCTGGATCTCGGTGAGGCGGAGCTGCGGCTAGGGGCCACCGGGTACGCAACGCTGGGACACTCCTCCAGCAACGTCGCAGAGTCGGTCGTCGAGCTGCGGGTCTTTCCCAACGTCGCAGGGGCGGACCTGGGTGCGCTGCAATTCGCCGCGCGGACGATGCTGGGCGACTCGGACTGGAGCCACGTGGGCGACACGTACCTGTTGCTGCGGCTGGAGACGCCCGCTTGGCAGGGTTTCAGCCTGACGACAGACGTCGGTTGGCACGGCTATGCCACGGGGCCAAGGCACCTGACGACCGAGAAGTTCGCCTTCCGCAACGTAGATCTCGGCGCCGCCTATCAGGTGCCGGGGACGGGCTACCGCCTGCTGGGCGCGTGGACCTATGGCGGCGTGGATCGCGTCGGCAAGCACCAGCCGCAGGCGCTGACTTGGGGTGCGGGCTGGGAATTCTGACGGTGGGCGCGATCAGGTCGTGGTCTGCTCGGCCGGCATCGGCAGCACGAACAGCAGGGCCATCGACGGCACCGCGGCCACGAACGCCACGATGTACAGGTTCATGTAGCCGATCTGCTCGACCAGCAGGCCCGCGACCCCGCCGAAGACCGTACCGCCCAGCGACGCGATGGCGCTGCCGATGGCGTAATGCGCGGCTTTGAAACGCGGATTGCAGACGCGCATGATGTAGACGACCAGCACGGCGTTGCCCAGGCCGGCCGCCACCTGCTCGTAAGCGTGGATGGTCGCGATGATGCCGAGCCCCTCGGCCGTCGAGGCGTCCGGCTTCAGCCAGGCGAGCCACACGTAGGCCCAGATGTTCAGGTTCATGCCGAGCGTCAGCGGCCAGACCGCGCGTCGCCAGCCCCAGCGCTTGATGGCCCAGGCGCTGACCAGCGAGCCGCCGATGGTGGCCCACACGCCCACGATGCCGGCGATCCACGCCAGGTCGGCATTCGCCACGCCGATTTCGCGCTTCAGGAACACCGTGTTCATCGAGAACAGCAACTCGTCGCCCAGCTTGTAGGTGACGATGAACGCGAGCACCAGGCCGACCTTGGGCTGGCGAAGGAAGGAACCGAAGGCCTCGCCGAACGCAATCCAGGTGGAGCGGAGGTCCGAGACCTCCTTGGGACGCAGGGGCGGACGCGGCAACAGCCACAGGTGGATGCCAACCAGTGCCAGCAACGCCATCGCACCGCCCGCAAAGCCCCAGAACCACGCAAGCGCACCGGCAGCCCAGACCAAGCCGCTCTTCACGAACAGAACAGCCAGTCGATACGTGACGTTGCGCAGACCGGTGTAGGCAGCGGCCTCGCCCGGCTCCGGGATCGCCTCCATGTAGAAAGCGTCGATCGCGATGTCGTGGGTCGCCGCCAAAAACGCCAGGATGACCAGGATCGCGAGGATCCCCTGCAACGCCGGCACCCCGGTCAAGGGCAGATCCACGTGGGCGACCGACGCAAAGGCGCGAAAGGCGATGGCCTCGGCACCGGTGGCGGGTCCCCAGATCGTCAGCACGGCCAGAATGGTCACGAAGACGGCCAGCAGCCCCTGCACCCGCAGCAGCCAGTTGCGGCGCGTGCTGAACAGGTCGACGGCGGGCGCCCACAAGAACTTGACATTCCAAGGGAGTCCCAAGAAGTTGAGGAAGCCGAGGTAAGACTCCTTCACGCCTGCGTCGGTCAGGTAGACGCCGGCCAGAAAGCGCACGAGCGAGTATGGCAACCCCTCGGCAAAATAGGTCGTCGACACCCAGGCGGTGCGCGACCGGCGCAGGCGCGAGGCCGGGGTGGGCGCGGGCGAGGTGGGGACAGCATCGGCAGGAGAACTGGCAGTGGGCACGGCAGCCCCCGGGGCGGAAGGAAGGTCGGAGCCTAGCAGCCCCGCCGCGAAAGCAAAGGAATCGGCCCGAACCACGCGAGTGTGCGAACCCGCTGGCACAGTGCCCTGCGCGGGACCGTTCGGCCGCGCATCGGGCCTTGCTGCACCGCACACACAGTTCTAAACTTCGCGCCGCCACGGGCCGAGGCCCAGCCCGTCGGCTCCAGCCGATCGTCCGACACCGCCCCGCAAAGGCGGAGCCCTTCCACTGGAAAGTCCTTTGGTATTTTGCGTGCGGACCTCGCAGCGAGGACCCCGGCGCCGTCGTGTTTCGCCTGTGCCGGGAGTCGCTCGTGGTCGTCTGGCTCGTCGCCGCAATCCTGGTGCTCGTCGCCTCTGGCGTCGCCGCGGTGTCGCTCTCTGGGCGCCCTGTCGTCGCGGTCGCCGTGGGCGCTTGGGGCGCGGCGGTGGGCTGCCTGCTGGGCCTGCCGGCGGTGGTCGCGGGCCTTGCGGGTCACGCCTCGGCGTTGAACCTGCCGTGGTCGATGCCGATGGGGTCGCTGTCGATCGCGGTCGATCCGCTGTCAGCGCTGTTCGCAACACCCGTGCTGGTCGTGGGCGGGCTGGCCGCCGTCTATGGCCAATGCGCCACGCACCCCGGCGGCACGCGACACAACGCCGGCTGGCCCTGGTTTGCGTACGACCTGCTGCTGGCGGCGATGATCGTGGTCACGGTCGCCCGCAACGGCGTGCTGTTCCTGCTGGGGTGGGAGGTGATGTCGCTCGCGTCGTTCTTCCTCGTGATGAACGACCACGACAAGGACCACGTGCGGCGCGCGGCGTGGACGTACCTGATCGCGATGCACCTGGGAACCGCCTTTCTGTTCGCGATGTTCGCACGCCTGGGCGCCGGTGCCGGCACTTTGGACTTTGCGGTGCTGGGCCGGTTTGCCGCGACCTCTCCCGAGGCGACGCTGGTGTTCCTGCTCGCGCTCGTCGGCTTTGGCACCAAGGCGGGGTTCGTGCCCCTGCATGTCTGGGCCCCCGATGCCGATACCGTCGCCCCGTCGCACGTCGCGGCCGTGATGAGCGGCGTGATGACGAAGATGGGCATCTACGGCCTGTTGCGGGTCTTTCTGCTACTGGGCGACGCCGCGGCCTGGTGGGGTTGGGCGCTGGTGGTCGTGGGGGCGGTTTCGGGCGTGGTCGGCGTGACGTTTGCCTTGGCGCAGCAGGACTTGAAGCGCCTGCTGGCCTATTCGAGCGTCGAGAACCTGGGCATCGTCGCGATGGGGTTGGGCGTGGGCGTGCTGGGCGTGGCCCAGGGCAACCCGGCCGTGGCGGCGCTGGGTTTCGCGGGCGGGCTGCTGCATGTGCTGAACCACTCGCTGTTCAAAAGCCTGATGTTCCTCGGCGCCGGCGCGATCGTCCACGCGACCGCGACCAAGCGCATCGACGCGCTGGGCGCCGTGTTGAAGCGAATGCCGACGACGGGCGCGGCGATGATCGTGGGCGCACTGGCGATCTCGGCCCTGCCGCCGCTGAACGGCTTCGTCGGTGAATTGCTTATCTATCTTGGGGCCTTCCAGGGGGTCGCGGGCACCAATGAGCTGGCGGCGGCGTGGCCCCTGCGCAGTCTGCTGGTGCTGGCGGCCCTGGCGCTGATCTCGGGCCTTGCTGCGGCGACCTTCACCAAGGTGGTCGGCGTCGCGCTGCTGGGCGAGCCACGTACCAAGGCGGCGGCGCACGCCCACGAGACACCCCGCGGCATGCGCGCCCCGATGGTCGTGCTCGCGTCGCTGTGCGTGCTGCTGGGGTTGGGCGCACCGCTGGCGTTGGAGGCGGTGCGAAAGGCCGTGCTCTCGCTGACGCCGGGGACGATGGGGGTCGACGTGTCGGCGCGGCTGGTCGAGGCCCGCGGGCAGTTGGTGTGGGTCACGGTCGGCGCCGGCCTGTTCCTGAGCTTCCTGGGCGGACTGTTCCTGCTGCGTCGGCAGCTGCTCAAGGGCCGCGCGGTGACACAGGCCGGCACCTGGGACTGCGGCTACATCGCGCCGACCGAGCGGATGCAGTACTCCGGCGCCTCGTTTGCCGAGCCGCTGTTGCGTCTGTTCCGCGCGCTGTTGCGCCCCACGGTGCAGTTGGTGCTGCCGTCGGGCCTGTTCCCGACCTATGCCAAGCGCCACAACGACGCCAACGAACCCTTCGTGGACCACGGCTACCGCCCGCTGTTCCAGGCGTTTGCCTGGGTGGCGGCGCACTTGCGTTGGGTCCAGCGGGGCCACATCCAGATGTACGTGCTCTACATCGCCGCGACGCTGATCGTGCTGCTGGTGTGGAAGCTCGGGTAGTCGTTGCCGAGGAGCGCATGACCGTCGCCGCCCCCATCCTTCACGTCGCAATCGCCCTGGTGGCCTCGCCGCTGCTGTTGGGCGTGATCCGCCGCGTGAAGGCCTGGATGTCCGGCCGCAAGGGCGCGCCGTTGCTGCAGTCGTACTTCGACATCGCGCGGCTGCTCGGCAAGGGCGCGGTCTACAGCCGCACCACGACTTGGGTGTTTCGCGCGGGGCCGATGGTCGGCCTGGCGGCGGTGCTGGTGGCGCTGACGTTGGTGCCGCTGGGGGGCGTGCCGGCGCTGATGCGCTTTCAGGGCGATTTCGTGCTGTTCGCCGCGCTGTTGGGGCTGTTGCGTTTCTTCTATGTGATTGCGGCGTTGGACACGGGATCGGCGTTCGAGGGCATGGGCGCCAGCCGCGAGATCCAGTTCTCGGCCCTGGCCGAGCCCGCGCTGCTGTTGGGCCTGGCCGCCATGGCGCGCACGACCCACGAGCTGTCGTTGAGCCCGATGTACGACGAGATCAGCTTCGACCTGGTCATCGCGCCGTCCGGGGCCGTGATGCTCGTCGCGGTGGCGTTCCTGATCGTATTCCTGACCGAGAATTCCCGCATCCCGATCGACGACCCCACCACCCACCTGGAACTCACGATGATCCACGAGGTCATGGTGTTGGACCACAGCGGGCCCGACCTTGCGTTCGTCGAATACACGTCGGCGCTGAAGCTGTGGGTGCTGGGCGCGCTGCTGGTGGGGATCGCTGTGCCGGTCCGCACCGACGTCTGGATCTGGGACCTGTTGGCGGGGGTGGTCGGCATGTTCGCCCTGGCCGTCGTTACCGGCGTGCTCGAGTCGACGATGGCCCGGCTGCGGCTGGCGCGGGTGCCGCAGTTCCTGGTGGCGGCGGTGGTGTTCTCGGGCCTCGCGCTCGTGCTCGTGCTGAGGTAGCGCTGCATGCAAGCTTGGTTGGATACGCTCGTGGTGCTGCTGATCCTGACCAACCTGCGTCTGGTCGGGTCCAGCCGTCTGTTCGCCTGCGTGCGTACCGTCGCCGTGCAGGGTCTGCTGCTGGGTTTGCTGCCCGTGCTGGTGCAGTGGAACACGCTGACGTGGCGCCCTGCACTGTTGGCCGCCGGGTCCACGTTCCTGAAAGCTGGCGTCTTTCCGTGGCTGTTGCGGCGCGCGGTGCGCGATGTCGGGCTGCGACGCGAGGTGGACCCCGTCGTCGGCTACTCGACCTCACTGCTGATCACGATGGGTCTGCTGGGGGTGACGCTGTACCTGGGCCAGCGGTTGCCGCCGGCCGGCTTGTTCGAGTCGCAGCTGATGACCCCCGTGGCGATCTTCACGATTCTGGTCGGCCTGTTCCTGATCGTCGCGCGTCGCACCGCCGTGATGCAGGTGCTGGGCTATCTGGCGATGGAGAACGGCATCTACGCGTTCGGCATGGCCCTGGCGGTCGAAGAGCCGGCGCTGGTCGAGCTCGGGATCCTGCTGGACGTGTTCATGGGCGTGTTCGTCATGGGCATCGCGATCTTCAACATCAGCCGGGAGTTCGACCACATCGACACCGACCGGCTCTCGGTGCTCAAGGACTGACCGCGCATGATCTGGGCCCTGCTGCTCGTGCCGGCGCTGTCCGGACTCGTTGCGTTCTTTCTGCGGTCCGACGGGCCGCGGCGCGCGTTGCTGGTGCTGGCGGCCGCGGCCCACAGCGCATTGGTGATCACGGCCTGGCTGACGGCGCCCGAGTGCTCGGCGATGGGCGGCTGGCTGGCCCTCGACTCGGCCGGCATCCTGTTCCTGGGCATTACCAGTGCGCTGTTCCTGGCGGGCGCGCTGTACGCCATCGGCTACCTCAGCGAGGAGGGTCTGCACCACCGCACCGACATCGAAGAAGGCTTTCTGTTCAAGAACTACCCCGAGGCCACCTTTACCGGCTGCCTGCTGTTCTTTCTCAGCTCCATGACGTTCGTCGCCGTCGCGCAACACGTGGGCCTGCTGTGGGTCGGCGTCGAGGCCACCACGCTGGCGACCGCGCCCCTGATCTACTTCCACCGCCACCACCGGTCGCTCGAAGCGGCCTGGAAGTACCTGCTGATCTGCTCGGTCGGCATCGGTCTGGCGCTGTTGGGCAACTTCTTTCTCGCCGCGGCAACGGCCAAGTTCCAGTCGGGCCACCCGCTGCATCTGGTCTTTCCCGAGCTGATCGAGCACGCCCGCGACCTGGATCCCACGTGGTTGCGCGCCGGCTTTCTGATGGTGCTGGTGGGCTATGGCACCAAGATGGGCCTCGCGCCGCTGCACACCTGGCTGCCCGACGCGCACAGCGAGGCGCCCTCCCCCACCAGCGCGA
>JBMOIG010000008.1:0-63321 GCA_049317445.1 Myxococcota bacterium | reverse complement strand
TCTCGCCACTTACCGACCTGACCGCTCGCGATCCCCTTTGCGGGATCCTCACCCTTGGCGGCCGGTTTGCATTGACCTTTGGGGCGCGCGGGGTTATCTTGTCGGCCCCTTGCGGCTGCCCCAACCGCAGCCGCAACGGGGAAACCGAACGATGCGTCCCGCTGTTTGGACGCTGGGGTTGCCGAGCAACCCGCCACGCCGGCGGACCCGACATGGGCCGCCCAACCGAGGTACCTGATGAAGAAGGAAGGCCACCCCAAGTACGTCGAAGCCAAGATCCACTGCGGTTGCGGCAACACCTTCATGACCCGCTCGACCGCGGGCAACATGCAGGTCGACATCTGCTCGAATTGCCACCCGTTCTACACGGGCAAGCAGCGCCTGATCGACACCGGCGGTCGCGTGGATCGCTTCAACCGTCGATTCGGTCTTGCCCAGCCCAAGCAGGGCTAGTCCGCCCGGACTGTTCCCGACGTAGCACTTCCCGTCATCGAACGGCCCTGAAAGGCGTGCATTCGCCTAAGGCCGCGATTTGCGCGCCGCCTGCCACGACTGGGCGAACGCGCGCAGCACCCCGACATCGCGATGGCGCCCCAGTGGTCCCGCTTGGTCCAACAGGTCCAGCGCGGCGTCTGGCCGTCCGTGCTCCAGCCGTTCGCGCACCGCGTCGACCAGAGCGGCCGACTCCTTCGGAGCGGGCGTCGCCCATCGCGGCGGCACCGGACCCGGCACCAGCCGTTCCGTCAGCTCGACGCCATACAATGCGACGCCCTCGGGGGCGATAGCGGTGGCGGCCTCTCCGAAGGACTTCCGCGCACTTGCGACATGGGCTTGGCGGTCGGCAGCCGGACCGTCGACCGCAGCGGCCAGGTCTCGAAAGGCTGTGGTCAGCGCGTCGTCACCCTGCCGCCGTGCGCGCAGGACGTGAGCCGTCGCGACTAGTGCGGTCAGTGCGACCAAGGCGATTGCACCGACCAGACGGCGGCGCCCAGCAGACGGCAGGTCAAGGGGATCGCCGGGGATGGGCCCCTCGGGAAATGCGGGCATGCCACCCCCTGAGTCACACGGCGCGGCTACTTGCGCATGAACGCGGGCCGATCGACTTCGCCACCCTGACCCTGGAAGGGGTTGTTGATCAGGGGCTCCCGACGCGGCGGGTATTGCGTGGCGGAGGCGACGCCCTGCGCAGGGGTCGCGCGACGAACGTACGAAGGCTGATCCAACTCCTCATCGCTCATGGGCAGTGCCGGCCAGCCACCCGTCGTGCGCGGGCCGGGCTGGGGCGGCGGAACCATCGGACCGGCGATGGAGGCCTCGGCCGAGGCGGCGACATAGACCCGCACAGGCTCCGCAATAGCGGGCGGCGGAGGAGGAACCGCCGCGATCGGCCGCGCCGGAGGGGGCACCGAGACGGGTCGCGACACCGCGCTCATCGGCCGCGTGTGCGAGAGCTCGTGGGCGTGGGCCTGCGCCGTGCGGTCAAAGCCGGTGGCAACCACCGTGACCTTGATGTCGTCCCCCATGGTCTCGTCGATCACCGCGCCGAAGATGGTGTTGGTGTCGGCCGAGGCGGACTCCTGAATCAGGGTCATGGCGTCGCTGATGTCGGCGAGCGACAGGTCAGCGCTGCCCGTGATGCTGACCAACAGTCCCGTAGCGCCTTCGATGCGGGCGTCTTCGAGCAGGGGGCTGGAGATCGCCAGCCGGGCCGCCACGCGAGCGCGATCCTCGCCCGACGCGCGCCCGGTGCCCATCAGCGCCATGCCGCGGCCCTTCATAATCGCCACGACGTCGGCAAAGTCGACGTTGATCAGGCCAGGGGTCTGGATGATGTCGCTGATGCCGCGGACGGCCTCAACCACCACCGAGTCGACCAGCTTGAACGCATCGCGGAAGGACGTGCGGCGGTCGGCGACGTCGAGGATGCGGTCATTGGGAATGACGATCAGCGTGTCGACGGAATCTGCGAGCTCGCGCAGTCCCTCGTCGGCCTGACGCGTGCGATTGGCTCCCTCAAACCCGAACGGACGGGTCACGACTGCCACGGTCAGCGCCCCGGCCGCCCGCGCAGCTTGGGCGATGACGGGAGCCGCGCCGGTGCCGGTGCCGCCGCCCATGCCGGCGGTGATGAACACCATGTCGCAGTCGGCCATCACTTCTTGCACTGCGTCGATGTCCTCAAGGGCGGCGCGGTGTCCCGTGTCGGGGTTGCCGCCAGCGCCGAGACCGCGGGTCAGCAGCGGTCCGATCTGCAGGCGGATCGGGGCGCGGTTGCGTCCAAGCGCCTGCACGTCGGTGTTCGCGACGATGTATTCAACCTGATTCAAGTTTTCCGCGATCATGTTGTTGACGGCGTTGCCGCCGCCGCCGCCGACGCCGATGACCTTGATGCGGGCGCCGAACGGGGTCGGGGCTTCGGGGACGATGGATTCGAACATGGCTTGCTCCGTGGGACAGGAAAAGGATGGGGACGTCTGGCGAAGTACCGCGGGGGCCGGTCCGCGGTGTGCGATGGGGTTCAGAAGGCTTGGCGGACCCAGTCGAGGACCGTGCCGATCCAGCCGCCCGCCTTGGGCTTCTGCTTGCCGCGGCCGGCACCGGGGGAGTCTTCGGCAGCGCCTTGCATCACCAGACCCAGCGCGGTTGCGAAGACGGGCGAATTGACCATGTCGCGCAGGCCGCCGACGCGGCGAGGGAAGCCGACGCGGACGGGAAGGCCCAGGACTTCCTCGCCAAGCTCCGCAGCGCCCGGCAGCAGCGCGGTGCCGCCGGTCAGGACCACGCCTGAGCCCAGCACGTCCGCGAAGTTGGAGGCCTGGATCTCTCGCTCGACCAGCCGATAGATCTCTTCCATGCGCGGTTCGATGATGTCGCACAGCAGCTTGCGCTTGCGCACGATGGGCTCGCGGCCACCCACGCAGGCGACCTCGATGTTCTCGCCGTCTTCGACCATGGTGGAGACGGCACAGCCGTGCTGGATCTTGATGCGCTCGGCCTCGGCCTTGGGGGTGCGCAGGCCGACGGCGATGTCGCTGGTGATGTGATCACCGCCGACGGGCAGCACCACCGAGTGCACGATGAAGCCGTTGTGGAAGATCGAGATGTCGGTCGTGCCGCCGCCGATGTCGACGAGCACCACGCCCAGTTCCTTCTCGTCGTCCTCAAGCACGGCGCGCGCAGAAGCCAGCATTTCGGCTGAGGTCTTCAGCACGTGCAGCCCGGCGCGCTCGGCGCACTGGGTCACGTTCTGCACGCCCGAGTTCAGAGCAGTCACGATGTGGACGTTGACCTGCAGCCGCACGCCTGAGATGCCGATCGGCGTCTTGATGCCATCGTTGTCATCGACCAGGAACTCCTGCGGCACCGTGTGCAGGATCATGCGGTCCGCGGGGATCTGCACCGCCTTGGCGTTCTCGAGCACGCGGTCGATATCGGTCTGCGTGACCTCACGATTCTGCACCGCCACCACGCCGCGGTTGTTGAAGGACTTCAGGTGTGCGCCCGAGACGCTGACGTAGACGGCGTTGACCGTGCAGCCGGCCATCAGCTCGGCCTCGTGCACGGCGCGCTGGATCGCCTCCATCGTCTCGTTTACGTTGACGACGACGCCCTTGCGGATGCCGTTCGACGGGCTGGTGCCCACACCAATGATGTCGAGCGTGCTGTCGGCCTTCACCTCGCCAACGATCGCCACGACCTTGTGGGTGCCGACATCCAGCCCCACGATGATCTCATCCTTCTTCGCCATCGTCCTTCCTCCCTGTTCGCTTGCAATCTTGCCCGGCCCGGGCGTGGTTCAGTCCTGAGGATTGTCGTCGTCTTTGGCCGCGGGTTTCGCGGGCTTGACGGCGGCCTTGGTAGCAGAATTGGTGCGCGCAGCGGCCGGCTTGGCGGCGGCGGGCTTGGCTGGGGCCTTTGCCCCGGGTTTGGCGGCGGTCTTGGCGTCCGCCTTCGCAGTCGGCTTGGCTCCGGGTTTCTCGGCGCCCTTGGCGTCGGGCTTGGCGTCGGGCTTGGCGGCCGGCTCTGGCGGGGCTTTCAGGCTGCTCAGGTCGACCAATGGGTGGTCGACATCGTCGCCGAGCTTGGCAGGAGTCCCGTCGCCGGCGACCGCAACGGGCTCTCCCGGACCGGCTGCAGCCGTTTCGATCTGGGGTGCGGACGCCTGACCCGCACCACCGGCTCGCGCCGCTTCGGCTTCAGCACTGCCAAGCAGCTCTGAGCGCACGACGGCACGGTCTGGCCGCAGGTCGTCGTCCATCAAGGCGTACTTGAGCCACTCGCCTCGCTCCTCGACGCGGGTCAGCAGGCGCCCGATGCGGTCGAACGCCCGCTCCGGGTCGGCAACCATCGCCCGGCCCAACCGGATCTCCGAGCCGTCACGGGCGGACACCAGTGTGGTGCCGAGCACTGGGTCCCAGTGGACCTCGCTGAGGGGAAATCGCTCCCGGATCGAAGACTTGGCGTGGGCGTCCACCAGCCGCAGCAGGTCCAGCAGGTGTCGACGGCCGACCTCGCGAGCCCCATCGGTCTCGTTGGCTGGTGCGTCGCCCGTGACCGTTGGCGGCAGGCCCGTCAGGATCGGCAGCTCCGGGGCATCGCCGACCTCGGCTTCCTTGAACAGCTCGCCGTCGCGGTTGGCAATCCGCAGCTTCTTGCCCAGAACCACGGCGAACGGCACGTGCTCCTCGACCTGAATGGCCAGGGTGGACGGCAGGACTTGCTGCACGTGCGCGCGCGCAACCCAAGGCAGCCGCTCGATGTTGCGTTGCACAACGGCGCGGTCAAGCGTGACCAGCGAGCTGCCCAAGCGCACTTCGCTGGCGGCGATCAGCTGCTCCCGCGTCACACGGTGGGCCCCTGAGACGTCGAACGTCGTGACGTTGCCGGTGTCCGGCTTCTCCTTGAGGTAGTCGCCCAGGTTCATCAGGACTGCGACGACCAGCGTCAGGCACACGACGACGACCAGCACGGTGAAGATCCGGCTCCACAGGAAGCGCGGCTCTGCAGCCTCGGCGGCTTCTTCCTCCGTCTCGGCCGGTTCGGCGGTACGCGTCAGCGCCTGCCACGCCAGCGTCAAACGCTGTCGCAGAGGCACCTTGCGCACGTTGCGCGGGCGGCGCTGGCCGAACAGCATCAGCATCCCCCCTCCAGCCAGGTGGCGCAGTCCAGCGCGATCGCGCGTGCGGCGTCGCGCGCACCGAGTCGACGGGCGGAATCTGAGGTGCGCTGCCACACCGTGGGGTCGCCGAACAGGCCCACGATCCACTCGGCAAGGTCAGGCGCTTGCCACTTCGCCTGACGCACCCAAGCTCCCGCGCCGGCATCGACAAAGGCCTTTGCGTTGGCGGCCTGGTGATCTCCGGCGGCGTGGGGGAACGGCACCAGCAGGGCGGGCAGACCGGCCGCGGCAAGCTCGGACACCGTCCCAGAGCCCGACCGCGTCACCGCGAAGTCGGCCCAGGCATACGCGCCCGCCATGTCGTCGATGAAGCCCGCAACCGTGACCTTCAGACCGGCTTCGGCATACCGCTGCTCCACGGGGGCTGCTTCGAGCTTGCCGACCTGGTGGCGGACCTCGAGCTCCACGCCCGCAGCGGCGACCAGACCCAGCAGATGCGGCACACGCTCGTTGAGGAACAGTGACCCTTGCGAGCCGCCCACGACCAGTACGCGCACCCGGCGGCCCTGCGGCAGCTGGCGACCGGCACCCACCGCGGCGATTTCGGCCCGCACCGGGTTGCCCGACAGCAGGGAGACCTCCTGCGGGAAGTCGCGCGCGGCGGCCTCAAAGCCCAGATACACTCGATCGACCAGCGCGCCCAGGACGCGATTCGTCAGGCCCGGGACGGCGTTGGACTCGTGGACCGCCGTCGGCAGCCCCAAGCTCCGCGCCGCCAGCAGCGCCGCGCCAGAGGCGTAGCCGCCCACGCCCAGCACCACGTTGGGCCGCTCTGCCGCCAAGATGCGTCGGGCCGCGAGAATGCCTGCCGCGAGCGACTGCAACCCCTTGACCTTGCTGCCCAGACCACCGCCGACCAGCCGCGAACCGGCGACGAGCTCGATGCGGTAGCCGCGTCGCGGCACCAGCGTGGCCTCAAGACCTTGCGGGGTACCGACGAACAGGATCTCCGTCGCGGGATACTGGGCGCGGATGGCGTCGGCGATGGCCAGCGCGGGCGTGACATGGCCGCCCGTTCCGCCGCCTGCGAGCACGATCTTGGTGGGGACAGCGTGAGGCGTCGTCATGGCGTCCCTCCCGTCGTCGTGACGCGCGTCACGCGGGTGTTGCCGGTGCGCACGTTGGCAGGCACGCCGCTGCGGGAGCGGCGGCGCCAAGGAAGGCGAGGCATCGTGGGCAGTTGCACGTCATGGTCGGGATTGCCGCCGCGGCCCACGTTCAGCAGCACGCCGACGGCGAGCGACAGGGCCATCAGCGACGAGCCGCCGTGCGACACAAACGGCAGCGTCAGTCCCTTGGTCGGCAGGGTGCCCATGACAACGCCGAAGTTGATCGCGGCCTGGGTGCCCAGCAGCACGGTGATGCCCGTCGCCAGCAATCGGCCGAACTCGTCGCGGCCGCGCAGGGCGATGCGGGTGCCGCGGCGCAGGACGTACAGGAAAGTCAGGGCGATCAGGGCGACGCCGACCAAGCCCAACTCCTCCGCGATGATCGAGAGGATGAAGTCAGTGTGCGCCTCCGGGACGAAGCCGAGCTTCTGGCGCGAGAGCCCCAAGCCGTTGCCGAACCAGCCGCCGGTGGCGATCGCGAGACGACCGTTGAACAGCTGGAACCCTGCGCCGTCGCGGTAGAGCTCCGGGTTCAAGAACGCGACCAAGCGCCTGAACCGCATTGGGCTAATCAGCACGATGGCCGTCAGACCCGAAATCCCCACGGCACCCAGCGACACGAGGTAGATCTTGTTCAGCCCGGCGATGAACGTCATGGCGAACACGAGGACTGCCAGCACGATGCCGGTCCCGAGGTCGGGCTGCCACATGCACATCAGGAACACGAGCCCCCACACCAGCAGGTGCGGCAGGAACCCGACCGTGAACGACTCCATCGCGTTCGATGCGGCCTTCTTGGTCAGCGAGTTGGCCAGGTACAGCACGAACGCGAACTTCACGAGCTCGCTGGGCTGCAGTCGAACCTTGAACAGCACCAGCCAGCGGGTGGCCTTGTTCACCGTGTCGGCATACGCGATCGGGTTGGGCGTCTGCGGCAGCACCATCAGTGCGACCAGCATGAGAATGCAGAAGACCAGAATGGGATAGGCGGCCTTGCGCCAGAACTGATACGGCACGTGGACGCCCACCATCATCATCACCAGCGCCACGCTGATGTGTTGGAGATGCCGCGTCAGGAAGTAGGTCTCGTTGCCGTTGTGCTGGTGCAGTGCCACGAACACCGACGCCGAGAACGCCATCACCACGCCCATCGTCATCAGGCCGATCACCGCGGCGAACAGCCTCCAGTCCATCCCGACCGGCACCGGCACGGGGGCGTCGTCGCTGCGGGGCAGGTCCGGCGGCGGCATGACGCGGGTGGACCCGTACTCGGCCGACGTTTCGCCGTCGAGCGGGGTGTCCCCGGTCTGCACGTCGAGGTCTGCGATGTCCTGGGCGCCGGGCGCCGTGACGGGCGACATGGGCGACTACCTCAACTTCAGGCTGGCCAAAGCGACCAGAGCCAACATGATGGAGATGATCCAGAAGCGAACCGTGACCCGCGGTTCGGGCCAGCCGAGCTTCTCGAAGTGGTGATGGACAGGGGCCATGCGCAACACACGCTTGCCCGTGAGCTTGAAGGACGTCGTTTGCGCGATGACGCTGACGCCTTCGACGACGAACAGGCCGTTGATCACGACGGACAACAGCTCGTTCTTGCTGAAGACGGCGACCATGCCTAGCGCGCCGCCCAGGGCCAAAGCGCCCACATCGCCCATGAAGACGAGTGCGGGATAGGTGTTGTACCAAAGGAAGCCGATGCCGGCGCCGATGATGGCAGCGCCCAGGACCGCAAGCTCCTGCGCGCCGGGAACTGCAGGGATCAACAGGTACTTTGCGACCTCGAACTCGCCGAACCTCGCGCCACCCAAGTAGCACAGCGCCGCCAGCGTCAGGGCGGAAATGATGACGGGGCCGATCGCCAAACCGTCCAAACCGTCCGTCAGGTTCACCGTGTTCGACGTGCCGACGACGACCACCGAGGCGAACACGGCGTACACCCACCACGGAATCGTGATGTGGATGACCTGTGCGCTGGCAAACGGCAGATACAGCCGCGTGTCAGCCAAGCTTGTGCCCAGAAAGCCGCCGTACAGCAGGCCGAAGAACAGCAGGGCTGCGCCGAACTGAACGGCCAGCTTCTGCTTGCCGGTCACGCCCTTGGAGCTGCGGTCGCGGATCTTCAGCCAGTCGTCCAGAAAGCCCAAGATGCCGTAAATCAGCGTGATGCCGAGCGTCAGCCAGATGAAGGGGTTGTGCAGATCCGCCCAAAGCAGCGTCGACAGCCCCATCGCGACCAGCAGCAGGACGCCGCCCATGGTGGGGGTGCCGGCCTTGGAGAAGTGCGACTGTGGGCCATCGGCGCGAACCACCTGGCCGATCTGCTTCTGCTGCAGCAGCCGAATGAACCACGGGAACAGCGCCATGGCGATCAGAAGGGAGGTCGCCATCGCTCCGATCGAACGGAAGGTGACGTAGCGGAAGACGTTGAGGGGACCGAAATCGGCCCGCAGCAGCTCGGATAGCCAGAGAAACACCTAGGACCTCCCGGGTTCGGCCTCGGGGCCGGGGATGGGGGCGGGGGCGAGGGCGCGCAGCTCGGCGACGACGCGTTCCATGCGCGCGCCGCGAGAGCCCTTGACCAGCAGGGTTGCCGTGCCCGGAAAGCGGGCGGCGATGGCTTGGGCGGCGCCGGCCGGGTCCGCGACGACCGCGACGGAGGCTGCATCCAGCCCGGTCGAAAGGGCGCCAGAGGCATAGGCGGCCGAGAAATCACCCAGGATCACAAGCAGATCGACGATGCGGCCGGCGTGTGCCCCGACGCGCGTGTGCAGCGCAGGGCCGGTCGGTCCCAGCTCGAGCATCGACCCCAGCACCGCAACCCGCGGACCTGGCAGCGTCGCCAAGGTGTCGAGCGCGACCTCGGTCGAACGCGGATTGGCGTTGTAGCAATCCTCGAGCACCAGCCAATTCCCAATATGAGACGGCAACATGCGCTGGCCGACGGGGACATAACAGGACAGCGCTAGGGCCGCCGCCTGCAGGTCCGCGCCCGCCGCGAGGGCCACCGCGAGTGCCCCCAAGGCGTTGTGCGCAAGGTGCACGCCCAGACCGGGCAGGACCACTTCGACCCGCGTGCCAGCCACGTTGGCCGTGAACCGTTGCGACAGGCCGTCGACCGTCACCGCGCCTTCCAGCCGCACATCGGCGTCCGCGGTCCGGCCGAAGCGGATCACGCGGCACGACAGACCCGCCGCGCGCGACAGCAGCAGCGGCTCGTCGGCGGGCACAATCGCGACGCCATCGGCCGGCAGTGACCGCAGCAGCGCCGCTTTCTCGTCGGCGATGTGCTCGATCGAGCCCAGACCACCCAAATGTGCCTCAGCAACGCTTGTGACGATGCCCAACTGCGGCCGCGCCTGACGGCAAAGCTCGGCGATCTCGCCGGGTTCGCTCATACCCATCTCGACCACGGCGGCGCGGTGCTGCGGGGCCAAGCCTGCGAGCGTCAGCGGCACGCCGATGCGGTTGTTGAAGTTGCCGCGGGTGGCCAGTACAGGACCCAAGGAGGCGAGCGCAAGTGCGGTCAGTTCCTTGGTGGTGGTCTTGCCGTTCGACCCGGTCACGCCGACGACCAGCGGCTCGAAGCGCAGGCGGTGCACGCGCGCCAGATCGCCAAGCGCCAACAGGGGATCCGCGACCTCGATCAGGAAGGCCCCGGCCCTTTCGGCGTCAGCTGCCACTGCCTCGCCACGGCCCTGCGCGCACACCAGACCCGCTGCGCCGCGCGTCACCGCCTCGGCGAGGAAGTCCGCGCCGTCAAAGCGTTCGCCGGGAAGGGCCACGAACAGCGCGCCGTCCTCCAGCAATCGACTGTCGGTGCAGAGCACGTGCGTGGTGCGCCGCCCCGCGACGCGAAGCGCGCCTCCCGTCGCCGCGTAGGCGCTCGGTCCCGTGAACGCGAAGCCCGCGGACGCCAACGCCGTCGTGGGCTGCGTCCTGCGTTGCGCCAGCCAGCCTGCCGCGACAGCAGCGTCGTCGAACGGCCGCACTTCGCTGCCAATCGTCTGCGTGACCTCGTGTCCCTTGCCCGCGATCACCAGAACGTCCCCCATCTGCAAGATCCCGACGGCGCGTTGGATCGCCAAGTCGCGGTCCGCTTCGATGGCGTAGCCGGCGCGTCCGTTCAGAGCCGCCAGTGCGGACGGCACCAGTCGTTGCAGCTTCACGGCACCCGCTCGGACCAGTCCCCGCTCGATCTCCTCAAGAATCGCCAGCGGTTGCTCCGACCGAGGATTATCGGACGTCGCGATGCTCACGTCGGCCAGTCGCGCAGACACCTCGCCCATCAGGGGGCGCTTGCCCTGGTCTCGATCGCCGCCGCATCCGAACACTGCGACAAGCTTGCGGTTCTTCGCCACCAGCGGCCGCAGCGCCGCGAACGCTTTCTCCAGCGCGTCGGGCGTGTGGGCATAGTCGACCACCACCAAGGCGCCCAGATCGTTCGGCACGGGCTCGAGGCGACCGCGCGGGGCCCGCAACGTCTGGCAGGCCTTGGCAATCACGGTCTCGTCGAGTCCAAGCGCACGGCAGGTCAGCGCGGCGGCCACCAGATTCTCTGCGTTGTGGCGGCCGACCAGCGGCGCGTGCAGCTCGAACGCACCGTCGGCGCCATGGACCCGCAGCCCAATGCCGTCGGCGTCGCTGCGTAGCAGCTCGACCCGAATCTCGGCGCCGGGGGCGTCGGCAAACGTCCAGCCCAGCGCATGTCCCGACTCGTGGACCGCGCGGCAGAAGGGGTCGTCGGCGTTCACGAATCCCAGCGCGTCGGGCGGCAGCAGGTCGGTGAACAACCGCGCTTTGGCCGCCGCATACGCCTGCATCGTGCCGTGGTAGTCGAGATGGTCGCGGCTCAGGTTGGTCCACGCGGCGGTCGCGAACCGCACACCCGTGACCCGATGCTGGTCCACGGCGTGCGAACTGACCTCCATCGCGACGTGCGTGAAGCCCTCGGCCAGCAGCTCGGCAAAAAGGCGCTGCAGGTCCGGGGCTTCCGGCGTGGTAAGGGCTCCCGGCCGCGTGCCTTCCGGGGTCCAGACGCCCAGCGTTCCAATCGCAGCGGCCCGCAGACCCGCGTCGGTCAGCAGCTGCGCGATCAACACTGAAGTCGTTGTCTTTCCGTTGGTTCCCGTCACACCGATGACGTTCATGTGGCGGCTGGGGTGGCCCAACAGCGCGGCAGCCAGCGGGCCCACGGTCGCGCGGGCGACCGACACCTGAACGACCGGCACAAGGGGGTGGGAGAAAGGCTCGTCGACGATCAGTGCCACGGCGCCCGCAGCAACAGCTTGATCCGCAAACGAGACTCCGCGATTGCGGGCACCGCTGCACGCGACGAACAGCGCACCGGGGCCGACCTTGCGCGAGTCGGCGACCACGGCGCGAACCTCGACGTCGGCCCAGCGACCTTCCAAGGCCGTGGCGCGCACGCCGGCTTCCTGCACGAGGGTGTCGAGTCGCATCACAGCGCCTGGACCTCCTGTCCGGGGACGTCGGCCTGCTCGCTGAGGCGGCGGAAAGTCACATGGATCAGAGATCCTGCACGCACCACGGCACCAGGCGGCGGCCCTTGGGTCGCACCGACGCCGCTGCCACGGGCTTCGAGCTTCAGACCGGCGGTGGCCAGCTTCTCCCGCGCCACGCGCATGGGCAGCCGTCGCACGTCGGGGACGCGGACCTCACCGGGGCGCAGCGCGTCGGTCGGCTCGGCGGCGCGAGCAGCGACGACGCCCAGCAGCGGCTCCGCAGCCTTGTCCGCCATGACCTTGCGTTGCTCGTCCTCGCGGCGGGCCTTGTCGGGGTCGTTGCGGTCGAGATAGGGCGCGCCGGGGCTGGGCGGCACACCCAGATACGGCAGAGCGAACCGAGCGATCTCACGGGCGATCGGCGCAGCGACCAGGCCACCGTAGCGCATCACCTTGCTCGACCCGGGATAGGTCGCTTTGGGCGTATCGACCAGCGCGACGATGACCAGACGCGGCTTCTCAATCGGCACGACGCCGACGAACGTCGAGATCCAGTGCGTTTCCGAGTAGCCACCGCCGGGAGCCGCCTGCTGCGCCGTGCCGGTCTTGCCGCCCATACGGTGATTGGGCACCCGCGCCGCCGTTCCCGTGCCACCCAGCGTTCCCTCGCCGTGACGCGGTTCGCAGACAGAAGCCATGGCCAACAGCATCTTGCGCGACGTCTCGGGGGAGAACACCCGGCGACCCGACTCGACCTGGAACAGCCGATCGTGGGTGCGGTCCGGGCTCAACTCGTCGCGAATGATGCGCGGTCGGCGGAACGTGCCCCCGTTGGCGAGCGCGGCGTAGGCCGCTGCCATCTGCAGGGGCGTCACGGCAATGCCTTGGCCGAACGCGATGTTGGCGTGCTGAACGCGAGGCCACGTGCCGGGTTGCGCAAGCTGGCCGGCGCCCTCGCCGAGGATGCCCAGGTCCACGCGACGACCAAACCCCAGCTTGACGAGATAGTCGTAGAACTTCTCCTTGGACATGCGGAAGACCATCTTGGCCATCGCGATGTTGGACGAGACCTGCAGCGCCTGCAGACCGGTGACCTGACCGTGCGGGTGGTCGTCCTTGATCAGCTTGTTGCCCACGACAAAGCCCGCGCCGGTTGGGATGACCTCCTCGAGCGTGACGGCCTTCTCCTCCAGCGCCGACGCGAGCGTGAAGACCTTGAAAGTGCTGCCCGGCTCGTACTGATTCTCAATCGCGATGTTGTGCCAGCCGTACTTCGGCTTGTTCTTCGAGTCGTTGGGGTTCACCCCCGGGGCGACCGCAAGCGCAAGCACTTCCGCCGTGTTCACGTCCATCACGGCGGCCACGGCGAACTCGGCTTGGAACTCCTGCACCGCCGCTTCCAAGTGGTGCTCGGCAACGGCCTGAATCTTCTCGTCGATCGTCAGTACCAGACTGTGGCCGCGGTACAGCCCCGGCTCCGGAGCGCCGTCCACGTGCAGCACAGCCGAGGTCGAGTCCTTGTACGTCCGCAGCTCGACCTGTTGGCCACGCAACAGATAGTCGAACGAGGCTTCGATGCTGCCGGTCTGCGTGGGGCGTCCCACCAGCGCGCCGGCCAGCGCGTTGTTCGGGTAATAGCGCACGAATTCCGGTTCGATGGTCACGCCCGGCAGCAGCCCCTTGGCCTGCGCGACCCTGAGGTCCTTCGAGGTCTTCTCGTCCAGGTGGCGCGCCAAGTAGACGAAGCTCGACTCCGAATCCAGGCGGCCGCGGATCTCGTTTTCCGGCAGGCCCACGATGCTCGCAATCCGCGCCGCGACCTCATGGCGGATCTTGACCACCTCAGGACGCGAGAAGACCTCGTGCCACATGGCCGCGTTTTCTTCCTTGCTGGCCTCGGGTTTCGTGTGCGGGTTCACCTTGCGGGGCAGCACGCGCAACGGGTTCGCGGACACCGAGTCGGCGCGCAGGCTGGTCGCCAGAGTCACGCCGTTGCGGTCCACGATGTCGCCGCGGCGCGTCTCGATGTGGGTGACGGAGGTGATGTTGCCCTCAGCGTCCTTGCGCCAAGTCTCGACGTGCGTGACGTGCCACACCGCCGCACCGAACGTGAACACCAGCCAGATGCTCATCACCCGGATGATCCACTTCAGCCGCGCCTGACCGCGGGCGAGTCGTGCCGCCGCCGTCATCGGCGCCCGGTCGTTGGCGGGGCGTTCTTTACGGAAGAAGGCGCGCATGGTCCCCTCCTTCCTTGCCGGTTGCGGCGGGGCCCAGACGGGTCCGGCACCTGCGACCGAGCTGCGAATCCCCAGCCAGCTCAACACACCTGCGCAGCGCCGCTTGGGCGTCGTCCAAGCGACCTGCCGCCTGTAAGGCCTCGGCCCGCTGCAGGTGAAGCTCTGCGAACTGGGGGCAGCGGCGGGTCGCCTCGGTCATGTGCTCGACAGCAGCGGCTGGGTCGCGACGCTGCAGGGCGAGCAATCCCAAGTTGCGGTGCCCGTTGCAGAACTCCGGGTTCAGAAAGACCGCCATCCTCAGGTGCTCGTCGGCCTTGGCAAGTCCCCCCAGCTTCAGCCACGCCCAGCCCAGGTTGTTGTGGACCAGATAGGGCGTCGTGTACGTGGGTTCACGCAACAGCGGTTCAAGGACGGTGATGGCATCTCGCCACCGCTCGAGCTCGATCAGCGTGGCGCCCAAGTGGTTGCGAGCGGCAAAGAAGGACGGTTGCGTCTTCAGGGCCAGCCGGAAGTGGTCCGCAGCAAGCTCGAACTCCTTGCGGCCGAACAGCACGAAGCCGAACAGGTAGTGCGCGTCGGCGTGGTTCGGTTGCGCCTCGAGCGCGTGGGTCAGCTCGCGAACCGTCAAGTCGACCTGCCCCTCGTGGAAGTAGCCGGTTGCCAAACGGAAGTGCAGGTCAGCCTGCTCAGCGCGTTGCTCGTCCGCGGTCTGCCCGCCTGCGCACGCCAGCGCCGTCAGCGCGATCATCGACGCGACCGCTCCCGCGCACACCCGTCCCGTCCGCACGCGCACGGAGGCGCGTCGGGCCGGGGGCTGCAGCTGGGCACAGGTCTGCATCACGTCAGTCGACCTCGATCTGCTGGTCAGGCCCAGGCAGGTGCATGCCGTGGACTTCGACCGCCTCACGCCGCAGGGTGTTGGGGTTCTTCATGCCGGTCAGGCGGGCTTCCGCGTGACGGTTGGCCTCGATCAATTCGCGCAACGTGTCGTCGGCCCGTGAGACTTCGTACGCGGTGCGAATGCCCTCAGAGCTGCGGCGCACCTGCGCGATGCCCAACAGTCCGACCAGTCCAGCGACAGACAGGATCGCCAGCACGCGCCACCAGAAGAACCGCTCGGACTGCAGCGCCCGATCGACTTCCGTCGCCGGTTTCGTCCAACGTTGCAATAGGTTGCTCCAACGGCTCACGGGTGCCCCTCGCCTTGCAGTGTGGTCCTAGCCCTCGTCCCCTTCGTCGTTGTCGTCTCCGTCGAAGCCGCCGTACCGACCCAAGCTTCCGGGTACCGCCCGCTCGAGCACCCGCAGCCGCGCGCTGCGCGACCGGGGGTTCTCGTCCTGCTCCCTGCCCTTTGGAACCCAAGGCTTGCGCGTGATACGCACGTACTCGCCGTAGCGGCCGGGCGCCCGCTCGCGGAACGACTGCTTGACCAGTCGGTCCTCGCCGGAGTGAAAGGCGATCACGGCCATTCGACCGCCGGGTTGCAGCAGCGGCGGAGCCGCGTCCAGCAGCGACTGCAGCTCGTCCAGCTCTGCGTTGACCCAGATCCGAAGCGCCTGAAACACCATGGTGGCGGGGTGGATCGAGCGGTTGCGCGGCAGGCGGGCCGCCAGGCGGTTGGCCAGCGCGCTTGTGGTTCGCGCGCCTTGCTGGAAGGCCTCGAGCACCATGCGCGCGGTGCCGATGGACCGACGGATGTCGCCGAATTCATACAGGACGTTGGCCAGGTCCTCGACCGTGACCTCGGACAGCATGTCCTGCAGCGTCTCGCCGCGGGTAGGGTCCATCCGCATGTCCAGCGGGCCATCCTGACGGAACGAGAAGCCGCGCTCGGCCGTGTCGATCTGGTGGGAAGACACCCCGACATCGGCCAATACGCCGGAAAGACCAGGTAATCCACGTCGTTCGAAGACCTGAGCCAGCTCGCTGAAGCGGCTGTGCTCGGCGGCGAAGCGGTCGCCGAAGGGCGCCAGACGTGCCGACGCCGCCTGCAACGCCGCCGGGTCCCGGTCCAGGCCCAGCACCGACAAGTGCGGCAGTTCCCGAAGGATTCGCTCGCTGTGGCCACCGCCGCCGAGGGTGCCGTCGACCACCCAGCCCGCAGGGACGGGGCGCAGGGCCTCGATCACCTCGTCGCCCATGACGGAGACGTGCGCGAATCCGGCCGAGGCGGCCGTGGGTTCGGTGGGCAGGGTTGTCAAAGAACCTCCCCTTCTTACAGACCCAGGCGCGCCAGGTCCGGGGCCCAGTTGGGCAGATCGTCGGTGCAGCGCACGAGCTCTGCCTCCCAACGGTCCTTGGCCCAGATCTCGAACTTGAAGATTTGGCTTGCGATCACGACCTCAGTGCTCGGGCCGATGCCCGCGTGCGCGCGCAGCGTCGGTGGCAGGACCACGCGACCGTGGCTGTCCGGCTCCAGCATTTGGTTCCCCGCGACCTGAAAGCGCATCAGCTTGATCACGGTCGGGTCGCTCTGCGGCAGCGCGCGGATCCTGTCCTCGACCGCCTCCCATTCCTTGGCCGTGTAGACCTGCAGGCAGGGGCCCGAGACGGCACGGACCACGATCAAACGCGGGTCTCCGTGCTGCTCCAGAGCCTGGCGATAACCCGCAGGGATGCTCAGACGACACTTGTCGTCGACCCTCTGCTGGTACTCGCCTCGGAAACGAACCGTCACGTGTCGCCTGCCCACGGCTCGATCGCCGTCAGAAACAACAAGAGAGTCAGGGTCTTGCATCCCCAGATGCCGTCGGGGAATCCGAAGTTGCCGGGGAGTCTCCAGTCTGATCCACAACTACCCGCTGCGATCCACTTTCTCCCACCGGGCGAGGATAGGAACGGAGGCCTCGCAGTGTCAACCGCGAAGGCCTGCCGGGTCGGGAGGTTGTCCATGGTCAGGGCTCCCTTGGCCCCGCCAACCATCCCCGCGGGAACCCCTGCGCGAGCTTCGGCGAAGGCGATCCCGCTACGTCTCTCGATCGCTTGCGTCTGCAAGGTTGGTGGGCGGCAGAAGCCGGGCTCCCGTCGGTACGGAACCCCAGCGATCGCCATCGTCCGACGATCCGGGGCGTTGACGATAATCACCTGCAAATGAAAGGGAATTTTCTTCAGGGCCGCGCCTGTGCCCGATTCGACCTCCCGATGCGTCCGCAGAGGTTGTGGGCGACGCCCGCGCGGGTACAATCCCGGCGCCCGCAGACGGTCTCTGCGGCGCTGTCAGCGACCGGAGGATGCGATGCGGCAACGTTTCTGGAACGCGAAGGCAGCAGCGGCAATAGCGACGAGTGCGGCGGTGCTGATGCTAGCGGGTGGCTGCGGCTCCGATGGCACCTCGGCCACCGACACCGCGGGCGGCACGGACACCATTGTCGAAGACACGGCCGAGGACATCCCGGTCGTCCCTGAGTGCCAACAGGTGATGCCGACGCCGTTCTCGACCCCGATCAAGGTTCCCGGCGAAGACGGCCAGATGATCACCGCAAAGGTCAAGGGTACGTTCCTGCAGCCTGCCAACTGTCAGGTGGGGGCCACGTGTCCGCTGGCGATCATTGTGTCGGACCTGCGCTCCGGCCTCGCGGACGACCCGCAGGCGTATCCAAACTACGTCGAGCCCGCGAGCAAGATGGCCGGCTGTCTGGGGATCAACGTCGTCGTCTTCAACCTTCCCGGGCTGGGCCAGGGGTCCTACAAGTCCGAGGGGCCAGCCAACGACGTCGGCGGCATCTATGCCGAGGCGGCGGTCAAGGAGATGGTGCTCATCCAGTCGTCGCGCGAGTCGGTCGACAAGAAGCAGGTGGGCTTCATCACCATCGGCGCGGGCCTGATCCCGGTAACCCGTGCGATCACGGTCTACAGCACCGGGGCCCTGAAGCTGACGGCCTTCCTGCTCGACGTCGAGGGGCCGCTCGACCGCTGCTCGATCAGTGAGGCGTCGGAGAACTCGCAGCTGAGCATCGGCCCCAGCGACGGCCCAGGCGTCTCTCCCACCGCCTGCAACTTCAGCGCTGCGCCGCAGTCGGCCCAGTATCCCCCGGCCCAGAACGGCAAGTCGGCGAGCATCGTATGTGCTGAGGGCGCCTGGCCGATCACGCTGACGGGTCAGAAGTGCAGCGACAACTCGTGGTGGATGGTCCGAGAGCCGTCGACCTACCTCAAGAAGGTGTTCCAGCGCTACCAGCGGCTGCAGTTCAAGTACGACCACCGTCTGCCCAGCCACTGGGCCAGCCGCATCGCCATCGAGAAGGTCGCGTCGTCTGAGGCGAAGTACTTTGCGCTGAACAGCATGCCGGAGTGCCAGGCACCGGTAGACGACGAGACGTGTGCCGCCCTGGAGGCCCAAGGGCAGCACTGCTGGTTGGAGGGTGACTACGGCAACGGCATGGCGCCGGCTCCCTATGCCGGAGCGGACTACGACGAGGTCACGCCCGAAGAGCTCTTCACGATGGTCCTGCCCGGCTATCTGACGAGGCTGCTCGACCCCGCCAAGTTCCCGAACTGCAAGGGCTAGCTCTCTTCATGACCGGCCAGTCGCCGCCGACGTTTGCCGCCACCGTCGTGCTGCTGCGCGAGGGCCCCACGGGTGCTTGCGAGTCGCTGGTGATGCGTCGCCACCAGGCCAGCAGCTTCATGGGCGGCGCGACGGTCTTTCCCGGCGGCAAGCTGGACCCCGCAGACTTCGACGCGCCGGCGCGGGGACGCTCTGACCGGGAGTGCGCGGATCTGTTGGGGATCGACGACCTGCAACTGGCGCGCGCGGCCTTCGTGTCAGGGCTGCGCGAGCTGGACGAAGAGGCGCTGGTTCTGCTCGCCCGCACGGCAAACGGACGCTTGCCCACTGCCGACCAACTGACCGAGATCCACAGCGAACTCAAGTCATTGCATCGAGGGCACCGCCTGGAGGCAGCCGACCACCATCGCGTTCTCCTAGCGGCCGGGCTGACGCTGGCTTTGGACCTGCTGGTGCCGTTTGCGCGTTGGCTGACTCCCGCGGCCGAGCCGGTGCGCTTCGACGCGTGGTTCTTCGCCGCCCTGCTGCCCAACGGCCAGCACGCCCAAACCGACGGTCACGAGTCGACCGAAGTTCAGTGGCTCACGCCGGCCGACGCGATGGCCTCGCACGCCCGCAACGGGACGATTCTCCTGCCGCCGCCCACGTGGCACACCATGGCGCGACTGGGCGGCTTGGGGACGCGACCCCAAGACGTCCTGCGGCAACTCGGCGACGGCGGCGTCGGACCGCGCTACGAGCCGTTCCGCATTCCAGAAACGGGACAGGGGCCGGCCGTGCTGCTGCCCAGCGACCCGCAACACCCGCAGGCCGAAGCATGGCGCGAAGCCGTGCGCGTGCACCCGGAGCGCCACGAGCCTGCCGTCCGGCGATTCGTGTGGCGCGACGGCCGGATGCAGCCACAGGGCTGACCCGCGAAAGGTCCGGATTCCAAGCTTGTGGGGACGAGTCGGCTAGGGCGTGGCGTCCAGAAACGCCGTCCGCCGCACCTGCCGCACCAAGTCGGTCAGGCCAGCGGGACCGACCAAAGCCGGGAACGACGTCGGCACCGCGAGCTCGAAGGCGGCGACCAGCGCGCGCTTGACCTCGGTCGTCGGGTCGCTCTTGGCGCCGAACAGGGTCAGATCCGGCAGCTTCAGGGCTTTGCCAGCAAAACTGGCAGGTACCACGATCAGCCACTGACGATTCTGCGGACCGATCAGGGTCACGCGATAGAACTGCGAGCCGTCAACCGCAGCCGCAAGGACCTCGCGCGTGGCCGCGTTCCAACTGGAGCCGGCAGGGAACGCAAGGAAGTCCGGAAGGTTGACGGTTGCGGTGATGGCGCCGGGGGCACCGATCAGGATCGAACCTCCCTCTTTCTTGCCGTTACCGCCCAGGATGATAGCGGCCGTCACCAGCACATGGTTCGCCTCGCCGACGCGCAGACCGCTGTGCAGGGGCGCGACGCTCAACGGCAGCGGCTGGGTCCCTGGCTCGACCGCGTCACCGTCGATCTTGCCGTCCGCGATGTCTTCCTTGTCGATCGAGTCCGAGCCCGCAGTCAGGCCCAGCGGTACGATGTCACCCGACGGCAGCAGCGCTCCGCCGACCACGAAAGCGAGGTCCGCCCAGCCTTCGCCGACCTTGGGCAGCGTCGGCAGCTTGATCTGGGTTCGCAGCCCGAGAGGGAACGTCGGCGCCAGATTCAGCTGCTTCATTGGCGGCGCGAACTCACTTGCGAACGCCAGATCCGTGACGACCTGCGACTGGAACCCGGCCAGATGCGGCAACAGCACGCTGACGACCTTGCCCACGTCCAGTCCGCCATCCACCGCGTCGAAGATCTTGCTGATCTCGCCCAGCAATTCGGTCAGGCTCAGTCGGCCTGCCAGCGTCCACAGGATGCTGTTGCCCGGGGGACCTGCGAGCACATAGCTGGTCACCACCGGCTTGCCCAGCACGAAGGTGATGCCGCCCGGCACCTCCTGCGGCTTGCTTGGGTCGGGATTCACGAAGCTGGGCGCGTCCTTGTCGAACGGCCGCAGCACGGTCGGCCCGAGGATCGAGTCGACGCTAAAGTTGAGCAGCGAGGGCCCGAACGCCAGCGAAGTCAGCCCCAGTGCGGCCTCACCCGTGCCCGGATAGTCGTGGGTGCCGCCCACCAGGTCGCCGTTCACCAACGTGGTCTTGGTCATGTCCAGCTTGTTGTCGGCATCGAAGGCGATCTCGGCGAAGTGGTGCAGCGGCGACGGAAGGACGACGTCGGCAGGACCGCTGGCGGGGTCATAGCCCAGCACCGACACCGGTGCGTGATCATCGTTGAAGAAGTGGATGTCGCAGGGGAATTGCACCCCAGCGAACGAGGCTTGGCCGTCTGCGAGCGGGGCCTGCACGGGGGTGGCCTCGCCCGACAACCCGATGACCACGACTTGGCCCGTCAGCTGCGTCAGCTTCACGTCGTCGACCACGGTGACGCGCAGGTTCTGGCCTTGTGGCAAGGGGCCGAGATTCCACAGGTCGGCGGGGGCGGACGCCGCCTTCGACGCGCCGACGACGGTCGCGGTGATCGTCGCGTGGCCAGGCTTGCCGGTGGCGGTCAACTTGCCGTCGGTCAAGGTAAATGCATCGCTGGTCGACAGCTGCCAGGCGAACGCGGCCTTGGGCTCCACGTTGCCCTGACCGTCAACCGCTTGGGCTCCCAGCGCCGTCGCGGCGTCGAACACTGCCCCCGGCGCACCGATCCACACCGGCCGCAGCAGCCGTGCAGACAGGTCCGTCGTCGCCAGCGGTGCCCGGCAACCGCCCTGGTGGCACTGCTGGCCGTCGGCGCAGCCCGCGTCGCTGGCGCACATCGTTTGGATGCACGCACCCGATTCCACGTCGCAGCCGCAGGTGAACCTGCCGTCCGGGCACGCATCGGTGCCCAGCCTGACTGCGCACTCGGCGTTCGACTTGCACAGCACCTTCTCGACGCAGCAGCCCTGGAGGCAGGACCACTCCGACTGCGGTGCAGGGCACAGGCCGAGGTTCTCCTGACCCTTGTCGTTCAGGCACGAAGGCTGGCCGCCGCAAGTGGCAGCGACCTCAACCGTTTCCTCGCCCCCGCTGCAACCCGCGGCCAGCGCCATGCCCGCGCAAACAGCCAAGCCCCAGCCAATTCGAACGAATTCGCGCATGTTCACCGCTGCCTCCGTGGTCGCCCGTCGTGCAATTGTTCGCCCGCTTCGCCCCCCCGGACGCTCTTGGGCGCAGAGCGGCCCAGCATAGCCGCAAACCGTGCCACGCCACAACGCAAGTCCGCACCAACCCGCACGGTCGTCTCGCGGGTCATCACGCTGTTTTCCAAGCCGTTTTTCCTGCTATAGGGCCTACGAGAATCGCGAGCGGCCGGCCTTCACCAGCAGCTCCAGCTCGCTGCCATCCAGCCGGCTCGAAGCCTCGGCATCGGGCGGCCGCACCTTGGCGACCCGGGTCGGATCGGGCTCGCTGCAACGCTTCTCGAACCACCCCAACCGTTCGGCACTCAGCGCCATCGTGGCATTGAACCTGCCGTCGATGGCGACGACCAGCGCGAGCACGCGGTTCGCGCACAAGGGCAGCTGCAGGCGTTCGGGCAGGGGCGACCGTCGCCAGACTTCTTGCAGCGGTCGCAGTCCGGCGCGGTGGTCGCCCAAGCCCCGCCTGTGGTCGGCCAACGCCAATACCAAGGCAAGCACGTCTGTGTCGCTGACTTCGATGTGTTCGGGAGCAGCCTCGCCGCCCGTGGGCTCGTTTCCAGCGCCGACCAGAGTTGCCGTTTCCGGCTCAAGTAGTTGCGCCGCGCGGCCCAAGCACGCCCGCGCCGACTGCCGGGCCGCCTTCGGGGCTGCGGGCGAGCGCAGCAGCGTTGCCACCGCGCGGGCGTCCTGGTCCAGGACCTCGAACCACTCGCGGCGAGCGTCGGTCACCGGGGCCTCCTGGCTGAAGTGTCCTGTGCGGGGGCGGGCGCGTCGGCCAGCTTCTCGAACGCAAGCTGCGTTCCCGCCTGAATGCCAGCGCGTCGGGCCTCGTGCGCCGCAAGCTCCAACACGAACCGCGACGGCGCGCGGACCGACCGAGAGTCCTCCGTCAACGGCGGCACGTTCTCGACCACCCCGACCACACGCCAGTCCGCGTCGATGAAGATCATGTCCAGTCGCACATAAGTATTGCGCATGTAGAACGACCAGTCGCGGTCGTAGCCCATCTCGAAGATCATCCCGTGGTGGTCGGGCAGCTCCTTTCGGAACATCAGGCCCTGCGAGAGCTCCCCCTCGGTTCGCGCGACCTCGACCTCAAAGGGGGCAAGTTCGGCGCGCCCGCTCACGCGCACGCGGCCGCGACCGGGAAAGTGGGTAATAATGCCGGGTTGAGAGGCCGCTTCGGGCTCTGGCGCCTGCGCCTCCGGTTGATCGACCGGGCTGGGCACGCTCGAGCGACTGCAGCAGGGTATCGCGGCGCCAACGGTCAACAGCAAGGCGGTAACGGCGGTCAGTCGCATGCGGCGCGCTCCAGAGAAAGGGTCCCGGAAGGCCCGGATTGTGGGTCGGCACGGCTCTGCCCACAAGCCCAAGCTCAAAGCGGCAGGATGGCTCGCAGGTAGGCGTCGTCGACTGGCCCCCAGACGACAGGCGCGGCACCGGGCAGCCCGGCACGTTCGGCAAACGGTCGCGCTGTGCCTTCATCCATGATCCAGCCCGGATGGTCGCCGGGGTGGTGGTAGGCATCGGTACCGGCCGGCAAGCCCAACGCGTGGCCGATTTCGTGTGCGGCGCTGTGCGCGATCAGGCGAGCGGCGGTCTCGACGGCCAGCTCAGGGACCTGTCCAGGCGGGGCCGGCGTGCCACCCAGTCGGGGCGACCAAGGACCAAAGATCGCGTCGAATTGTTCTGTTGCCTGACCCTCACCGGGATGCAGCTGGGCAGAGAACAGGAACAGACCGTTCAGGAACACCCCGCCGTAAGCGGTTTGGCCTGCGACCGCCGCTGCAGCTCCGTAACCCGTCAGCCGCTCGTCCAACGTCGTGTTGCCCACGTCCTTGCCCACCGAATTGTCGCTGCCCAACAGATCAAAGCCATTGGGGTCCCGGTCCAGCACGGCGAGCTGCAGCACCTCGACGGCACCAGCCGGCCTCTGCGCCGCGACGACCACCGACAGGCCAGCGAAATGGCCGGTCAAACGCGCGATCACGCGTTGCCGCACCTCGGCGACGTGGTTGCCAAGCCCCAGTCGCCCCAGACCCACTGCAAACGCGTCACCCAGCTCGACTTCGATCACTTGCACGGTCGGGCGCACCGGCCACAGCACCGGTACCACGGGTCCCCACCAGGAGTCCTGACCGCTCCGCACGACCAGCCGGACTTCTCCCTGCAGCGTCGCGGTCGAAGACGTCGCTCCCAGCAGTGGTTGGATCTGATTCAGGAACCACGGACTGTTCCACCACACCGCTGGCTGGCCCGCCCAAGTCTGGCCGTCCAGCAGCCGCGCCGCCGTGTCGGTCCACGTCGCCGGTTCCTTTCCGTCCGCCTGCCACGTTCCGGTCAGGCGCACCTGCCAGCCGCCACTCGGCACGCCATGAACGGTCAGCGGCGCCAGCCAACCACGCCGCAGCTCCCCGTTGACGTCGGCCGTCAGCTGGGCCGCGACGACCTCGACCGCTACCGGTTCCGACCACGGCCCGACTCGGCTGTCGGTCACCGTCGTCTGCACCAGCCGCAGCCGCAACGACCGCGCACCCGGCGTCAGCCCCAACCACGCGGGGACCGCTTCCACTCGCGCCACACTGCGCCCGGTTTGCAGATCCGTCGTCACTACACAGGGTTCCGAAACAGCCCCGCCCAACGTCGGCACCGATTGCAGCGTGACCGTACCCTCGCCGGGCAGCAGCAGGCCGTCCGACGCGAGGGTGATCGGGTCGCCGAACTGCACCTTGCCCCCGCCCCAAAGCACGGCGACGGCCGGCAACTCGCGCGTCCAACTCGTCGCGACCGGCAGGCACGGAGCCAGTGCTCCAGCCTCTGCCAGACAGGCCCGGTCGACGACACGACCCTCAGTCCAGCCGACGTCAGCGGGAACAATCCCTCCCGCGACCTCCACGCCATCGGCCCCCACCGCCGTCACCGACAGCCCGATCGCGACCGGGTCGGAGCCCCCCTCGAGTCGCAACGTCGCACCCGCAAGGCCAAATCCATGCACGCTCACCGGGCTACCCGCCCTGAGGGGCACCGGCACCACCACCCGGGTCAACGCCGGAAAGGACCGCGCCGGGTCCCCCCCGCAGCTCATCGTCGCAACTGCTGTCGTTGCGAGCATGGCCAGAAACCGCACAAGATTAGGGCGTTGCCGCGCACGCGGCGTCGTCTCGTTCGCCCGGCCTGTCGTCACGAATGGCCCTCGTCTCGTCGCCGCCCGATCGACAGCTGGCCGACGGGCCGTTTCTCGGCAGCTTGCGGCTCCTCCTCGGCCAGGTCCTCCTCGTCGTCGCCCCACGTCTCCGCCGCGTGACCCAGCGCGATCGCAAACCGCGGGTCATCCAGTTCAAGCCCCTGACTCGCGCAGAAGGTCGCGAGTCGCAGCTCAGCCTCCGCTTCCACGAATCGCTTGTGGCGTCGGTCCAGCCCGGGAGCCCCGGCAAGCACCGTCCGCAACGCCCGGAACGGCTTGGGGCCCTCCAGCGCCAGCATCACCTCGGCCTTGCCACGCCCTGCCGTCAACGAGGCCGCGAATGAGCCGGCAAGTCCGAACGCTTCATCGCTCTCCAGGTAGGGCACCTCGAACCACCCCTGCTCACGAAACAGTCGGTTCTCGAACGCCTCTGCGGTGGCCTTGCGATTCGCCTGACCGTGGGGTAGCCAAAACACATCTCCCGTCATGGGGTTCCAGTGGCTCATGGTCAGCGGGCTCGCTTCGGCGAACAGGCGCACCAACACCTCGTAGTTCCCCTTGGCCGTGATGGTGCCCTCGGGCTCGTCGAGTCCGAACGCCTCCTCAGTCTCCTCAGCAGCCAACTGCGGCGGGGGGCTCGGGTTCTTCTCTCGCGTCGACCGGCCCTTCTTGGACATCCGATTCTCCTTGGCTCGCGGGTGGCGCGAAGGGCCCAACCTACCAGTGCCGTCGCGCTTGCGGCAGGGGGGGAGCCGGAAGAAATTTTGATCCTGAAGGGCGGCATCCGCAACCTATCCATCGTCGCCGTCTTCTCAGCACCTCCGGTGACTACCCGGACCCTCGCACCGGGCCGTGATCGGAGGGGGAAAAACGCGACGCGCGAACCCGGACGGGGGAGCGAAACAGTTGACAGCATCACGTGCCGCGGCCTAAAGTACGACGACTTGGGCTTCTTTGGTGGAGTCGAACGCGCAGGTTTGTGTCCGAAACGGGACCCTTTCGATAGCGTGCGACCCGTCGTAGCGTCCAGGTGGGAGTCAGGATCATGCTTCGCCAATACATCGCCATGACCGTCGGGGCCCTGTGCCTTATCGTCGCGGCAGCTGTCAGCGCTGAGGAAGGCGCCACGCCGCCCGTCGATCCGGCCAACATTGAGCGCCAGGTCGACCAAGGCCGCGCGTACGTCGACCGCCTGCACAAGATGCTTACCGCCGGTTTCAACGAACTCGAGGACGCGCGGAAGTCCCAGAACATCAGCCGCGTGAACTGCGTAAACGAAGCCCTGACCACGATGAAGGGGCTGGTGAAGCTCGCCGAGAGCAACTTCTTGGCCATGCAGGAGTGCTCCTCGCGCAAGGACGCCGCCTGCACCGAACATGAGTACGTGAAGATCTCGATTGCGTTCAACAAGGCTGAGGAGTTGGAAGGCCAGCTCAAAGGTTGCGGCGGTCCCTCGATCGACAGCGCAATCGACGGTCGGCCGATGATCGAGAAGCAGATCGAGAACGTACCAGACATCGACCCGACCGCCGGCCTAACCGACCTGGCTCCCAAGCTGGAGAACCCGCCGTCGGCCAGCCCGTTCTACGTACACGATTGACCCCGAACGAAGCCACTGCCTCGTCCCCGGGGCGTATCTCAGGTTCCGCATACGGCAGCCAGCACCCGACGGCATCGACGGCCCGACGGAGCGCATAGAGAGTCCGCGATGCCGCCCCCCGACGGGCAGAACCGCAACGAGAATGCAGTACGGGGCAGGCGAAGGTAAGTAGCAGTGCACATGACGACACCACAAAGAGGAGCACTCAGCGACGCCGCGACGGGCGCACTGGGTGCGTCCACCGTGCGGCGAAAGCGCCTCGGGGTCACCTTCGTGATGCTCGCGATCGGGGCCTTTCCAGCTCTGGTTCACGCGCAGACGGCGGAGATGCAGCTGCCCAACTCGGTGAACATGGACCGAGGCCTGCGGAGCGGCGACTTCACGCTGCACCCCAGCATCACCGTTCAGGGCCACCACGACACGAACTTCTTCAACGGCTCGGCCGAAGAAGCCGCCGCAGGTAACCCGATTCGCGGCGCTACCTCCATCCGTATCCAGCCGCGGCTTTCGCTCGCGAACGAAGCCAACAGCGACGTCAGCTTCACCTTCAACTCTGCAGGCGAGGCGCGCATCTACGTGACCGAAGACACGGCGATCTCCGAGCAGGACGACGTTGGTGGCACGGCCAGCGTGGACGTCGCGTTCGGCGCCCGACGGGCTCTTGCCTTCTCGGTGTTCGACTACTTCACCCGAGCCCTCCGCGCGAATGACTGGGGGACAACCTATAACCTGAACCGCACCAGCAACGACGTGGGCGCACGTATCGAGTTCCACCCCGGCGACATCCCTGAGCGTCGGCCGTTCAACATCGCCCTGATGGGTTCGTACGCCCTCGACCGCTTCGATGACTTTGGCGACGGCGACACCGACACCTTCCGCTCGCGGTTCAGCGCTTCCTGGCGCTTCCTGCCGAAGACCGCCGCCATCATTGATGCGGGTTGGGACTTCCGGAACTACGCCAACACGAGCCTCCTGTTGAAGGACGCCTTGGCGTCCAACTCCAAGCCGTTTCGCGCTCGCGCAGGCGTCGCAGGTGCCCTGACCCGTCGCATCAGCCTCGAGGCCTTGGGTGGTTGGGGCATGTCGATGCACAAGTCGGGGGACACGTTCAACAGCTTCTTGGCCAGCGCATCTCTGGGACTGCGTGCCTCGGAATCGACCCGACTGCTGCTGAACTACACGCACGACTTTCGCGACGCCTACTATGGCAACTTCGTGGACTTCCACCGCGGTTCGCTCGCACTGCGCCAGCGGTTTGGGCAGATCGTCGACCTGAAGGCCAGTTTTGGGGTGACCTACGGTGTCTACGGAGCCTATGTACCCAAGATCGCGGTGCTGATCACCCAGAAGAACCGCAAGGACATCGCGATGGATGGCGGTCTGTCCGCGACGTTTGACGTGACCCGACTCGTCGGCATGGACATCGGCTACCAGCTGCGCTCGGTCGCCACGGACTACAAGGTGACCGCGCTCGACGCCAAGCGGCGCCTGATCGACTCAGGCGCATTCCTCGCGCACGAGCTGTACGCCGGCATCACCCTCAGGTACTGACCCGGTTCAGCGCCTGAACTCTGCCGACCCCGACCATCGCAACCCGGGCACGGTCTATGGGTGCATCACACCTGACCGAGGCACGCGAATCCGGACCCGAGAGGTGCATTGGTGTGGGTCGAAGCTCACTTCCCTTCGAAGCTGACCGGCGCCGTGATGGCACTGGTCGTGCTTGTCGTTTCGGGGGCGGTCGCCTGCTCGACTACAGCAACATCGGAGTACACCGACTTCCGCGCCGACGTTCGGTCGGCGATTCAGGCGGCGAGCCTTGGACCCGGCGACGAGTTCGAGGTGCGCGTCTACGAGGAGGCCGGGCTGTCAGGTATCTACATCGTGTCGCCCACAGGGCAGATCGACTTTCCGCTGGTCGGAACGGTGACGGTCGAGGGGCTGGTCGGCTCGCAGGTCGCCAGCCTGCTTCGGCAGAGGCTCAGCCAGGGCTTCCTGCGCAATCCCTACGTCACGGTGCAGGTCAAGACCCTGAGTTCCAAGAAGGTATTCGTGCTTGGGGCGGTCAAGAACCCGGGGCGTTTCCAGTTCTCCGACGCGATGAGCATCGTCGAGGCGGTGACGCTTGCGGGCGGCTTCGGACCACTCGCGGAGAAGAACTACGCCATCGTGACGCGCCTGGACGCTTCGGGCGAGCGGCGTATCCCAGTTCCGGTCGAGAAGATCATGCAGGGCCTGGCTGCGAACTTCCTTTTGCAGCCTGGCGACATCATCTACGTACCTGAGACCATCCTCTAGTCGACCCACCTCCAGCCGACCGTGTGAAGCGAGCCGTGAGCCAGAACGACCGACCCATCCAGCGCGACAATTCCGGCAAACGCGACGAAGTGGACGCGTTCGCGGTGGAAGAGTTGTTTCGCCGTGGCGTCGAGGTTTTCCTCAAGCGCCGCTGGTGGTTCCTCTTCTCCGCGGTCATCGTGCTCAGCGGCTCAATCGTTTGGACGAGCGGTCAGGAGCTCTGGTACAAGGCCACCAGCACGATCACCATCGACACTACGCCGCCGAAGGTGTTGAGCGAGGTCAGCGAGGTCGTCACGCTGGGGTCCAGCGGCTATTTCGGCTCGCGCATCTACTACCAAGCCCAGCAGTCGATTCTCCAGTCGCGCTCCGTGGCCGCCGACGTCGTCGCCTTGTTGCGCTTGGCGCGCAACGAGCAGTTTCTTGGCATTGACCCCAAGCTGCCGAAGGCGGCGCGCGAAGCGCAGATCGCCATAGCCGACCCAGTCGGTCTGCTTGCGTCGCGCGTGCTGGTCGAGATGGGCGAAGACACGATGATCGCCCGTGTATCCATCGAGGATAGAGACCCTGAATTTGCAAGGGAACTCGTCAATGCCGTGGCGGAGGCCTACAAGAAGCGCAACGTTCAACAGAAGCAGAGCACGCTCGACGAGGCGACCAAAGACCTCCGCACGATTCACGGACAGCTTGAGAAGCAGAGACTCGCATCGCAGACGTTGCTGTCTGACTTCGAGAAGCTGAATGACCTGAGCGCCAACCGAAGCCAAGTCGTCAACGAGCGACTGTTGGCTCTGAACCGCGACCTGCGCGACGTGCACTCCGTTCGCGTTCGCGCCCAGCAGGAGGTCGCTCAGCTGAAGAAGTTCCGAGGCAGTCGGGACATCTTCTCCGCGTCGGCTCCCGCGGTGATGCGAGACGGCCTGGTCGGGCAGTTGAAGGAGCGCTACCTCGAGCTTGCGATTCGCAAGCAGGAGCTTGACGCCACCTATCTGGAGCGGCACCCGAAGGTTGAGAGCATCCAGCAGCAGATGGAACAGCTCGTCTCTCTGGGCAGCAAGCACGTCAGCGCAATGTACGAGTCAGCGTCGCAGTCTCTGGCCGGGGCGCAAGCACAGGAAGCCGACCTGCAGACCCAGATCCAGGCCGCAAAGAACGAGGATGCCGTGATCCGGCTGACCAAGATCACGCACGACCAGCTGATTGCGCAGGCCGACGAAGACAAGATGTTCTACGAGAAGGTGGCCAAGCGCCTCGCAGAGGCCGACCTGACCAAGAAGATCGGCGTCAACAACGTCAGCATCTTGGATCGCGCAATCACCCCGCAGTCCCCGAGTCGGCCGAACAAGCGCCTGAACTTCGCCATCGGATTGGTGCTGTCGCTGCTGATCGGCATTGGCGTTGCGTTGCTGGTCGATCTGCTCGACAACACGGTCAAGAACCGCCTGGATGTCGAAGGCGTGCTCGGCGTTCCCTATCTCGGTGCCATTCCGACGTTTTCTCCGGCAGAACTGAACGAGGGCCTGCCGATCCCTGATGGACGCTTGGACCTCTACGCGCACTTCAGACCCAATTCTCGGGTCGCAGAGGCTGCCCGAAGCGTTCGCACCAACCTGCTGTTCATGCGGCCGGACAAGCCGCTGCATACCCTCCTGATCACCAGCGCCCACCCGCGCGAGGGCAAGACGTCGACCTCGACCACGCTCGCCATTACCTTGGCGGCGTCGACCGGCAATTGCGTCGTGGTGGACACCGACTTGCGCAAGCCTCGCCTGCATCACGTGTTCGGCGTTCCCGGCGATGTCGGTGTGACCAGCTACATTCTCAGTCAGGAGCCGGTCGAGAAGTTCATCAAGAAGACCGACGTGCCCGGACTGTCGCTGATGGCCTGCGGTCCGGTGCCGCCCAACCCTTCGGAAATTCTGCACACAGAGCGGTTCCGTCAGCTGGTCACCGAACTGATGGCCAAGTACGACACCGTCGTGTTCGACTCGCCACCCGTCGAGATCGTCAGCGATGCGCTGGTGATCGCCTCTCTCGTCGACGGCGTCGTGCTGGTGGGCCACTCCGAGCGGAGCAAGCGCGAGTCCATGAGGTCGACGATCCACGCACTACAGAGCGTCAATGCGCAGTTGTTGGGCGTCGTGCTCTCCCGGACGTCGACGCGGGGCGCAGGGTACGGCTACTACTACGGCAAGGGCTATCGTCGGGGCGTTGCCTATCGCTACCGCTACGCCACCGACCCCGATCCGAGGCACGTTGCCGCCCTGAAGGCCGCAGCCGGGCGCCCGAGCGCGCCTGCGTCCCCTCCGGACGACGCCGCCTGATGGCGCAGCAGGGCTGAAGGATGCAAGCCTACCTGCCCGATCACTATCGGCTGCTCGGCGTCTCGGTACGGGCTGGGGCCGACGAGATCAAGGCGAGCTATCGCAAGCTTTCCAGGGTCTTTCACCCCGACCGCCAACAGGGTTCGGAGCGGGCGACCGACTGTTTCAAACAGATCTCGCAGGCCTACGCAGAGCTGTCCGACGAGCAGAAGCGCGCCCGCTATGACCGTGCGATGCTGCTGAAAGATCCGCTCCGTATGGTGGACGACCCTCGAGCGGCCCGCGCGCTGGACGTGCTGGATCTGGTGGTCACCCGGTTTCGCCGCAAGTCACCAGAACTGCTCGGTTTGGAGCAGGGACGCGATCTGCGGGTGCAGCATGACCTCGACTTCACACGCGCGCTCATGGGGGGCGAGATTCAGGTCGAGGCTGCGTACGACACGGCCTGTTCGGCGTGCGCGGGGGAAGGGACCTCTGAGCCGGCGCGCAATCCCGTGTGCCACGTTTGCCAGGGACTGGGGCGGTTGCGGGTCGGCTTGCGACGGCAAGAGATGACCTGCGGCTTCTGCCAGGGACGCGGGGCGGTGCTGCTCGCGCCCTGTCAGAGCTGCCATGGGGAAGGCAAGGTCCCGTATCGACAGCAGGTTCTGGTCGCGGTTCCGCCTCGCACCCGCGATGGCACCCACCTGCGCGTGCGGGGTGCCGGCGAGAAGGCGACGCTGGGAGGACCGGCGGGCGACCTCGTGGTTGTCACTACGGTGAGGCGCCATCCCCTGCTGCGGCTGGAGGGCGACGACCTGACTTGCACGTTGCCGCTGACGTTTGCTCAGGCGACGGGTGGCGCGCGCGTTGCTGTGCCGACGATGGAAGGCCCAGAGACTTTGAGGATTCTCCCTGGCACGCCAGTCGGGCGCGAGTTTCGGATTGCTGGACGTGGCGCCCCGGTTGCCGGTGCGCGGCCCGAGCCGGGGAAGCCCGTGCGGCGAGGCGACCTGCGCATCCGGGTGACGCTCGACGTTCCCGAGCACGCGCCCGCCGCTGTCGTCGAGGCCTTGCGTGAACAGGAAGCCCGCTTGGGACCCACGGGTTTCGCTCAAGCAACCGCCTTCGCACGCGCTGTGGAGGCGACCCGGTCGAGCACGCCCGACCCGGACCGTGCGCAGGGCTCGCAAACACCCTCGTGAGGAACTGGCCATGTCCACCGTCGGCAAGCTGGGCGAAGTAGGGCTGATTCGGGCGCTGCGGGAGGTGTTCGACCGACCCCTGCCGCATCTGGTCGTGCCCAACGGCGACGACGCTGCCGTGTTGCGGTGCGAAGGCCACATCGTCGCGACAGTGGACGCCATCGTCGAAGGGGTCGATTGGCTTTCCGCGTTGACCCCAGCTGTCGCCATCGGTCACCGAGCCGCGGCCGTCAATTTGTCCGATCTTGCCGCCATGGGTGCCCGTCCCACCGGCCTGCTGCTGGCCGTCGAACTGCCACCCAGCGCCAAGGTCTCGCAAGTACTGGAGTCGGCTCGTGGTCTTGCTGAGCTGGCGGACCGCTTCGGCACCGCCGTTGTCGGAGGAGACTTCGGTCTGGCTTCAGGCCCACAGCGTTGGTGCGTCACTGCGCTGGGAGAAGTCACGGGTCAACCGTTGCGGCGCGATGCGGCACGGCCGGGAGACATCGTGTGGCTGGTGGGGCAGGTCGGTCACGCCGGACTGGGGCTCGAGCTGCTGCGTCGACAGGGTGCGGGCTTTGGCGAGCAGCCGTGGGTGCAAGCGTGCGTGCGGGCTCACCTGTATCCGCAACCCCTCGTGTCGGAAGGACTGCTGTTGCAGGCACTTGGCGAGGACTTGGCCGCCATCGACCTGTCGGACGGACTGGGGCTGGACGCGGCACGGCTGGCGTCGGCGAGCGGGCTTTGCCTCGAGCTGGATTTGCCCGCGCCGCATTGGTTGACGCCAGAGGTTGAGAACGGCCTGGAGCTGCAGGGGCTGGACTGGCGGGTGGCGTGTGCAAGCGGAGGTGACGACTATGCTCTGCTCGTCTCGGCACCGCCCGGCGTGGACCTGTCGTTGCTGTTTTCCGCCGCCGGTCACGCCCTCGCCTCGGTGCGGCCCATCGGTCGGTCTGTTGCGGGAGAGCCCGGTGGCGTGCGCCTTTGGGTCGGCGGCCGCGAGGTGCCCGGCGGGGGATGGCTGCACGGGCGCGGCCGAGTGAGCCGACTGCGTTGAGTTGGACCGTTCTGCGACGATGCGTGCTTGTCCCGGCCGGGTCCCCTTGCTAGATTGCCTGACCATGGATCGACGCGCCTTCCTGATGACGTGCTCCACCGCCACCGTCGCGGCCGCTGTCGGCCACAGGGCGCTGTTTCACGTGGACCCCGCGTGGACGGTGGCAGGCGAAGCCCTATTTCCTGGAGCGCCGCTGCGGGTGGACGTCAGCGACGCGGTTCCGCCCGACGCCTGCGTCCGTGTGGCGATCTCCTGTGATCAGGGAAGGTTCCAGAACGGAGTGTACGCAGCAGAGCCCAACCGCCGTCTCGAATTCGAGACCCCTTACCCCTTCGATGACCTCGTGCCCGGCGCGTATGCCGTTGAGCTCGAGCTCGTGTCCCGCAACGGCGCCGTTCTGGAGCGCCGCGTGGTCGGTGGCTACCGCCTGCTGCCCCATCGGTTCAGCACATGACCTTGCGTTCTTCAGGCTCCGGCGGTGCGTTCCGCGACCGGCAGCGGTCGGCCGTTCTTGTTGTGCGCGGGCTTGTGCTGGTCGTGTTGGCCGCGGGCACGGTGGGCGCGGCCCGCAGTGCGGTCGGTCAGGACGATGGACACAACCACGGTCCGGTCGAGCCGATCGCGCTTGAGCCGACCGTCCCGCCCCTCGACTTGCCGCAAGCCCGCATTCAGCGCATCGATGTGTCTGAATTCCCCAAGGTTCGCGTCTTCGGTACCGTGCTCGACCGCAACGGCCGACCGGTGGCGCTGAAGGCCGTGAAGAAGCTGTCCGTGGTCGACGCCAAGCAGAAGAGCCGGCCGCCCTACATCGCCTTCCAGGCGGGCCAGCCGCTGGACGGTCGCAAGGACGGCAACCTGATCCCGATGGACAAAGCTGGGGTGCCGACAGCCTTGGTGATCGTCGCCTCAGGCTATCAGGCACCCGCGCTTCGCAACGGAAGCCTGGGTCGTCGGTTGAAGGAAGCGCTCGCATCCGCCTTCAAACCACTGGCCAAGACCGACCGCGTCAACCTGATCTGGGCCAATGACCGCCTGTATCGCTTCGTGGGCCTCAAGGGACGTACCGGTGAGCTCGCAGATGTCGAGGAGACGCGAAAAGTCTGTGCCGACGCCCGGTTCGAGGCGCTCACAGGTGGTCCGATCACCGGCGCTGGTCCGGCGACAGAGGAAGCGCCGTCGCCAGCCGCGGGGACCGACTTGTGCGGTCTGGCCACCGACCCCAAGCCCATCATCACCCTGTTGAAAGGCCAGCAGACCGCGTTCGAGGGCTACTTTCCCCGGCCGTTCAACTTGGGTGCGCCGTTCTACGACTACCGACGGTACTGCAAGCCCCCCCGTGAAGCGCTGCAGAAGTACGGGGAATTCACGCCAGAGAACGCAAAAGTGCAGACCGACGCCCGCGCGGCGCGTCAGCTGAAGGGCGAGGCACTGGACTACGAAACATCTGCGATGGACGAGGCGCTCAAACTGCTGCTACGGGACTCCAGAGAGGGCGAGCAGAAGGTGCTGATCCTCGTCGGCGACGGCAAGGATGGCTATTTCCGCGACCTCGAATTGTGCCAGGAGAACCCGCCGGAGAACTGCCGCACGCTGGCTGGTGATGCCGTCAAGCAGCAGGACTGCATTCGCCAATTCCTCAACCAGCGCCTGATTGCCCAGCAGGTCGACTTCCGCACCCGCGCAGCTTTCTGGATTGGCACGGCGCGCGCAGCCGGCATCCGCATCTTCGCCGTCGGCTTGGGGATGTTGGGCGAGCCCTACGAGCTGGAGCGGCTGCGACTGCTGGCAGAACGGACCGGTGGCACCTACCGCGAGGTCGAGAAGGAAGAGAACCTCTCGACCGAGCTGAATGCCACGATGTCTGAGGTGTTGGGCCAGTGGACCATCGAGTTCGTGCACCAGACGCCGGACGAGGTCGAAGGAACCTTGAACCTGAGGCTGGCGGTTGAGTTGGACCCCTCGATGGTGCGAGGCGACGTGACCAAGCTGGGCTCCGTCGGCGTGACGGCCGTGATCGAGCCCAGGCCCGGCTGGACCGCGCGCGTCGAGAAGTCGCTGCGCGGCGCGGCCGCCACGGCGCAAGGCGTGCTCGGGTACACGCTCTACGTGGTCGTCGGTGTGGCGATTCTGGTGCTTGTGTCGCTCGTGATCCTGCTGATTCTGTTCCTGATCGTCCGTCGCATCTTCCGCAAGGCCAAGGGCTGAACCGATGTCGTCGTCCGTGCAAGTCGCCCAGTTGGACCTCGCCACTCCGCGCAACACGCTGCAGGAGCAGGGGCCGGCCAACGCGCGCGACTACATCGTGGTGGCTGGAGAAAAGCGCACCGTCGCCGACGCCCGCATCGTGACGTTTCTGGACGACCCGGCGATAGACTTCTCTCGCCTGATCCACCCGGACGCCAACCGCAAGTACCTGTGGCCCAGGCGGACCGACAAAGGCCTGCACATCACGGACTTGCCGACGGCGCAGGGCGTGGTCGACTGCGTGGTCCTTCACGCCGACATCACGGCGAACTCCAAGGACTGCTTTCGGATCCTGAAGATGCGCGGCTTCTCGACGCACTTCATGGTCGATTGGGACGGCACGATCTACCAGTCGGCCGACCCCATCGCGATGGCCATCCACGCGGCTTCAGACCTGCGCCCCAGCCTGAACAACTTCGCCATCGGCATCGACGTCAACTGCCTGCAGATGAACTACGCGCGCTCGACGGGCGAGGTCGACCCGGCAAAGGCGGGTCTGGCGGGCCAGATGGCATCGGGCGGCGTGCGGCGGATGAGCGAGGTCATCGAGATCAACGGCGTGCCCTGGAAGAGTTGGGGCTACACCGACGCGCAATACGACGCGCTGATCAAGCTGTTGCGTGAGCTCAACGTCCACTTCCCCAAGATCAAGCTGGCCGCGCCCGTCGATGAGCGGGGAGAGATCATTTGGCAAGTCCCGGAAGCCATCGACACCGAGAAGATGGGAATCTACGGCCACTTCCACATGACGGCGCAGAAGTTTGACCCGGGGCCGGGCTTCGACTGGGCGCGCCTGCTGCAAGGCCTTGCGAAAGAGCACAACGACTTCCCGCTCGAGCTGGTGGCCGGCGTCAGCATCGCCAGTCTGCTGACCGAGCAGAAGGTGCTGCAGCTCGCGGCGCACTACTACAAGAACACGGAAGCCAATGAACTCGGCGGCTTCTATCCCATGGGGTTGGGCGGTCAGTGGCACGGTGGTGTCCATTTGCACGCACCGCGTGGCACCGAGGTCCGGGCGATGATCGACGGCACCGTCGTCGCCGCACGCAACGGTCCCAGCGCTCGGCTAGGCTCGAACAACTTCGTGCTGGTGCGCCATGAGGTGCCCTTCGACCCGGCGGACCCCAAGCGCGTGTTCGTCTTCTACTCCCTGTACATGCACTTGCTCGCCTTCGACGCTGAGCAGGACAAGTCCGACGCCGCGTACAAGGCCAAGGTGCAGGATGACGCGTCGTTGATGACGATGGCGCCCGAGTGGGTGTCGAACGCCCGACGCGGCAACACCGGCAAGCCGGCCGAGGGCGAGGAAGGCGCTGATGCAGAGGCCGCGCCGCCCGCCCCCAAGCCAACCGGGCCGAAGGTCGCGCCGAAGCCGGCCAAGTCGCCCGCGGAAGGTGATGAGCCGGAGGAAGAGGACCCTGTCGCCGACGGTGAGGGACCGGACCCGGAGTACAAGCCGTTCCTGGACCATGGCGAGCACTTGGCCGCACTGAAGCGGGGCGACGTAGCCCTGTTTGCCATCGACGGCACCGACCAGACGCGCGTGCCGGCGGGAAAGGTCATCGGCCGCGTGGGCAACTTCGGCGACGAGCAGGGTGAGGACGGCGTCATGCACGTCGAGATCATCGCCGACGGTCGCTGGCGCCAGATCGTCGACTTGCTGGGCATTCACAGTGAGTTCTGGTTCGAACTCGAGGCCGACACCGACGACAACCTGATGGTCGACACCGAGGACCTGATCCGCATGATCCTGCCGGAAGCCGCCGGCACGGGTTCCAAGCGCAAGCAGGACGACTTCATCCTGTCGTCTCGCAAGGTTGCGCCCGACGATGTGCAGGCGTTCTACTCCGCTGCCGACGATAGCGACGAGGGCGTGGTCCGCAATCGCCTGCGCCGCGCCATCACTCGCCACGTGTCCGAGTGGAGCGACCAGGTCGACTGGTTCAAGTCGATGGCGGTCGCCCAAGGGTGGAACGAGCGTGTCGAGGAGCTGACGAAGCTGTTGCAGGACGAGCGAGGCATGTGGCGCAACACCCTGTTCGCCCAGCAGATTCAGCGGCAACTGCCCTTCATGTGGCTGACGGCCGACGTCGCCAAGTTCATCGGCCTCGACACGGGCGCGGCGTGGGACGGCCTGCTGTACCACTTCCATCCTGTCCACTTCGTGATGTGGCTGACCTTCCACACCAACACGCGGCTACGCGTGCTGGCCAAGGGGATGGACAAGAAGCAGCTGTTGAAACTGCGCGCCAAGGAACAGAAAGCAGAGGAAGATCGCCGGATGCGAGGCGATTTCCCTGAGGATGACGACCACGGCGGTGAGGTCGAGTTGGGGCCGATGGATGATGTGGCCGACCCGACCGAGGTTCTGGCCGAGCTGTGGTCCGTCCCCACCCAGCCCGGCGAATGGCGGCGCATGGAAGGCGCGGCCGATTAGACGGAGGTTCCCTGTGTCCGACTCTCCCGTGCCCGCCGGGCGCGCTCCGACCGTTGCGTTCTATCCGGGTTCCTTCGACCCGCTGACGATCGGTCACATGAACATCATCGAGCGCGGTCTGCGCGTGTTCGACCGCGTGATCGTGGCGCTCGCTCGCAACGTCGAGAAGCAGCCGATGTTCACGCTGGCCGAGCGCAAGTCTCTGATCGAAGAGTGTTTTCTTTACGACCCTCGCGTGACGGTCTTGGTCTTCGACGGTCTGATGGTCGAAGCCGCGCGGTTGAGCGGAGCCTCGGTCGTGCTGCGCGGCGTTCGCGGCGTCGCAGATTTCGAGTACGAGTTCCAGATGTCGACGATGAACAACCTGTTGGCGCCACAGCTCGAGACCATCTTCATGATGACCGAGAAGGGCCACTTCTTCATTTCGTCCAAGCTGGTGCGGGAGGTGGCCGGCCTGGGCGGCGACGTCAGCCCGTTGGTGCCGCCCCAGGTATTCCGAGCGCTGCAAGAGAAGCATGCGCAGGAGCACACCGCCGGGTGACCGGAGCAAAGCGCGCAGTCGGAGCTGTTCTGGAGTGAAACGGGCCGGAAGGCTGAGACATGGAACGGCCGAGACTCAGAAGGGCCGCTTCTGTGCACCCTTCACGATGCGGTCCAGGAAGTTCTGGCGGAACTCGATGCCGCTGTAGCGGATGTCGCCGCGAGCGAGCACGTAGAACACCGAAGGCTTGTAGATGCGGCCGTCGATGTCGATCACGCCAAGGTCCACCGCGCCGCTGCCGCGGTCCGCGTCATTCACACGGATCTGGCCGTCGCCTTTGCCCTTGATCTTGCTGCCCTTGGCCTGAGCGAAGGCGTCCGCGGGAACGGAGGCGAACGCGACGACAAGCAAGGCCACGAGTGCGGCCAGCCATCCAGCGTTTCGTCGTACGTTTCGCATCGGTTCTCCTTGCCAGTCGCGTGTCCACAGTCCTATGGACGCGCATCCTCGTTCCAAGGTTCACGCCTCGACCTCGTCAGGTCAAGAACTCTCGCACTTCACCTCGCGGTGTCACGTTTGTCCCGACTCAGCCTTCAGGCGGCGGGGGCGGCGGCGGCGGTTCCTCGTCGGTGGGAGGCGCAGGCGGCGGGGGAGCCGGTTCTTCAGCAGGCGGCGGCGCAGGCTCAGGAGCAGGCTCAGGCGCAGGCGGCGGCTCAGGAGCGGGCGCAGGCTCAGGCGCAGGCGGCGGCTCAGGCGCAGGCGGCGGCTCAGGCGCAGGCGGCGGCTCAGGGGCAGGCGCGGGCTCAGGCGCAGGCGGCGGCTCAGGAGCGGGCGCGGGCTCAGGAGCGGGCGCGGGCTCAGGAGCGGGCGCGGGCTCAGGAGCGGGCGCAGGCTCAGGAGCGGGCGCGGGCTCAGGAGCGGGCGCGGGCTCAGGAGCGGGTGCAGGCTCAGGCGCAGGCTCCGGGGGCGGTGCCGGAACGGGAGCAGAGTCGTCGGGCGGAGGCGGCGGGGTCGGTGGCAGGGGTGTCTCATCGACCGGCGGCAGCTGACGCTTGGCCTCTTCCTCAGCCTTCTTGCGGGCTTCCTCTTCGGCAGCACGCTGGGCTTCTTCGGCCTTGCGGGCTTCCTCAGCCGTCTTCTGGGCGTCAGCTTCGGCCGCCTTGCGGGCATCGTCCTCAGCCTTCAGCCGTAGGGCGTCATCCGCAGCAGCCTTCTTGCTCGCCTCTTCTTCAGCCTTGATGCGATCTTCCTCGGCCTTCTTCTTCTCTTCCGCTTCCTTCTGGATCTTCTCTTCTTCCTGCTTCTTCTTCTCGATTTCCTGTTCCTGCGCGGCTTGTTCCTGAGCCTTGCGGGCGTCGGCGGCGATCTTGCGCAGGTTCACGGCTTCGGCAACGTAGTCCTCCAGCGGGTCCTTGTCCTTGCCACGCACGGGGCCGCGGTGGTCGCGGTAAGCTGCGAAGTAGTCGATGGCCTTCTGGTATCGCTGCTCGTTGTTCGTGACGTCCGGCATCTCGCTTTCGAGGTAGAGGATGCCGAGGTTGAAGTAGGGCGCCGGCAGCCGCGAGTCCTGCGTGATCGCCTTTTCGTACTGCGCCTTGGCCTTCACTGCGCGCTCCGGATCCTTGCTGATTCGGTAGGCGCTGCCCAGGTTCACGCGGGCTTCGAGCATGTTGGGCTCGATCTCAAGCGCCTTGGTCAGCGCCTCAATGGCCTCTTCGCCCTTCTTGGCGGTGACCCAGCACACGCCCAGATTGTTCCAGGCTTCTGCGTAGTCTGGGCGAAGCCGGGTGGCCTGCAGGAAGTGCTCGCGCGCCTCCGAGACCTGATCCGTCTTCATCGCCATGCGGCCGTACAGGTAGTAGATGTGCGCGATGCCGGCGTCGCGGTCCAGCGCCTCCGCCCGTGTGCCGCGCATGCTGCCGCCGCCCTTGGCAATACGGACGTCATACGCCTTGCGTGGAGCCTCGACGGGCGCATTGGGATCGGTGACCGCGGCTGCTTGACCCTCGACCTCATAGTCGCCGGAGTAGATCGAGAACGCACGGTCGAGCGCCAGCTTGGCCAGACCGTCGCGCCCCATCGCCAAGTAGGCCTCGGCCATGTACCGCAACGCCTCGGGGTTGTCGTGGTCGAGCCGCAGGGCTCTCACGCAGGTTTCCAGCGCCTTGCCGTACTCCTTCTCCTCGACGAATACGCGCGCCCGTGCGCCCAGCAGCATCACGTCTGCGGGACGAGAGGCCAGTATGCCATCCAAGACCTTCTCGGCCAGGCCTGGTTCGTTGCGTCGCAGGTGAATGACCGAAGAGAGGACGGCGGCACGCGAATAGGTCGGATTCAGTTCGAGGGCCTTGCCCGCCGACGCGAGCGCATCCTCCGTGTTGCCCATGCGGTGCTGCACAAGCGCGAGGTTGTACCAGGCCGTCGCCGACTTCGGGTCCTGCTGCGTGGCAGCCTGCAAGCGCTGCCGGGCGTCAAACAGGTTGTTGTCGCGCAGCAGGGTGACGCCTTCCTTGATCATGTCTTCGGCCGGCGAGGATTCGCGCCGGATGTCAGTGACTTCCTCAGGAGCCTTGGCCGGTTCGGCCGCAGTGGGCGTCGGCTCAGCCGCCGGCTCTGCAGCGACGGGCGTCGGTTCCGCGGGGGTCTCGACGGGTGGCGCTTCATCGACCGCGGGCGGCGGCTCGACCGGATCAACCGGCGTCTCGACGGGCGGAGGGGGCGGCGGCTCGACAACCTCGGGAGCACCGCAAGCCGTCAGCCATGCCGACGTGGCCAAGACAGCCACGCATGCGAGCAGCCATCGCGGTGCGCCAAGGCGCAGCTGGAAGCGCAAGGCGTTCATCGCAGCTCCCTGTCCGGCTGCAGCAACGTGCCTGCCGGATCGGCGACGAGACGCTTCTCGTCCTTGAGCAGCGGGTATTCCTTGGGCTTGTACCGGTTGACCGCCTTGCGCAGTTCGGTGACCCACTGGTTCACGACGCCCTTGGACTCGGCATCGCTCAACGCGGACACGAACGAACGCAGGGCCTGATCTTCGATGGGCTTGCCGAACTGCTCCAAAGCGTTCAGGTATTCTTCTTCTTCGTCGGGGGACATGTTCTCAGGTGTCGGCGCGCCGTAGATCGACTTGGCGAAGAACACCAGCATCTGGCCACGATACAGGTACGCAGCGTACGACCAGTCTCGCGAACCGTAGCCGGCGACTGCGTCCTTGTACTCGTCGAACATGCCGCCACCGCGACTGGTCTCGACGGTGCCGTCTGGCTTCTTGGTCTTCTTCTCCGGCCCGGCCACGATGTCCATCATCGCCTTGACCTGATTCTGCAGATCCTGCGCCTGCTTGAGCGCCGACAGCTTCGGGTTGGCCACAATCTTGGTCGCCATGAACCGCTGGTAGCGGGGCACCATCAGCTTGAACGTTGCTTGCGCGGCGGACGTCGCCTCCGGACCGCCGTTCTTGGCGTAACCGCCTGTGTTGAACGCATCGATGATGCGGCGCCAGATCTTGTCAGCGTTCTTCTCGTCGCCGCGGCTCTCGTAGATCTCGCCGATCATCGAGTAGGCCTGGAAGACGCGGTTCGACGCGAGCTTGTCGGTGGTGTAGCGGGCGATGAACTCTTCGAGTGCCTCGACCTGCCGCTCGATGTCGCCCTTCTTCTGCCACGACTGCTGAATGCGCCACGCCGTGGTCCGCACCGTGTCGCGCTTCTTCACGTCGCCGCTGTAGCGGGCGATGTATTCCTTGTCGAGCTGGACGGCGAGATCCCAGTTGCTGTTGTACGACGCCAAGTCAGCGGCAGACTTCAGGTATTCGGCAGCGTACTGTCCGTTCGGATCGGTTTCGTACAGCAGACGGTAGTCCGCGATGGCCTCGGGGATGCGGAAGAAGCGGTAGTTCAGCTTGGCGCGCGTGGTGACAATCTGGTCCAAGCGCTTGAGGTTCTCCTTGCGCTCGGCCTCGTCAGCGTCCTTGACGCTGCGGATCATCTCTTCGGCTTCCTTCAGCACGTCGAAGCATTTGTCCCACTTCTCCGCTTGCCGGAACGACTCCATGCCCCACATCAGAGCGCCCAGCTTGGTCTTGGTGTCCTTGGCGTCGGCCCGCAGGTTGCGGTACTTGTCGCCGGCCTTGTCGTAGTACTCGCGAGCGTCGGCGAACTGCTTGCCAGCTTCGTCAGGATTCGTGCTGGCTTCTGCGGCCTTGCGGCGCTTTTCCGCTTCGCCGTACAAGTTCTCTGCGTCGCGAGCCAACACGCCGAGCTTGAACAAGGCGACCTTCTTCTTCGTCTCGTCGATCTTGGTCGGGTCACCGAGGCGCGGGTGCTCCTCCATGTACTTGGTGACCATCTGCAGGCCCTCGATGTCGTTCTCGACCGCGAAGGAGGTCAACAGGTTCTGGATGGACGAGATCGCCTGCTTGGACACCGGGAACTTCTCGATGATCCACCAGAAACGCTCGCGGGCGGACCAGAATCCGGCCGTAGTTCGCGGTGTCACACCCTGAGGCCACGGGTCGTAGTTGCGGTTCTTGTAGAGCAATTCCGCCGCCTGCAGGGCCAAGCGCTGGGCACGCTCCGGATCCTCGCGGTTGAACTGGCCCGCGGCGATGTAGCCATCCACGGCGAGCAGCCACTCGGTCGCGACGGGGTCGATCGTCTGCCGCGGCACGCGCTGGACAGCAATCGCGTCCTTCATCGCCTCGATGTCCGCTTCGTCCTGTGCGTTGCTGGGGCGCAGCTCGGGGATCATGCGGGACTCGAGGTACTCCGGGTCGTTGACGGGCAGCGCCGCACGCGCGTTCAGCACCTGGCTGGACGACAGGATGGCGGTAAAGCCGGCCTCTTCCGTGTAGTCCAGAGGCTTGCCGTCCTCTCCCTTGCCCTTCTGGCCCTTCCAGTCGCGGACCATCGTGTAGTACTTGATCGACTTGCGCATCTGCTCGCAAGAGCCCTTCAGCGCCGGAACCGCCTCCACCGGGTACGGAATCAGGGCGCCGGACTTGGGGTCGGTCAGCAGCTCGTTTTCCTTGGTGCGCAGGGCGTCGCAGCGCTTGCCAGCGAAGTACTGGGTTTCTGCGACCGTCCACGCCAGCTCGTAGGCTCCGGGGGCTTCAAGGTCGTTGAGCAGCAGGACCTCGTATTCCTTCGAGGCCTCGATGTACTTGGCCAACGCCGCGTCTTCTTCACCCGCGGCACGCAGCGTTTGCGCTTGCTGGTGCATCAGGCGGGCGAAGTCGAGGCGCACCTTGTTGATGGTGTCGTCCACCTGAGCGGCCAGATCCTTGTCGCCGCCCCACTTCTCGTACCATGGCGTTCCCTTGGCGAACAAGCTCAGGTACTTGCGGCGCTCGACGACCTGCCGTTCCTGGTCGGCCATCGCCATTTCCAGACCCAGCTTGGCGGTATTCTGCTCCGTGGCGCTCAAGCCGCCCTTGGCAAGCAGGGCCTGATAGTTCAGTGCCGCGCCGGCCAAGATGTCGACCGCGCGGATGATCTTGCGCTGCGAAGCCTGGGACTCGCGGGCCTGCGGCCAATGGTCAACGACGTAGCCCAGCACCAGGATGCCTTGGCGGTAGTAGTCATCCAAAGCCTGCTCAAGCAACGTGTTACCGTAGGTCAGCAGGATGTCGTAGATGTACGGCTTGCCGTTGATCAGGTCCTTGCGAACGGCCTGACGGGCGTTGAAGTTCGCTTGCAGGCGGGTCAGCACGTCGCCTTGCGCCACCGACTGCCAGTTCGGGAAGTCCGTGAAGTCCGGAGCAAGTACCGACGCGACGTAGAGCCGCGGGCGCAAGCGCGGGTCCAGCGTCAGGCACGCGCTCTTGGCGTCCTCGTTGCCGAAGTCGTCGCAGCCGTCTTCATCCCAGCTAGGCTCTGCGAGCGACTTGGCCAAGTACTCGATCGCTTCCTTGCGGAGATCGAGCTGGTCCTTGACCTTGGTCGCCTTTGCCGCGAGGTTGTCCTCGAATTCAATCAGCTTCTGGAACCACCGCACGGCTTCCGGATACCGATACAGCTGGAAGTTCGACCACCCCAGCTTGTAGAGCGCGAGGCTGTAGTTCTTGTGGTCGCTCGTCTGTTCGGCACGCTTGGCGGCCCTGCCATAGGCGTCGGCGGCGGCTTCGAAGTTGCTGTCGTCGAAGTACATTTCGCCAACGCGCAACCAAGCCTCAGCAACGTACTGCGAGTTCGGGTAGAACTGCTCGATCTTCGACAGCGACGCGATCGCACGCTCGATCTCGCCGCCCTCGAACTCACAGTAGCCTTGCAGGTACATCGCGGCGTCGGCGAACTTGTAGTTCGGCCAGCGCGACTCCAGCACGACGCCCTGCAGCTTACCCGCCAGCGGCGACATCTGCGTACCCTCAGGCACCCAGTGCAGGTACTTGTAGATCGCGATCGAGCGGGAGAAGTCGCGCTCGCTCTCTGTCGGTGGGTCCAGCAGCTTGCCGCGGTTGTACAGGCCCATCTCGCGGTTGAAGTCGTCCTGCGAGCGGTTGTACGACGCGATCGTGTCTTCGTAGTACAGCTCGGCCAGCCGGAACATCGTGTCCGGGGTGTACTGCTCGTGATCGCGGTGGCGGAAGATGAAGGACTCGAGACGGGCAATCGCCTCACGCCGCAGGTCGAATTGCTGCTTGTCCAAGGCGTCGATCTGCGACTGGTAGCCGCTGGAAACACTCTTCTGTCGGTTCGAGACCTCGCGGGCGATGAACTCGCGGACCTCGTCGCGGAACTCTTTGGCGGCGAGCTTGTACGCCTCGAACGCTGCCTGGAAGGCCTTGCGCTCTACGTTGAGTTGCACCGGGTCGTCGACGACGTCGCCGCGAACCCGATACTTCGGCATGGTCCGCACGGGCTGTTCGGCGGCCGCGGACACGGCGAACAGCGTGACCAAGGTCGCCAGAATGACCCAAAGGCGAAGCGGGGTGCGCATCACTCGGCACCTCCGTCGTTGGTCAGGTTGTCGAGGATCTCGCCGAGCGTGCGGATGCGCTGGGTGCGTTCCTCTTGCAGCTCGCGGATGGCGCTCGTTTTTTCCTGCTTGCGTTGCCATGCGACATCGACCAAGCCCAAGTCAGCTTCCAGCAAGATGTCGGCCAAGCGACGCTGTGCGTTGCGGATCATGCCGAAACCGACGTCGCGCGACAGCGAGCGGGCGTTGTCTTCGTAGGCGCGAACGGTGACCTGATACTCGGCGATGTTGCGCTTCTCGACAGTCAGGATCTTGGCGATGCCGGCCAACCGCTCGCCCGCCCGCGCGGAAATGACCGCCAGCGAACCCTCCATGCTCACACCGATTTGCTCCAGTTGGGTGCGGGCGACACGCAGGCGCACGACCTCGTTGGACCGCTCGCCTGTGCGCTCGAGGATGGTCGCGTACAGCATCTGCTCGGCTCGCTGGGTCGCGAGCAGGGCCACCCGGACGGTGCTCTCGTCGCGGCTGACCTTGTCGCCCGCTCCAACGCCTTGGGCGTAGACCTCGACGTCCTGTGTCAGGGATTCGATATCCCGGAAGATACGCCGCAATTCATCCTTCTCGGCCTGCAGCGCGGTGCGGATCTCGTTTTCGCGGTCCTTGGGCAGAACGAGGCCCTGCTCACCAAAGACGCGTTCGTTCAGCATCTTCTCAACCGCAAGAACCTGATCTTTCACGCCGGAGAGTTGGGTCTTCAGGATGCCCACGTCGGCCGCCAGATTGGCAAATCCTGAGTCGACGCGGCGCTGGCGCTCGATGTAATCGCCCTTGGTGGCAGGCACTTTGGCGAAGGCTTCTTCCAGGCGCTTGCGTTCCGCGCGAAGGGCGTCGGCGCGGGCGCGTTCCTCTGCCGTCATCCGCGGTTCGGCGTAAGTGCGCAGGAGCTCGACGATGCGTCGCCCAGTGTCCACGGAGCGGTTCTGGTTCTCGACCACCCGCATCCAGCCGTCCTTGAGCTCCGGGAACATGTCGAGGCGGCTGCTCTCCTTGAGAGCGGCTTCGATGGTAGCGGCGAGGCGGGAAGCCTCCTTGACCTCTGCGCGTTCGGCCGACATCTCGTCGAACAGGGCGACCACGCGCTGGATGTCCTCGTCGTTCTCGATGTAGCGGGCGACGCGGTCCGAGACCGGGCGCACCACCGAGTACTCGTCGCTGCCGCGGTTGAGCAGCCAGGTGAAGAATTGCTCCAGGTTCTTGTCGCTGGAGGCGAACCGCGTGAGCTCGCCCGTGATCGCGCTGTAGCGGTCGACCACGTCCTGATACGAAGCGTCTGCCGCGTCGTACGACTTGTTGAGCATGTTGATGCGGCCACGCAGGACGGCAGCTTGCACGGCCACGTTGTCGTCGCTGACCGTCAGCAGCAGCACGTCCAGCGTCTCAAGCGCCTTGTCGGCCTTCTTCGCGGCGACGTAGGTGGCGGCGAGCTCGAACAGCGACTCCTCATACACCGGCGAGTTGCGGTCCACCGCCTGATAGTGCAGCGCGGCGTCGTCGTACTGCTTGTCTTGCAGGTACAGGCGACCCAGAGCGATGTGGGCAAAGTCGAGCACTTCCTGAGGGGTCTTGCGGGCTTCGTCTGGGTTCTTGCCGTTGGCGACGACCGCCAGAAACTCGCGCGTGGCGTCCGGAATGCGGTTCTTCGCGACGTGGGCGGCACCGATGTAGAAGTGCGCGTGCGGCCAACGGACTTCGCCGACAGCGATCTGCTCCAGGAAGCTGACCGCACGGTCGTAGGACCCGGCCGAGAAGAACGACCGCCCGAACTGGTACAGCAGCTCCGACTTCCGCTGGCCGGCGGGAACGTTGGTCAACCGCTTGGCGTAGTCCTCGACTTCCTCCATGCGGCGCAGACGCACGGCGATGTCGGCCAGCGCCTGCAGGGCGGGCTGGTAGTGGGGGCTGCCGGTCTGGCGCAGGATCAGGTCCAGATACCGCTTGGCGCCCAAGTAGTTGCGCATCCGGTACATGCTGTCGCCCAGCATGTACAAGGCGTCGCCATAGTCGCGCATCTTCTGGAAATCGGCGTCGCTGACAAGGTCGGTCAGCAGGACGGATGCCGTCGACAAATTGCCGCGCTCGTAGGCGAGCGTGGCTTCGATAAAGCGCCGGTCCAGCGGGTACTTGCGTTCGCGGGCCATCGCGGTCCGCAGGTCGTTGTCGATGAGCAGGGCTGAGGTGCGGACGTTCTCGACATCGTTTTCGATGCCGCGGACGGGGTCGCTGCTCTGGGCGAGGGCAGAGGTGGACAGGCCGACGACAGCGGTCAGCACGGCCACAGTCGCGCTCAGGCAGGGCAGCGTCGCGCTCAGGCAGGGCAGGGTCGCGCTCAGGCAAAGGCGAGCCCACGCAGAACCCGCGCAGAGGGGCTGCGCGGGGCCGCGACCGGCCGAACCGATGTGCGCTGGAGCGACCGTGGGCAGCATCACTTTCCTGCGGGCTCCGCTTCGCCCGTGGGCTTGGCTGTCTTGTTCTGGATCTGCTTGACCTCGTACTTGACGTACGGCTTGTCTTCGAGATCGGTGCCGACGCCTCCCCGCTCATAGCCGACAACCGCAACCTCGGTGACTCGGCCGCGGGCAGCATAGAAGGTGTAGGAAGACTTCAGCTTGAACTGGTAGCCCTGCAAGTAGCTGAACAGGCTCGAGTTGCCGCGGTACACCAGCTCCACCGACAGGGCGTGGTTCCCCGGAATCACCGAGCCGTTGTAGATCTCGAACTCCTTGCGGTCGTTCAGCAGGCCGTTGGAGTTGTCCTGGTAGTAGATCTTTTTGCCGTCGAGGTAGTACAGGACGCTGACGAGCTCGAAGAACGACCCCATTTCGTTGCGGTGCACGAGGATGGCGCGCGACTCTGCGATCACGTTGTCGAGGATTTGCTCTTTGAGCAGCAGCAGCTTGGTTTTCGTCTGGAAGATCCGCTCCTTGATGCCGACTACACGCTCTTCGATCTGGCGAAGTCGAGCCTCGTACTGAGCGTCGCCGGTGGCGGGCAGCGGGGCCGTGGCCCCGGCGGCAGGCGCGGCAGCGGGCGCAGCGGCTGCAGGGGCTGTGGGCGCAGCGGCTGGGGCGGCGGGCGTAACGGCTGGGGCGGCGGGCGTAGCGGCTGGGGCGGCGGCCGGGGCTGCGGGCTCTGAGGCTGCGGCCGGAGCAGGTTCGGCCGTTGGCTCGGGTTGGGCCCAAGCCGTCGCGGCCAGCACCGTGCCGACCGCAATCAGCGCAGCCACACGTCTAAATTCAGGCGACATTTTGCCTCTCTTGCGGGCCAAGTCCGGCCGTTCCGGTACCGCCAAGTGCTGCCGTTCCGGCAGCGCCAAGTCCGGCCGTTCCGACAGCGGGTGTGCGGCGCGTGGCTGCCTGTTCGGGGCGGACGACCTGACTTGCATCGCTAGAAGGTCCTTGACGAGAGAGATCGAAACCACGCCCTGCAAGGGACGCAGCGAAACAGCATGCCACCAAGCAGCGTCCGCTGTCACGCGAACGCTGCAATCTTGCGTGCTGCCTTTGCCGGCGGGCCGAGCTCCTCCAGACAATGATCAATCGTGGCACCGCAGTTGCGCAAACTTCGCCGGTGCCGGGGCCCTGAAGTATAGGCAGGCCCATGTAGACCGTCAAATCGAGGCCTATCTGGAGAGTCGCGGAAATTGCGGGGGAATGGGCTTGGTGCCGTTTGGGCACAGTGCCATTTCGCGACCCATGGCGAGTGTGGCAACCGCAGGGCACTGCCGAGTCTGCCCTGTGGGTCAGTCCGCCATGGGGTCGTAGGTCGCTGGCGCTTGACGGGGCTCTTGGGCAAAGCGGGAGGCGAGCTCGTCCAGGAACCGGGGCACACCCACCTTGGTAATCGGCGAAACCGCCAGCACGGGGCGGCCCAACTCCTCCGCCAGCTCGCGGACGACGTCGTCGACGTCCGGACCGAGCAAGTCTGCCTTTGCCAGAACCACCATGGACGGCCGCTGCGGCAGGTCCCGGTCGTGGGACGCGAGTTCTCGCTGCAGGACGGCAAGCTGTTGCGCCGGGGACTCACTCTCGACCGGCGACAGCAGAAACACGAGGGTGCGGCAACGCTCGACGTGCTTCAGGAAGCGTGTCCCGAGTCCCGCGCCCTGCGCCGCGCCCTCGATCAGGCCGGGAATATCGGCGACCGTGAACACCCGGCTTTGATGGCGCACGACGCCTAGATTGGGGACAAGCGTGGTAAACGGGTAGTCGGCGACGCGTGCCTGTGAGGCAGAAATCGCGCGAATGAGGCTGGATTTTCCAACGTTGGGGTAGCCGACCAGGGCGACATCGGCCAGCAGCTTGAGTTCGAAGCGCAGGGAGCGGACGAGGGCGGGCTGTCCGGGATTGGCGAAGTCGGGCACCTGACGGGTGGCGGTGGCGAAGTGGATGTTGCCCCAGCCGCCGTTGCCACCGCGCAGGATCACCAGACGGTGGCCTTCAGAGAGCAGGTCAGCCAGTAGTTCCCCGCTCGATGCGTCGAAGACCTGGGTCCCCGGCGGCACGGCAAGGACGAGATCTTCGCCGTCGCGCCCGGACTTGCGCGCGCCTGAGCCCGCCTTGCCGTCCTCAGCCGAATACGTACGACCGTAGTGGTAGTCGAGCAGGGACCGCGACCTGGGGTCGGCCACGAGCACGACATCGCCGCCCTTGCCGCCGTCGCCACCGTCGGGTCCTCCGCGCGGCACGTGCTTCTCGCGGCGAAAGCTTCGGCTGCCGTTGCCCCCCGCGCCTGAGGCGGCCACCACGGTGGCTTCGTCGATGAACTGCATGGATGCACTCTCCCTGGAGCCGACGGCTTGAGCGCGGCGCCGACGGCCGACGCGCGGGGCTTGTACGCGACACGGGGCGCACTTTCAAACGGCCCACCGAGGCGCCTCCATGAAATCGCGTATTGTCGAAGGGTTGCAGCGTTCGATCGTGGTTTCGCTCGGTTCCGTGAAGGGTCGGTTACCGGACGACCCGCATGATCAGGAGACGGCGGCCGAGAACCTTGCCAAGGCGTGCACAGACGGAATTGATGAGAAACATCATTATGAATAGCCGGTTGTGCGAATGTATCCACAGGTCGCGGTCGCAGCGCTGAGGTTGTGCACAGGCTCGCCGCCCGGCGCTTGGCGGTGTGCATATCGTGATCCAGGCAGGCGGATTCGCAGCGGAAAGCGGGGGGCAGATCGTCCTTGGACCACCAGATGTAGTGGTTGAGCTCTGTTGCGTGCACAACATGTTGTGGTCGAGAAATTTGACCACGGCCCAAACCGGCGGCTAGCTTCCGGTGCTGCGCAAGAAGGAGCCGGTCTCCCAACGCAGCGGCGGCACCGCCCCAAACGGTTCCGCCCAGGGACGTCCGGCTTCGGAGGCGCGAGGCATGGCCAGAATCGCTGCGGTGCGTCGGTGTTCGGGTGCTCGGCGGGTGGCGTATGGGGACGAGGGGGGGACGATGAGTCTGCAATTGAGGATCCTGCAGGACGACGCACTGGCGACCGAGCCTTCGCTGGCGGTCTCCGGTGCGCTGTCGCAGGAGTCCGACGCAACCGACCGGGAGGTGTCGGCCATCGACATCGCGACGGTCGATGCCGCTCCGCTGGCGTTTGCTCCCCTGCCGTCACAGAAGCTGGACCGCGGTGCGGGCCTGACCATGCGCCGACACCACACCCACCCCGGTGTGCACCCGTTCGACGAGATCACCTGGGAACGCCGCACCGCCGCCATCACCAACACGCGCGGCGAGACCATCTTCGAGCAGAAGGGCGTTGAGTTCCCCGCCAGCTGGTCGCAGACCGCCACCGCCGTGGTCGTGTCCAAGTACTTCCGCGGCACGCTCGACACGCCTGAGCGTGAGTCCAGCGTGCGTCAGTTGATCGGCCGAGTCGTCGGCACCATCGGCCAGTGGGGAAGGGAAGGCCGCTACTTCGCAACGGAAAGTGATGCCCGTATCTTCGAGGACGAGCTGACCTGGCTGCTGGTGAACCAACGCATGGCGTTCAACTCGCCGGTGTGGTTCAACGTCGGCTTCGAGGCGCGCCCGCAGTGCTCGGCCTGTTTCATCAACAGCGTCGAGGACACGATGGAGTCGATCCTGTCGCTGGCAAAGACCGAGGGCATGTTGTTCAAGTTCGGCTCCGGCACGGGCTCGAACCTGTCGCCGATCCGGTCGTCGCGCGAGCAGCTGGCGGGCGGTGGCGAGGCGTCGGGCCCGGTGAGCTTCATGAAGGGTTTCGACGCCTTCGCCGGCGTGATCAAGAGCGGCGGCAAGACGCGTCGGGCCGCCAAGATGGTGATCCTGGACGTTACCCACCCCGACATCGCCGACTTCATCCGCTGCAAAGCTTCGGAGGAGAAGAAGGCTTGGGCGTTGATCGAGGCAGGCTATGACGGCCGCATCGACGGCGAGGCCTATGGGTCGGTCTTCTTTCAGAATTCGAACAACAGCGTGCGCACGACCGACAGCTTCATGCGCGCCGTTCAGGACGACGGCGAGTGGACGACCCGGGCCGTCAAGGACGGCCGGCCGATGGACACGTGGAAGGCTCGCGAGCTGATGGAGGAAGTGGCCAAGGCGACTTGGGCGTGTGGCGACCCCGGCATGCAGTTCGACACGACCATCAATAGCTGGCACACCTGCCCGGAATCAGGCCGGATCAACGCATCGAATCCGTGCAGCGAGTACATGTTCGTGGACGACTCGGCCTGCAATCTGGCCAGCCTGAACCTGATGCGGTTCGTGGGCGCGGACGGCGAGTTGGACGTCGAGGCGTTTCGGCACGCGGTTGCTCTGACGCTGACCGCCCAAGAGATTCTGGTCGACTTCGCCGCCTATCCGACGGAGCGAATTGGCAAGAACAGCGTCGACTTCCGGCCGCTTGGTCTAGGCTACGCCAACCTGGGCGCGCTGCTGATGACCCGTGGGTTGGCCTACGACTCGCCGCAGGGACGGGCGTATGCGGCAGCGATCACGGCGCTGATGCACGGCGAGGCCAACCTGCAGTCGGCGCGGCTGGCAGAGCAAATCGGCGCTTTCCCGAAGTTCGAGCCCAATCGCAGCGCCATGCACAACGTGATGCTGCGGCATCGCGCGGCGGTTGGCGCCATCGACGCGTCGGCCGTCCCCGCGCCGCTGATGGGCGCAGTGCGGCAGGTGTGGGACCAGACGGTGCAGGAGGGGGCGCGTCACGGCTATCGCAACGCCCAAGTGACCGTGCTGGCGCCGACCGGCACGATTGCCTTCATGATGGACTGCGACACGACCGGCATCGAGCCCGACATCGCACTGGTCAAGTACAAGAAGCTGGTCGGCGGCGGCACGTTGAAGATCGTGAATCAGGCCGTGCCTGCGGCGCTGCGCAAACTCGGTTACTCGCCCGACCAGATCGCAGACATCACGCTGTACATCGACCAGAGCGACACGATTGAGGGCGCGCCGAACCTGCAGGACGCGCACCTGTCCGTGTTCGACTGCGCTTTCAAGCCCGCCAACGGCGCGCGGTCGATCCACTACATGGGGCACCTGAACATGATGGGGGCGGTGCAGCCGTTCCTGTCTGGTGCCATCTCGAAGACCGTCAACCTGCCGAACGAGGCGACGGTTGAGGACGTGACGCGGACGTACATGGAGGCCTGGCGGCAGGGCATCAAGGCGGTCGCCATCTATCGGGACGGCTGCAAGCGCGCCCAACCCTTGACGACTCACAAAACGACCGACACCAAGCACGCGCTGGAAGCGCCGGCCGCTGCGGTCGAAGCCGTCCTTGCCGTCGCCCCCGCTGCGCGCCGGGACCGCCGCAAGCTGCCTGACGAGCGGCAGGCGATCACCCACAAGTTCTCGATTGCCGGACACGAGGGCTACATCACAGCCGGCATGTACGAGGACGGGACACTGGGAGAAGTGTTCATCGTGATGGCGAAGGAGGGCTCGACGTTGTCGGGTCTGCTGGATGCCTTCGCGACAGCGATCTCGATGGCACTGCAATACGGCGTGCCCCTGCCGGTGCTGTGCGACAAGTTCACGGCGACCCGCTTTGAGCCCAGCGGCTTTACCGGCAACCGCGACATCCCGATCGCCAAGTCGATCACGGACTACCTGTTCCGCTGGCTCGCGCTGAAGTTCCTGGACAAGGGGCCGGCCGTCGAGGCGGAAGCGGCCCCGGCCGTCGAAGCGGCGACTGGAAGCGCAAGCGACAAGGGAACCGGCGCATCGGCCGACGCCGTCCGCACCCAAGCGGGCAACGGCGTGTTGTTCAAGGCCCACCTGGACAGCCCGCTGTGCCCCAGCTGCGGCCGCATGATGTTCCCGTCCGGCGCGTGCTATCGCTGCGACTGCGGCGCGACGTCAGGCGGCTGCTCGTAGCGAGGGCATCAGGCCGGCGTGACGAATGAGGGTTCGTAGTCCACCGGTGCCTCGTAACCCATCAAGTTGAAGAGCGTTGCAGCGACGTTGGCCAAGCCCGCGCGTGGCAGGTCTTCGCGCAGCTTCCAAGCGGTGCCGTTGCGCGTGTCGAGGATCGTCACGGGCACTGGCGACAGCGTGTGGCTGGTCTTGGGCTGAGGTGCGCCGTTGACGATGACCGGCCGGCCCTTGCCGTCGCGCATCCACATGTCGTCGGCGTTGCCGTGGTCGGCGGTCACGATGAGCACGCCGCCCAGCTGTTCGGTCAGCGCGATCAGTCGGCCCACCTGCGCATCGACGCATTCGACTGCCCGCACGGTCGCCGCGAAGTCGCCGGTGTGGCCAACCATGTCCCCGTTGGGGTAGTTCAGGCGCACGAAGTCGGGCCGGGGCTGGTGGGAAAGCGCCCGTTCGACCAGGTCGGTAATTTCCTGCGCGCGCATTTCGGGGCGTTGGTCGAACGAGATGCGGTCTGAGGGGACCTCTGCATACTCCTCGAGCCCCGGGGCCAGCACGCCAGATCGGTTGCCGTTCCAGAAGTAGGTGACGTGACCGTACTTCTGCGTCTCGCTGACGGCGAAGGTGCGCAGCCCCAAAGCGGCCAGAAACTCGCCGGAAGTGCGCTCGATCACGGGCGGCTCGACGAGAAACTTGCGGGGCAGGTGCAGGTCTCCGTCGTACTGCATCATGCCGGCGTAGCGGGCGGCGGGGACGCGCTTGCGGTCGAAAGCCTTGAAGTCAGGACCGTCTTCAAAGGCCCGTGTGAGCTCGATGGCGCGGTCGCCGCGGAAATTCCAGAAGGCGAAGCTGTCGCCGTCGCGTACCGCGCCCACCGGCTGGCCGTCGGCGCCGAGAATCACGAAGGGTCCGAGCTTCTGGTCACTTTCTCCGCCTGGCTGCTTGCGAAGTTTGGCGATGGCGGTGCCGACGTCGGGGAAGCCGGGAGCCTCGCCCAGCACATGCGCGTGCCACCCGCGCTCGACGATCGACCAGTCTGCCTCGTAGCGGTCCATCGTCACGCCCATGCGTCCGCCGCCGGATGCGATGCAGTAGTCGCGTCCGCGGGCGTTGTGGGCGTCGAGCTCGGCTTGAAGCTGGGCGACGAACCGGTCGAACGACGGGTCTTCCACATCACGGCCATCGGCCAGCGGGTGCATCCGCAGGTGCTGCACGCCGGCACGGTCGGCACCGCGGATGAGGGCGAACACCTGCTCGATGTGGGAGTGGACGTTGCCGTCGGACAGCAAGCCGCAGAGGTGCAACGCCGCGTGGGGCAAGGCGTTCGGGCCGACGAGCGGCTCGACCAGCCATTGCCATGCTTCGCCCTGAAACAGCCGACCGCTGGCGATGGCGTCGTTGACCAGCGCGGCGCCTTGGCGAAACACCCGGCCGGCGCCTAGCGCATTGTGGCCGACCTCTGAGTTGCCCATGTCGGCATCGGACGGAAGGCCGACCGCAAGGCCGTGCGCTTGCAGCGTGCGGGTGGGCTGCGACTGCCACAGGCGGTCCAGGTTGGGCTTGTTGGCCTTGGCGACCGCGTCGCCGTCGTCGCCGGGACCCCAGCCCACGCCGTCCAGAATGGCGAGGATCACGGGACCGGTGGGGCGAGGCAAGTCAGGGTGGCGGCACAGGATCTCGACGGACATGGGGACCTCTGGACGGCTCGTGGGTTGGGGGGGAGGAGCCGGGATGGGAAACGCGCCTTGGGGGGATGGCGCATCCGGTGGAAGCGGAGTCTCCGGGGGGAATCCCGGGGCGTACTACAGGCGATAGCCGAGGCCAATCTCAGCCGACAGGGGGTAGTTCAAGCGGTCGGTGCCCGAGAAGGGCAGGAAGTAGGACGAGGCCGACCCCTGCAGCGACAGGAAGAAGTCGCGCCCGATGTGCACCTGACCACCCAACGCGAGGTTCAGGCCTGCCAGCAAGTCCTGATCCAGATTCGACACGGTCGATGCGTCGCACAACGGGTGGTCCAGACCCAGGAATTTGCAGTCGGCATCGGTGCTCGCGACAAACGAGCCGAGCACGTGCAGGTCGATGCCCGGCCGGACAAACAGACGCAACGGCCCGCGGCGCAGGGTGAAACCGACACCACCCAGCACGCGGACCGAGTTGAACGAGTGCAGCAGGTCGCGGTACGGGTCCGACAAGCTTGTGTACATGTTCACGCGGCCGAACCACTCGAACCCCGGACGCAAGTCGTAGGACACGCCCGCAGCGAAGCCGACGCTGTGGAAATCCTGACGCGTGGGTTGGCGGGCGTAGAGTGCGTAGGACCCCGAGGTGTCCATGCGCCACTTGCCGGAGGAGCGTGACGAGGCGACGGCCTGTCCGATAGGGGCGCAGGCGAGCCAGCGGGACAGAAAGGCGTCGATGCGGTTCGAAGAGTCGAGTGCGGAAACCCGGATTTCCGCTTCGATGATGCGGCGTTGCACGCCGAAGATCGCGAGGTGCAGCACCGGGCCGTCGGGGCTGCCGCGCACCGTGCCCGTCACCAGGGCGGACACGCCCAGCCGAGTGGCCAGATCGTGCATCCGCCGGTTGTCGCCGTACGGGTGCAGCGGGTCGGCGGTGGAGAGGTGGTCGACGAGGGCGTTGGCCAGCGCCGTGTTCACCTGCGGCGGGAAGAAGTTAGGGCGAAAGCGCCGATCGGCTTGGATCTGGAAGGCGTCCTTTAGCGCGATGTGCCCCTCTGCCACGCGTCCCAGGTCGACCAGACTGACACCGAGCATGAACTGGGCATCGGCGTACGGCTTCGGGTCTGACACGTCCTGAAAGATGCTGCGGTACATCTCTGCGGATTCTTTCAGGTTCTCTTGGGCGCGGGCGGCCGCCATGCCAAGGTACAGGTCCAGACCCAGGCGGTAGCGGGCCTGAGCGGCGCGGCCAACAGCTTGAAGGGCGCTGTCGTCGGAGAGTTCCTCGCGGACGCGGGCCGGGGGCTTGACGGTGACGTAGGGCGTCGCCTCCAGACTGCGGAGCACGACGGACTCGAGGCTGGCGGCGTAGTTGTCTCTGGAGACCTGGCCTTGCGGTGCGAACAAGTCCGACGGCGTGACCAGATGGTCCTTGAACGGCAGGATCGCAAGCGTTCGCGGGCGTTTCTGGGCGTCGGCGACATCGCTGGTCACAAGTGGCGTCGGGGCTGGAGGCTCAGCGACCGGCTGTGGCAGGCCTGAGCGCGAAAGCAGCAATCCGGCGAACAGCAAACGGGTGGCGAGCCGGGTCGGGTGCAGCGGGGCCATCCTTCACCGCCCCGAAAAGACGTTGCCGTTGGCGGCATCGGCGGGCTGACGGCAGACGAGTTGGCTCGCGTCGGTCTCTCCCGGTGCGCCGATACGGTCGAACGTGACCTGCAGGGCCGTTCCGTTCAATGGCGAGGTCGGATCGTCGACGCGTAGCGTGCCCGCAAGTCTCTCGTCGGTGCCCAACTCGAACTGACCGCGCAAACGCAAGACCGCTTGGGGCGAGCTGCCGGGCACGCAGCTCTTGAGGGTGAACGAGACCTTGTTCGTCACCGGGTCGATGCGGCCCTGATGCAGCCAGCCGCACTCGCACTGGTTGTCCGGCGCTTCGGCCACCCGAGCACGCTCAAAATCCGGCGACGTGTAGTAGCGCACCAGACCACTGAGGTCCGGGCCGTACTGGCCGACGACCAGCTCGAGGCCCAGCGCCGCACCTTCCGACCCGAAGATCAAGGCGTTGTCGGCCCCGTGTGGCACCAGCTGCGCCCGCCACAAACCGTCGATCTCGCGGCTAGTGGAGCACCCCAGGATCGTCGCAAGCGCGCACGCCAGACCGATGACCGCAGCCCGGAACGGGAAGAGACGTCGGCGATGGGCTGGCAGACGACGCATGCAAGGCTCGAAGTGGGCGCGGCTTGCGCGGGTTTCACAGGCGCGGGGTGACCGGCCGATAGCGATCCGTGCGGTAGTCGTCGATGACGCGCGCGTGGTCGAAACAAAGCTGCGGCAGGTCGTCGAGCGGCCAGAACCGCAGGCCTGCCGCGTCGTCGCCGGCAACGGGTTCACCGTCGGACTCCGCCACGAACACCACGCTGGCGGTTGGTCGCCGCGGATCCCGGAGGGGGTCTGAGTACGTGTGCAGTTGGTACAGCAGCCGTCCCCGCAGCGCAGTCTCCTCGGCCAGTTCGCGCAAGGCTGCGTCTTCACAACACTCTCCGGCGTCGACGAAGCCACCGGGCAACGCCCAGCCGTAGGGGGGAAAGCGGCGTTCCACCAGCAGCACCGCGCGGCGGCCGTCGACCAAGGGGCGTTCGACGATCAGGTCCACCGTCAACCCGGGTCCAGGCGCATGGCTCATGGTCACCTCGCCGGCTCAGCACCGCACGACCGGCGAGTGTCTACTCGAGCGGCCCGCAAACCACCTGGAAGTTGTCGATGTAGATGCCGGAACCACCGCGAATGCCGACGACCACCATGCCTGGAGGGCAGACCGCCTCGTAGGGGGTGCCCCCCGCGCCGCCCACGCTCTGCAGGTTGACCTGATTGCGGCCGACGCGCACCTTGACCTTGCGCTTCTCAAGGGCATCGAGCGCCTCGCGCAGCTTCTCGGCAGTGAAGTCGCCCAAGCGGTCGGCGATGCCGGCGCGCTCAGCCTCGTAGGCAAATCCAGCCTTTTCAGCGTATTGCACGATGCGGTGGCTGCCCATGCCCAGGTCGGCCTCTTCGGCGAGCGAGGCGTCGCTGCCGTCCAGCACTTCGGTGATGATCTCGCCGACGCCGGGGATGTTGACCGTGAGGATCGAGGTCTTGGGGTCCAGGTTCTTGGGCAGTGCGGTGACCCGACCCAACTCGAGGGCGTAGCGGCCGTTGTCGACGGCGACCCAGTGGGTCTCCTTCCAGAACGCCTTCTTCTGCTTGGGCTTGCGCAGCTGGAACTGCATGGGGAACAGGCCCGACACCGGCTTGTTGTCCTCGTCCTTCAGGGCGCTGTCCCACTTGAGCACGGTTCGCTTCTCGCCGGTGGCCACAGGTGCGGCTTGCGCGGCTTCCGGAGCGACCGACGTGACGGTCACGCAGGCACCGAGCGTCCAGACGGCAAGGAGGTGCGGGAGGCGGAATCGAGAGCGGAAAAGCATGTCGTTGGTCCCTCGCCTGGCACTTTGGCCGGGCGTTTCAAGGGCGCAAACCCTAGCAACTGCGAGCCTGAACGGCAACCGGGTCAGCCGCCCGGAGCGCTATCGAGCCAAAGCCACAGGGAGTCGCCTGCGCGCGAGGTTCCGGTGGCCATCGTTCCGGACGGTAGCGCGATGCCCAGCGGCAACACGGGCAGCGTCGAGAAGATTCCCGCGACGGCGGCATCGACGACGGCGTCCAAGGCGGGTCCTGAGGCGGGCAGGTTACCGCCGAAGAGCGGGCTCGACACCAGCGAACTGTCCCGTTTGGCCGACACCACTTGAAGGCCCAGATTCGCGCCGTCGACTACCGTGAGACGCAGGCGAACGCGGAATTCGCCGGAAACCGACAGCACGACGAGCTCAGTTCCGCCGACGAGACCGGTCAACTCCAGCGTCGCTCCCGTGAGTCGCCAGTCGACCACCGGGCCGACGCTGTCGCTTGCGACCGAGACGATCGGCGCGGCGCCGGGCCAGAATCGCGCGGCCAGCGGCGCACCTTCGACCCAGTCCGCAAGCGATGGCAAGGCCGTCGGCGCCCACGAGGGACTGGCGTCGCGCACACGCTCGGTGGTGTCCTGGCACAGGGCGCCGGATCGGTGCAGCGCCCAAGCGATGCGGGAGAGCGAGGCTCGGTCGATCACGAGTGCCCGGCGCAGAAAGGAGCTTCCCTGAGGCGGAGCAGGAGGTTGCCCGGCCAGCGGGGTTGGGGCAATCGCGGGAGGCGGCAGGTCGGGCACGCAGCCCGCTCGGTCCACGTCGACACCGACCGCCAGCGAGGCATAGGCGCGAGGGGCTTCATGTCCGGCGACGAGCGCAGCATCTTGCGGGGACCACGGCAGATACGTTGTGGACAGACGCAGCTCGCCGATGTCGCCCCAGCGGGTGGTGGTAGGCCACCGGACGGCCTGTTCGAGGGAACTGGGAAACAGCGTGCGGGCCGCCTGATTCGCACCCGCCGACACGCGCGGCAGTACCGAGCCTCGCAGCGTCGCGGCCAAGTGGTCCGCCAGCGCCTGCACGCCGGCCGGTTCGAGCCCCGACAGACAGGCATCCGGACCCTGCAAGGAGGCTTCTTTCCACGAGAACTCGGGCTCTTCCGCAAGCCCCCCTGCAACCGTACCGATCGCCGACCGACGGACGTCCAGATCGGCGCGGACTTGCCCGCCCGTCACGAGAAAGTGCAGCGCGCACGCGATGTCCCCGGGGGCCGCCACCGACAGGCTCAGCGTCAGGTCCGGCACCGGCCACGTCAGCTGCAGTCGGTTGTTGGCGGTCCACGACGCCTTGCCCGGAGCGAGGTCAACGGTGGCGGATAGCGCGCCCAGCACGTGGCCGTCGGAGTCGTCCATGGGCCACGGTGCACTGGCGACCTCGATCGACTTGCCGATGGAAAGTCGAATGGTCTCGGCGACCTCTGGCAAGTCGGTGTCCAAGACCACCAGATGCACGCCGCCCGCGGTCACGTGGCTGGGGGGCAGGGGCTGGTCGAGCGGTTGGGTCGGCTGGCTGCAGGACGCAGTGGCCAGCGCGGCGGCCATCCACATGGCGCGGAGGTGGGTCACGGGGTTCCTCCCACCGGCACGGACCAGACGGACACGGCGCTGGCGGCAGGACCGCGCGGAGCGTCCAACTCGACGTAGCCCAGCTTCAGGCCTCCGGCAGTCGGCACCAGTAGGGACGGCCACAGCTGGGGACGGGTCCCCGGTACGTCGTAGAGCACGAAACCGCCCGACACCTTCTCGACAGCGACGCGGAGGCGCAGGCGACTTGCATCGAGCATTGCGACGGCGACACGGTCACTTGGAAGCACCACAACCGACAGTGCGGTGCCCAGAAGGGCGACGCGTCGCGCCCCAGAGCTTGCGTCGTCAAACCCGCCATCGGCAACGATCTGATGCGTCAGCAGCCCTGCCGTGGACCGCGCCACCCACACTTGGCCCCGTGTCCGGTCGAGATAGGCGACGGCGAGCCCTCCCTGCTGACCGACCGCGGTGGCGACGGGCCGGCCAACGTCGCCGGTGTCCGCGCCGGTCGTCGGGTCGCTCCCAGCGATGCGAGAGACACTCCACCCCTGCGGCGCGTTGACGGCCAACACAAGGTCACCGTGCGTGTCATCGTGATACGCAAGTGCAGGCCCAGACGGCAGAATGGCCATCGTCAGCGAGCTGCCCAGCTCTGCCTCTTGCGGGGCGTCACCAACGGGAGGCGCAGGGGACGGGACGATTTCGCCAGCCCACTTGCCATCGGCTTGGCGCCGGGCAACCCGCACCCACGGCGCCGCGCCGGCGCGCCAAGCGACCACAGGGCGCCCCTGCCACAAGCCAACCGCGACCTCGTCGCCGACCGTGCCGGCGGTCGCTGCGGCGATGGACTCCGTGTGCCAGCCGCTTGGGCCGCCCGACGCGTACCACAGGCTGGCGTCGGTGGCGCGCGCCCAAGCCAAGTGGACGACCCCATCGGGACCGACGATGGCCGCGGATACGTGGCCTGAGGGCGGAGCTTCGGCAGCGGCGGCGGGTCCCGCCACGAAGGTCGTTTGCCACTCGGCAGCCTGACCGCTGAGAAAGGCCAAGCTTTGGTGCGCCGGAGCCAGACCGGCGACACCGAGCTTGCCGTCGCTGAGCTGTACGAGCGAGATGCGGCCGAACAGTCCAACCGGGTCGGGCCGTGGGCCGGTCGGAGCCTCGCACAACCCGGTCGCCGTGTTGCAGGACGTGCCGCTGGGGCATAACCCCGCCTCGCAGGAGCGGAAGTCCTTCTCGCAGGCCGTGACGCACGCGATGAGCCCCACGCACGCCGCGACGACCGTCCACGACCAAGTGGCGCAAGAGCGTGCGAGGGGGAGTGCGTGGCAGCCGGGGGACGAGCGCATGGCACACAGAATGCGCGACCCCCCAGCCCGGCGCAAGTTGCGCCACCTGCTTGGGTTCGTTGCGTTCGGGCGGCGCCGTTCCCGTGCAAGGCCGTGAGGCGTGTGCTATCGTTTGAGACTGCGCATCGCACCCCGGGGAATCTGCATGTCCGTCGCTCACCTCGCTTTGCTGGGAACCTTACCGCTGGCTCATGAACTGGCGGAGGCTGACCGGGCCGCACTGCTTGCCGTCCTGCGGCCACGGGAACTCGTCGCTGGCGAGGTCCTGTTTCACCAAGGCGAGCAGGGCGATACCCTGGTGCTGGTCGGGCGCGGGTTGCTCGAAGTGTCGCGAGTGGATGCCGGTGTCCGGACTGAGCTGGGAACCTTGGGCATCGGCGCTCTGGCCGGCGAAATGGCGCTGCTGGACCCCGAACCGAGGGCGGCAACGGTGGTGGCCGCCCGCGACTCGCTGGTGTTCGAGCTTGGGCGGATCGGCCTGCATCGGCTGCGCGCGACGTGCCCGGCCGCCTCGACGGTGCTGGTGGGCGAGGTCATCCGCATCGTGACCGCGCGGCTGCGGCAGATGGACGAACGCATCACCCAAGAACTCGAACCCGACCCGAGCCGACGGGCACCGCCGCGGTCCAACCGCCCCGTGACGTCGACGTTCACGCGCCTGTGGGCGCGCCTGGCCGGCGAGTAGCCCCGCAACGAAACGCCCGCGTGCATCCGGAGATCCATGCAGCAGATCAACCTGCGGACACTTCACTCGCTGAAGGACTACACCAATCCCGAGCTGAAGCTACTGGCTTCGGTGGCTCCGGCGCGCCCGTTTCGCACTGGCGATTACCTGTGCCGTGAGGGCGAGTTCGGCTCGTCGGCCTTCCTGATCGCGATTGGTCGGGTTGCGGTGACTTGCACGACGCCGGAAGGCTCGCGGGTGTTGGCCACGCTGGATGCTGGGGCGATCGTCGGGCAGATGGCGCTGATCGACCACGCCCCGCGCACCGCTTCGGTTGTGGCCGTAGAGCCCACGGTCGCCCTCGAGCTGACCCGCGAGGTGTTCGAGCAGCAGCTGCGGGCCAGCTCGCCGCTTGCGTTGCGCTTTCAGGAGCAGATCGCCATCGCCGGCATCCGCCAGCTGCGCATTGCCACCAAGCGTTTGGTGCAGCTGCGCACCCAGCCGATCCAGCCGACCGGACCGACGGAGCGACAGCGGTCCCAGTGGATGACGCTGCAGGCTTCGCTGACCGACTGGGACGTCGACCCCGCCTCGCCTGTCCAGGACCCCGCGCCCCCCACCAGCGGCGCCACTTCCCGTAACCCGTGACGCCGCATGTCGAACGCCCCTGACGTAGTCCCCGTGCACCGACCAGAGCACGACCTTCCCCCCGGGCCGCAGTCCTGGGTCCGCGGCTTCACGATTGGCGGCAAGGTCGCGATCGAGCGGCCGTTCATCCTCGCGCCCATGTCCGGCGT
>JBMOIG010000007.1:0-67774 GCA_049317445.1 Myxococcota bacterium | reverse complement strand
GCACCGGTCGTTGGTTGGGCAGCAGCATGCGGCCTCGGTGTAGCGCAGGCACCGGGGGCTGGCAAGCCGATCACTTGGGTGGACCAGGCTGGGACGACCACGAGTGCCCCTCCTGTTTCGCGCTGGCCCCTTGGGGACCGACCAGCACCTCGACCCATCCCTCCGTCGTCGGCCACAGCGGGATGCCGTAGCGGGCGTAGCGGTCGCGCACTTCCGGATGCGGAAAGGGCAGTTGCCCCCACGGACGGGCACCGACCACCGCCAGGCCCGGCCGCACCCCCTCCAACAGCGGCGGTGTGCTCGAGGTGCGGCTGCCGTGATGGGGCACCTTCAGCACATCGACCGGCCGCAGCATCCGCGCCTTGGCCAGCGCCGCCTCCGCCGGCGCCTCGATGTCGCCTGCGAGGAGCACGCGCCCACCTGCCGTCGAGACCTCCAGCACCAGCGAGTTGTCGTTGAAGTCATGCGCGGCAGAGTACGGGGCATCTACCGGAAAAGGCCACAGGACGCGGACTTGCACGCCGTCCCAAGTGAACGACCGCTGCGCCCCCGTCCCCGAAAAGTCGCGCCACCTCGTCCCCTGTCGCGTCAATTCGGCAAGCAGTGCCTGATGTTCGGCGCCGCCTGGGATCTGCCCGTTCCACCACAGCTCGCCCACAGGCAGGACCCGCGCCACCGCCAGCAGGCCGTTTTCGTGGTCCGGGTGTCCATGGGTCAGCACCATGCGGTCGATCCGCCGGATGCCGTGATGCTTCAGGAACGGCACCACCGCCTGCGCGCCAATTCGCCCGTCGTCCGCCACCTCGCCACCGCCGTCGACCAGCAGATTCGACCCGTCCGGCAGCTCGATCAACGTGCTGTCGCCGTGTCCCACGTCCAGGAACGACAGCCGAGCCGTGCCCTGCGGAACGCGCTGCAACCACACAGATCCCGCCCATGTCGCCGCCGTCGCAACCAGCGCGACCGCCGCCACTGCACGCCATCGACCCCCGTGCCACCACGCCGCAACGACCGCCGGCACCGTCAGCCCGGCCACCAGCGCCAGAGCCCCACTCGCGGACCACACCGGCCACCACGCCTTGGGAGACGCTACCAGTTTCTCCAGTGGCCACAACGCCAACTCGCACGCCGGCGCAATCCACGCCCGCACAGGACCCAGCCACGCCCCCAGCGCGGACAGGATCATCGCCGCAAGCGCCACCGGCAGCAGAAACCCCGCGTAGGGCACGGCAAGACCGTTCGCCAGCGGTCCAACCAGCGGCAGCGCGCCAAAGACGGTCAGGGTCGCCGGAGCCGTCGACGCCGATGGCGCCACGCACGTCTTCAGGAACACCACGCCATGATGCTTCAGCCGCGTGCGCCAACCGCCCTCTTGGGGCTGGTCCTGCCCCCAACCCGCCCACGCCAGACCCAGCACGCCCAGAATCGACAGCAGCAGCCCCACATCCGCCACCGCCACGGGGTCGACCAGCATCAGCACCACCGCCGCCAACCCCAGCGACTCGCCCAGCCCCGGCTGCCGTCCGCTCGCCCGCCCCAACACCAGCGCCGTCGCCATGACCGCCGCGCGCAGCGTGCTTGGTGCCGCCCCCGTCAGCAGCGCGTAGCCCCAAGTCGCCATCAGGCTCGGCACCGCCAGCAGTTGTTCACGCGGAAACCGCCGAAACAGCCCTCGCGCAAGTCGCGTGGCCAGGAACTTCAACAACGCCCGCACCATCCACACAACCAGCGCGAGATGACTGCCCGACACCGCCATCACGTGGGCCGTGCCCGTGGCCCGCAGCCACGCTTGCAGCGGCTCGTCGACGGACCCCTTGTCCCCCAGCGCAAGGGCGGCAAACGTCTGCCCGGCGCGCCCCGGCACCGTGGTCGTCAGCGCGTCGCTCAGGTGCCTGCGCCAACGCCCGATGACGTGCAGCAAAGCCCCCAGAGGATGTCTTGCCCAACCAAAGGGTTCCGCCAGAGGCCGTTCCTCGAAGCTGATCTCACCCACCCGCCGCACGCGCACGCCCGCCACCAGGCCCGCACGCGTCCACGACTCTCGGGCATCCCAAGCCCCGGGGTTGCGAAATGCGGGGGGAGGCGTGGTAAACGCCCGCACCCTCACGCGATCTCCCAACTGCACCCGCACGTCTCGCCCGACGACGTCGACACGCACAAGGCCGCTTCTCGCTTCGCACGCCAGTCGTCGCAGCAAGGGTTCAGGCCGGCAGCGCGCGGTCCACTTTGCGGTGAAGCGATGACCGACCGGACTCCACTCCGGCTCAGATGCCGCCTCCAGCAGCTGCAGCGGCGCTTCCAGCCCCGGCCGTGGCAGATCCAGCGGCGGCAGGACGCCGGGCGTCAGCGTCTGCTCGGCCCGCACGGCGGAGACAAGGCCCAGAGCGACCCACGCAGCGAGCAGCAGTGGCCCCCGCAGCCGCCGACGCACCCCCCAAGTCGCCATCGCAACGCAGGTTGCAGCCAGCGCCACAGTCGTCATCGGCGGAAGGCCACCGTGCAGACCAACGCCAGCACCTGCCGTCACCGCCACCGCTGCCGGCGCCCACACCCGCCCTTGCCAATTCCACGCCATGCCCACCCGCCCCGGGGCGAAGAGGGCCGCCGGCACGAGATGATCGCTGCCTGAAGCAAAACGCCGCGCGGCGCCGTGACGAATTCGTCAGGCGCCGCGCAAGCAATCGTAATCCTGCAGCTTCTGGATGACCCGGAGCTAGAACCGGTACTGCGTCGAGACGAGCACTTCCTGCTCATTCGTCTTCGGACCCACCGTCACGCCCGAGCTGTTCAGGGCGCCGGCAACCTCGCGGAAGCGATACAGCAGCGAGACGACACCGATGTTGCGCCAGACGTACACGTGGGCGGCAGCGCGATACTGGAACTCGTCCAGCTGCTTGCGCAGGTCGGTCTCCAGTTTGTCCGGTCCTGCCAGACGCTTGCCCGCCACATACGCGCCGTAGTCGGCCGCCAGCAGCAGCACCTTGGGGATCGCCAGCACGCCGACCTGCACGTTGTACGCCAACTGGTTGGCGCCGGGGATGATCGACTTCTGCTCGAAGTCGAGTGCGTACTTGCCGTACACCTCAGCCGTCGCGACGACCCTCTTGTAGCGGAACACGTTGTTCAGGTTGAAGGCGGGATAGCGCTCCTGCGCCCGCTGGTCGTACTTGGCGCCCAGCGTCAGGCCCCAGGTCAGCGGCACGCTGGTGTAGAGGAACGGTGAGTCGAAGCGGCTGACGGTGCCGAATACGTTCAGGCCGACCTGACCGCCGACGCCATAAGTGTAATTCTCGTTGCCGTAGGTGAAGTAGCGACCGCCGACGTTGCCCGTCGACCGGCCCGAGCCGCCCGCCGCAAATGCCCGGTACACGAGCTTGCCGGAGTGGCCCAACGGACCGGACACTTCGACTGCGGCGCCGTTGCCCTGCTCGAAAGCGTTGTAGAGGTAATACGCGGGCTCGACCAGCAGCTGCTTCGACGTCGACACGATCAAGCCGCTGGACAGGCCGCCGCCGCCGCTGTTCAGGTTGAGGAAGTGGCCGCTGGTGCCCAGAGGGACCTGAAACATCGCAAACGTCAGGCGCGGTGTCCGCTCGGCCCGCATGCTGACGAGGTAGAACGAGTTCGGGATCTGCAGGATTGGGCCAAACGACCGCAATTGCAGCTTGGTGAAGCGGGTGTCGGCCTGCTTCTTCTCCATGTCGTACGCGCCTTCGATGCCGGCGACGACCGAGAAGCGCATGCCCGGATTGCCACGGCAGACGGTCACTTCCGGGTCAAACCGGCAGCCGAAGTCGGCGCAGTCGATCTTGCCGTCGTTGTCGTTGTCGATGCCGTCGGAGCAAACCTCGTCGTTGCGCTCGCCGTCCTTGTCGCTGCCCTTGCCGATCAGGTCCTCGACGGTCATGCCGTCGCGCAGCTCAGGCACGTCGTCCGGCACGCTGTTCGCGCCACCCGCGCCGCCGCCGCTCTCCAGAGGTCCCTGCCACGAGCCGCGGCAAGGCTTGGCCTGGTCGCAGTCGCTGTCGTCGCAGTCCACGAAGCCGTCGCCGTCGTTGTCGAACCAGTCGCTGCACTTCGCGTCGTCGTCTTCGGGTCCCGACCCGACCTTGCACAGCATGTCACCTTTGCAGTCGGCGTCCGCGCAGTCGACCATGCCGTCGCCGTCGTCGTCCTTGCGATCGCCGCAGTTCGTCTCCTTCGCGCCGGTATTCGCCGCGGGAACGGGTGCCGCTGGCGTCTGAGCCGCCGGTGCCGCGGGGGCGACCTCCGCTGCGGGCGCGGGAGCACCCGGCTTTGCGGGCTGGGCCCACGCGGCCGTCACGAACGAACTCCCAACTACCAGGGCCGCCATCGCAAATAGGGCTGCCGTCCTCATGATGACCTCACTTTCCGTTGCTAGAACCCGCAGACCCGGGGCTTGCCGGTCGTCTTGTTCTTGCAGATGTCGACGGCGGGGTTCCAGTTGCAATCCCAGTCGTCGCAGTCGACGTATCCGTCTTTGTCGTTGTCGATGCCGTCGCTGCACTTCGCGGTGCCGTCGCCCAAGCTCTCCTGACACGCCTGCTTGACCGAGAGGTCGGTCGAGTTGCGGCACGAGTAGTCTTCGCAGTCGGTGTAGCCGTTGCCATCGTTGTCGATGTCGTCGCTGCAACGCTCGAACGTCACTTCGAGGACAGACGCGCAGTACTTGACCACGGCGGAGTCGTCGGCCTGCGAGCACGAGTAGTCGCCGCAGTCGACAAAGCCGTTGTTGTCGTTGTCGATGCCGTCCGAGCACTTGGCCACCGTGTTCTCGCCAATCGAGACGCAGTAGTCCATCGCCTCTTGGGTGCCCTTGGAGCTGCAGGAGAAGTCGTTGCAGTCGATGTAGCCGTTCTTGTCGTTGTCGAGCCCGTCGCTGCACAGGGCCACGGTGTCTTCGGCCAGAGCAGGCGCGGTGGCGCAGTACTCGGCAACGGCGGCGTCCTTGGACTTGCTGCACGAGAAGTCCAAGCAATCGATGTACTTGTTGCCGTCGTTGTCGATCCCGTCCTGACACTTGGCCAGCGTGTCCTCGGGCTCGCTGGCCGGCAAGCACGCGGGGACGGTGTCGCAGCCCGTATCGGCGCAATCGGTCTTGCCGTCGCCGTCGTTGTCCTTGCCGTCCGTGCACGCGGCCGAGTCGACGTCGGAGTCCTCGGTGCACACCGTCACGAACATGCCCTTGCTGCAGCCGTAGTCCTTGCAGTCGGTGTAGCCGTTGCCGTCGTTGTCCTTGCCGTCGCTGCAGAGTTCGTTGGTGAATTCCCGAAGGCAGCACGCCTCGGCCAGGTTCTGACACTTCTTGTCGCCGCAGTCGAACTGGCCGTCGTCGTCGTTGTCCTGAAAGTCGGCGCAGAGCTCGACGGTGTTCTCGACCTCGAAGGTCGGAACGGCCGGCACGTACTCACCGCAGAAGGTCGACAGCAGCAGGCAATCGACGTCATCGCAGTCGATCATCCCGTCCTGATCGTTGTCGATGCCGTCGCTGCAGGTCTGGTTGTCGGCCTCGTAGCCAAGCACAGGCAAGACGCCGTCCTTGGTCACAGGAACGTCGTAGCAGCCGCTCATCGCCACCGCGAGCAAGCCAGCGACGCAGGCGACTCCGAGGACCGGGCGAGAAGGTAGGGTTCGAGAGGGCAGCATGCGCTCCTCAGATGGGCGGAAGGTCCGCTCGGCGCGACAGATCAATCGTGCAAGCACGTCGCCGCTCCCTGGCCGTAGCGGCGGGAGAACGGGACGTACAGGTGACAGGCCCCAGCCTCATGGCAGACCCACTGGCACGTCTTGTACATGTCCAGGTGGATCCACTTCTCGGAGTGGCCGTCTTCGGTCGAAACGGTGCGGTTGTACGTCGTGCCGTCGTAGCCCTCGTCGTTCGAGTGCGCTGACGTCAGGATGTACTTCGGCACGCCCTTGGCCCACATGCCCCGCTTCTCGGCGATCGCGGCTTTCTGCGCGGCGATGTACCGGTCGGGCGACGGCAGTTTGGTCACGGTCATTGCGTGCGCCAAGCCCTTGCGGATCTGGTCGACGGCAAGGTCCGGGCAGTCCCAGAGGATGCGGCCGTAGCCGTCACGTTGGAGGTCCGAGGTGCAGCGCCAGGTCCCTCTTCGAGCGTTCAGCGTGGCCATCTTGGCGTTGACGTACAGCTCAGAAGCCTTCCAGTCGCCCCACTTGTGCACGTTGCCGAAGCTCTCGAGCGTGTTGTAGCCGGCAAGCCGAGCCTTGGTGCCGGCATACGGCCCCGCCAAAACCGCGAAGCTGTCGCCGTCGTTGAACCATACGGGTGAGAGCACGCCGTTCAGGAACACGCGAGAGGCAGGTCTCGCCCAGCCCTCGGAAGCGGCGGCCAGCAGCGAGACGATGCCCACCAGCAGGCTGATGGCAACGCGCACGCTGATCGGAGATCGAAGGCGGGCTGTGGGGAAGAAGGGATCGGCCGAGTGGGCTAGAAAGCCGGGCATGGGAAAGCCCCTTGGTCACGTGCAGCGAGGATGCGGGGGGAGCAGGGCGCGACCGCGCGTCATCGAACTACGGAGGCGCCGCGGGTCCAGCCAACCCTTCGTCGCCACGTCCGTCGACCATGATCGCGAAGTTGGGCTCGCGGTATTCATTACGACCACACGTGGCCATGACCATCTTGATGACCTGGAAGGGCACGGTGCGGTCGGATTGGATGATGACCTTGCGGTTTTCGCGAACCTTCTGAGGGTTCTTCGGGTTCTGCTGGAACTTCCAAGAACTCTTCAACACCTCGGCCAGGGGCTTGATGTCCCAGCTGGGGTACTTGACCTCGTTGACGTCGCCCAGGCTCATGATGCGCTTGTTCTCAAAGAGCATTTCGCCAAGGGTGCTGCCGTCGCCGCGGGTCAGGGCGACCATGGGCGCTCGCTCGAGTTCGGCCTTCGACGAGGCCTTGGGCATGGCGACGTTCGGGTTAACGAGCATCAGTTCGCCGGCCGCGCTGAACGACTGGATCAGAAAGATGACGAGCATGATGAAGAGGTCGATCATGGGCACGACGTTCAGCGTCGCAAAGATAGCCTTGCTTCCGCCCGTCTTGACCGTCTTCTGGATGGTCTTGAGGGCAATGCCGTGGCCGGCTCGTGATCCGGGGTGGTGGACAGCCATCTCGTTCCTCTGTCTAGGGCCCGCCGTTGGGGGCGGATCGGTTCGTCAGCGCCAGATAGGGCCGCCAAGGGCTAGTTGAAGTCCGTGAACCCTTCGGCTTTCAGCAGATTCTGATCGCCGACGGCGGGGTTTCTCAGGCAGTTCTTCTTGGCCGCATCGTCGATGCAGGAGCCGAGGATCGCGTCGAGGGTGCCGATCAAGTGCAGGTACTGCACCTTGTCAGATGCCACGACCATCACCTTGACCTTGTCGCCCAAGCCAGCCTCTTTCATGAAGCCGGCCAGGGTCTTCCGCAGCTCGGGGCGGTTGTACTTCTTGAAGACCTCGATTTGGCCCTGGCACGACGTCACCGAACCCTTGCCGCGGCAGAGTCGGAACTCGCCATCGGTCGGGATGCGCTTCGGCTGTGCAAGCTCGGGCTTGGTCTCGAGGTTGAACAGGTTGACCAAGTATCCCGTGGGCGTGATGGCCACGTTGATCTTCGGTTCCTTCTTGGGCTGCTCCTTGGGAGGAGTCTTGCTCGCCTTGGGAAGGGCCTGGTCGACGTCGACGCGGGACATCTGGGTCCACACCGCCGAAATCAGCAGGAAGCAGATCGTGCACGCCAGCAGATCGATGAAGGGCACGACGTTCAGTGTCGCGTCGGCTACGCCGCCTTTTCCTGAAGAACCACCACCCATCGTCTCTCTCCTGTCCGTTCGTCGAGCGTTGATCACCGTTCCGGGGAAGCCGGGACGGTCTCACGGAGCTCGCCGGCCGCTGCCGGTCAGCCCCACCGGGCGAGTACTGCTGCTCAGCCCGCGGCCCCGGAGCCATCCCGTATTTCAGGGAGGGCTCCGGGCCGCAGGACACGTCGAGCAGACGAGTCGGTCAGACACCCACTCCCTCGTCAGGCCGAAGCCCGCCGTGGAGCAACGCACCGCATCACGCGGCCGCGTCATCCTTGATGTCGCCCATCTTGTTGCGGTTGGCGACGATCAGGTTGAGCACGCGAACCGTGCCCTCGTCGATGTCCGCCTTTATTTCCTTGGCCTTCGAGGTCAGGACCGCGAACGAAAGCACGCCGACGATGCCGGTCGCGAGACCGAACGCCGTGCAGTTCATGGCCTCCGAGATGCCCTGCGAGAGCAGGGTGGAGCGCTGCGACGGATCGACGTCCGGACGGCCGATGGCCGAGAACGTATTGATCAGGCCCGAGATCGTGCCGAGCAGACCAGCCAGGGTGGCCGTGTTGCCGAGCAAGTTCAGGTAGTCGACGCGCTTCTCGATCTGCGGGATCTCGCGCAGATAGGCCTCGTCCATGGCCGCTTGAACTTCTTCGTCCGAGCGCTTCACCTTGAGGACGCCAGCGTGAACGATGCGGGCCAGCGGGTACTGATAGGTCGAGCAGACCTTCAGCACGCGATTCAGGTCGCCCTTGAGGATCGGCACTTGCAGGAGCTTGATGAACTCCTCCTTCTTCACACTCGACCGGATGTAGAGCACGAAGATGCGCTCGAACATGATGGCCAGAATGAAGACGAGGTGCCCGAGGATGGGCCACATTCCCCAGCCGCCTTCTTCAAAAATCTCTGCGATGGAGTGAAACATCGGTCGTCTGCTCCGTGAAGATGCTGTCTGCTCGATACCCGCACTTGTGTGCGGCTGACTCTGGACACCGCCCTGCTGCCCCCAGCTCTGGGGCTCCTGCCTTCTGCGCGTCGTCTTGCTGTCCGCCTCTTCGTGGTCCCGCTGCTCTCGGTGCGAACCGGTTGCCGGGGGAATCTGTCGGGGAGGACTCCTGGGGACGAAACGAACGGGAGGTAGAAGAATGCCCTTCGGTGTGTTCGGGGACCCTCCCCGTGTCGGCGTCGGATGCATGCTGTCATGCCGACAAGCGTTGCTGCGCGCCCTGACGGACGAGCCGAACGCCGCCGTATTTAGCACCCCGCTTTCGGAGGGGTCAAGTCTCCGCGTCGTCATGACCGTGAAAGTTTGGGACGGACGTTCGGTTGGGCGAGGTTGTGGAACGCAGCGACGGAAAACGGAAGCGAAAACAACGATGTGGTTGGGGGTGTTGGCGCGGGTGGCAAAGGCCCGACGGGTGGGGCGAATTGACGCAGGGTCCCGGCGTGGTGTAGGCGACACCCCAACCGCCGCCCCACGGGCCGCACAGGACGTGTCATGCGCAGAAGCGACATCGAAGAAATCGAGGCCCTGTTGGACGACGACCCGCGCGAGGCGCTGAGCCTGGCGAGCCGCATTGTCGGCGAGACGCCGGACGACCCGGACGGGTGGGCTTGGCGTGCCGAGGCGCAGATCGCGCTGGGTCAGGCCGAGAACGCCTTGAAGTCGCTGGCGGAATACGTGCAGCGCGACCCGGAGTGGATCGAGGCGTACACGATGCGGGCGGTGCTGCTGACCGAGTTGGCACGCTTCGACGACGCCCACGTCGAGGTAGAGGTGGCCCGCGCGATCGACAGTGAAGACCCGCGGTTGCAGCGTGCGGAGGCGGTGTGGCACGAGCTGCAGGGGCAGTTCCCCGAGGCGGACAAGCTCTACGCGCTTGCAGCGGAGGGTGACCCGGGCCTGTATCCGGCGCCGCCCCGCTTCGACAGGCCGCGGGCACAGGCGGCGATTCTGAAGGTGCTGCGCGAGATCGCCAAGGACGGCTTGAAGTTGCAGCCCATCTTTCAGGAGGTGCCCACGCCGGGACCGACCAAGGGCGGCAAGCTGCTGACAAGGGCGTTGGACCTGCGGGACAAGACCACGGTCGTCGTCTATCTACGCAACTTGGAACGCGAACTGGATGATGAGTCGCAGATCGAGGACCTGACGGAGGTCTTCGAGGACTGCCTGGCGGAGCTGGTCGAGGCGAACTGAGCCTGACCGCTCCCGGACTGAGCTAGGTGGCCGATTCGCCCGCGGGGTGGGTGGCCCGGCGCCGTTCGTAGGCCAGCAGGCGCTCCACGGGGGCCACGCGCTCCATTGCGGCCGTCACGTAGCCCAGCGATTCGATGGGGCGCTGCAGGTCACGCAGACCCCTTGCAGTGGCGACCGCGAGGATCGCCTGATCGCGCCGGTGGGCGTTGAGCATCAGCCAGGCGGACAGTTCGAACCGCTCCGCGAGGCGCACCCGGCGCACGGCGTCAAACCAACTGCGCACGGCGTCCGTACGGCGACCGGCGAGCACGCGACTTGCCTCAGCGTCATCTGCCGGCAGCGGCACGCTCAGCGGAAGCGCCAAACCGTCGTCGAGCTGCCGCAACAGGGTCGGGTCTGCGGCCAGCCAGTTCTCGCACCAAGGATCGCGAGCCAGCGCGGCGCCTTGGGCGATGCGGTCGTCGAAGTGCGCCTCGTCCTCCGCGTCCAGAGCGACCTCGATCGCGTGGATCGGCTGGGCTTCGGAGACGGCGCGGCGCACCTCAGGCAGATCGCCCTCGACGGTCTTGCTGAGCGCCAGCCGGCGGTCCAGACCCCAGCGGAGCCGGCCCGCAGCGAAAGCGGCAGGAACTTCTACAGGAATCACGCTGAACTGGACCTTGAGCCGGTCCATCATCTCGCGTTCATGGGTGCGTGAGGTGTCCGGCAGGTACAGCGCGGACAGCAGGCCTTCCTCGTCGGAGACCACGCCGACCGCGCACCACGGGCCGTCGATCGTCGACCAGCCGCCCAGAAACAGCACCTGAGTGCCGATCTTGTCGAACGACGTCGCAAAGCTGGGCAGCGGGTCGGGATGGGGGGCCATGTCTACGGGGGGGCGGGCAGAGGTCCGATCAGGGACGACCACGCCGCGTTGCCGGGCGCGAAACAGCAGCTTTTTCGTGTGCTTGGCGGTCTCCTTGTGGACCGTGAGCTCGCCGAGGGTCGCGACCAGTGCCAGCAGGCCACGGGCATCGGCTTCGACCAGCAACGCCAACTCGACGTCGGGACTCATGCCTCGCAGCGCAGCTTGGGTCACGGGGACCTCGCCGCTGAGGAGGGCCAGCGCCCGGACGACCTCGCCGACGCGCTGCGCTGGGGCCTGGCCCGTACGGAGCCAGCCCAGGGCGGTGTTGGTGGCAGGGGAGTTGGGCATGGGAAGATCAGGCCTCTGCAGCCGGGCTGCTCTGGTGGGGAGTCGGCGTGACGGCAGCTTCGGCGACCTGCAGGGCCTCGCGCACGGCGTCCAGCTCGGCTTGAGCGTGGGCGATCGCGTCTTGGAGCATTCGCTCGTCGCCGAGGAGGGAGACCGCCGCGCGCAGGCGCACCAGCGTCACCGCGCGCCCGATCACATGCATCGTCTCGAACAGCGGCGGCGAGGTGGGGCGCCCACAAACGGCCACACGCACCGCCATCAGGCCGTCGCCGACCAGAACCCCCGCCTGTGTCACCGCGGCACGCAGCGCAGCCTCAATCGCGGCAGGCTCCCAGTTCGGCTCGGCTTCCAAGCGGGCGATCACGTCTTCGAAGTACGCCCGAGAACCCTGCCGACCCAGTCGCACCGCGTTCTTCTTGCGACTGGTGCAGCCGATCAGCAGATGCCGACCGAACAGTCCAGGGTTGCGCTGGCCGCCGTAGAAGATGTCGGCGTGGTCCATGTAGTCGGCCAGCGAGGTGACGCGCTCTTGCACCAAGTGGGAAACGGGGACGTGGCGGTCGTCCTCGCGGTAGTAGGCAAAGGTGCGCAGCGCAAGCGATTCCGGCGTCATCGCGCGCAGGTACATGCCGTTGAGCCAGTCCAGCTTCTTGAGGTCGAAGACCGGGCCGCCCAACGACACCCGCGCGAGATCGAGCTCGCTGGCGAACTCGGCAAAGGTGAACTTTTCGCGCTCGTCCTCCATCGAATAGCCCATCAGACCCAGAAAGTTGAGCATCGCCTCGGGCAGGATCCCCGAACGCTGGTAGAACTCCAGGCTGGTCGGGTTCTTGCGCTTGGAGATCTTGGACTTGTCTTCGTTGCGCAGCAGCGGCATGTGAACGAAGACGGGCGGCTCCCAGTCGAACGCTTGGTACAGCGCGAGGTGCTTGGGCGTCGAGTTGATCCATTCCTCTGCGCGGATGACGTGCGTGATCGCCATCAGGTGGTCGTCGACCACGTTCGCCAGGTGGTACGTCGGCAGCCCGTCGGTCTTCAGCAGCACTTGATCGTCGATCTGGCGGTTGTCGTACACCACTGGACCGCGCAGGGCGTCGGGCACCACGGACTCGCCGTCAGTCGGCATCGCGAGGCGCACCACGAAGGCCTCGCCGATTTCGACGCGCGCGCGCGACACTTCGGGGTCCAGGTGGCGGCAGTGGCCGTCATAGCGCGACGTGACCTTGGCCGCGCGTTGCTCGGCGCGCATCTGATCGAGTCGCTCGGCCGTGCAGAAGCACCTGTACGCCTTGCCCTTTTCGATCAGGGTGTCGCACTGGCTGCGGTAGATCTCGCCGCGCTCGCTCTGGCGGTAGGGACCGCAAGGTCCTCCGACGTCGGGGCCTTCGTCCCAATCGAGACCGATCCACTTCAGCGATCGAAGGATGGCGTCCTCGCTGGCCCGGGTCGACCGCTTCTGGTCGGTGTCCTCAATGCGCAACAGGAACTGGCCGCCGTGGTGGCGTGCAAAGGCGGCGTTGAACAAGGCGATGTAGGCGGTGCCGACGTGCGGGTCGCCGGTGGGGCTGGGGGCGATGCGGACGCGGACAGGGGTACGGGGCACGGGGATCGGCATGGGCGTTGGTCTCTGGGCTCGGCGGGTGCCGGCTGAAGGGGGCGTTCAGGTTAGGGGCGGCTCATCGGCGGCCAGAGGGTCCAAGCGCGCGTCGCGCAGGAACTCTCGCACGCACACGTGGTGGCGCACGTCGGTCGGCAACGGGGCACGAATCGCGAACAGGGACTCCATCGCCTCAACAGTCGGCTCGAGCGCGTCGTTGATGAAGACGTGCCACGGCTCAGAGGAAGCGACCAGCCCCTCCAACTCCCGACGAGCTGTCCGCAGCCGACGGCGCACGGTCGTTTCCGTCTCTGTTCCCCGCTTCAGCAGGCGGTCGACCAGCACGGGCCAACTGGGCGGCAGCAGGAAGGCGAGCCGGGTGCGGTCGGGCAGCTGGCGGTACAGGTTCAGGGCGCCGACGATGTCGATGTCGAACAGGGCGTCGCGACCTTCGTCGCGCATTCGGTCGATCTCGTGCAGCGACGTGCCGTAGAAGTGGCCGTGGACCTCGGCCCACTCGGCGAAGCCACCCGAGTCGCGCAGCTGTTCGAAGGCCGACCGCTCGACGAACCAGTAGTCGACGCCATTGGTTTCGGTCGTCCGCATGGGTCGAGTGGTGTGGCTGACGCTGAAGCCGCGCCGCGCCGGCTGCCGGTCGATCAGGCGATGCGCGATCGTGGTCTTGCCGGCACCTGCAGGGCCGACAAGCACGATGAGGCGGCCGCCCTTTCCCGTACCCGAAGCCGTCATGGAGCCCTCTGGATGCCGGTCGCCTCGAGCGCGTCCGACGACAGCGCCTCCGGTACCGGGCGACCAGCGTCGGTCAGGGCCTCGCGGATCGCCTCCTGCAGCTTGTCCAGCCCGTCGGTCAGCCGCCCGTTCACGAAAAACGTCGGCGTACCCTGCACACCGGCAGCGCTGCCCTCGGCGATGTCGGCGTCGATGGCGGCGATCGCCTCTGGACTGGCGAAGTCGGCTTGGAACCGTTTGGCGTCCAGGCCGATCTTGGTTGCGAAGCGCTTGAAGTCGGCGTCCTCGAGCCGCTTGGCCGTGAACAGTGCGTCATGCATCTGCCAGAACTTGCCTTGCCGATGCGCGGCCCAAGCGGCGCGGGCAGCGGGCTCCGCACGGACGTGGTTCTGTCGAAGCGGAAAGCTCTTGTAATACAGGGTAATACCGTAGTGCTTCTGCAACAACTCAAGCGGTGCGGCGACCTTGCGGCAGTAAGGACACTCAAAGTCGGAGAACAGCACCACCGGCACGACCGCCTGTTCGGGGCCCAGCAAGGGGGCGCCAGCGAGCTGGAAGGTTGCGACCGTGTTCAGACGCTCCACCTCCTCCAGCAGGCTGCGGATCACTTCCTTCTTGGTCTGGCCTTCCTGCAGCAGCCGCACGATCAGCGCCGCCAGCTTGGGGGCGATCGCGCAGTCGCCGGCCTGAAGCGACTCGGCCATCGTCCGCGGCTTGCCGCAGGGGTCGAACTGCTCGGTCAGGATGTCGAAGAGGGTCTGACGATCACGCTCCGGCAGGTCCTTGGCGTCGACGCCACGTGGCAGCGTGGCGGGCGCCGGCGCGGCGGCGGGGGCGGCAGTGGCGGTGGCCGCGTTGGGCTCTGCGACGTACGGAACCTCGCGACCTTGACCGGCAGTTTCTGCGGCCGCGCGAGTCGAGTCGGCGTGCTTGCAGCCCGTGATCAACGCCAGCAAAGCGAGCGCAAGGCAGAGGACTGGGCGACTGCGGCGCTGGGGAACGAACCTGGACAGCATCGGTCTCCTGATGCGGGCCGCTGGCCCGACGAAACGGTGCACGGTAGCATGCGATCCGAACGCTTCCCGATCAAGGCGGCAGCATTGCGGAATCCACCGCACCGTCGTGCCCCTCTCTGCCGCGAGTGCTTCCCATGCCCCAGATCCTGCTTGCCTTGGGCAGCAACGTTGCCGACGCCGCGGCTTCGGTGCAGTTGGGCTGGGCGGCTGCATGTCAGGAACTTGGATTGCGGGACGCGGAGTTGAGCGACCTTGTGCGCTCGCCGCCCGCCGAGGGGGCGTCCGGGGGGCTGTTTGCCAATGCAGTGGGGCGAGGGTGGACGGAGCTGACTCCACTGCTCGCGTTGGCCGCCTGTCAGCGGATTGAGCAGGCGTTTGGCCGGGACCGCCGGAGAGAGGGCCACCACGGCGCGCGCCCTCTGGATCTGGACCTGCTCGATTGGGACGGCCTGCGCGTCGACCTGCCCCGGCTGCAACTGCCGCATCCTCGGCTTTCGCTGCGGCGTTTCGTGCTGGAACCCCTTGCGCAGGTCGCGCCCGATTTCGTAGATGCCCGCTCCGGCCGCAACGTCGCTGAACTGATCGCCACCCTGCAAGACGTCTGAACGAGGACCCGCATGCCCGTCTGCCCGAGAGACCATCGCCTCCTGCTGCCCCTGCTGGTTGCCCTGACCGGGGTGTTGGCTGGCTGTGAACATGATCCGCCCCCTGCGACCTCCTTTGTTCCCGTCGGCAGCGGCGGTATGGCTCCCATGATCGCGCTGGTCGAAGTGCCCATCGGCCAAGGCCGGCAGCTTGAAGCCCTCCTGGATGCGCTGGACCGCATCGGTGCTGCTGAGGACGTCACCGAGTCGCTGATTGGTGCTGCCAAGCAGCTGGGACCGTCGGAGCTGGCTGCAAACCCGGCGGCCAGGTTGTGGGTGCTTCACGCCATCTACCGTCTGGTGATGTCCAAGAACTTTCGTGAGCGATTTCAGGAAGTGCGCGACCTGACCGGGCAACTGCACGCGGTTGCCCCCGACGCTGCGGAGACCCGGTTTGCCCGGGCCTACCTGCGCTGGGTGTTGCTGGCCGACGGCACGGGCGGGCTGCAGGCCAAGGGCGTCGAGCGCGGCATTGTCCTCGATCTGGAGCGCGACCTTGCCTTGCTGGTCGCCGAGCATCCCGCGTTTGTGGGACCCGGTGGTTTCGACCACGCGCGACTCGAGACGGAGCTGAAGTCGGTGCGCGCGCTGTTGGCGGTCATGCCGGAGCACGCCGTGCCCGCGGCGGCCGACCCCACGGCAACCGCAGCACCGGAAGCGGCGACCGCGGTCACAGTCCCTTGATCGTCACCGGAGAAAGTCAGTGCGTGGGCGACGTGTCCAGCGGTAGCGGCGCAGGCGTCCACGCAGGGGCCGGTAGCTGATCCGGCACCACCGCAGACGCGGGACGACTCTGGGCGAACTTGCGCAATGCGTCGCGATCAAGCAAGCGCAACGCGTTGCCGCGATACAGCTTTTCCAGAACCTGCGGGGGCAGCCCAATCGCGTCCACCTTCCAGCGACCCTGAATGGGCGAGGGGTGATCGATCTGCCGCAGGGCGGACTCAAGGTAGCGGAAGTGCGCTTGGAAGAAGGGCGCAACGTCCTCGATGCCCGGCTCCACCGCGCCGTTCGACCCGAGCATCAGAAAGTCGCCCCCCACGCCCATGTCGGTACCGAACAGCACACGGTCCTGATGTTTCAGGAAGAACTGCCTGACTTTGCCAGCCGGGTGCCGACCAAATTCGCCGACCCGCGCAGCGATGTCGATCACAACGTTCGGGTTGCGGTCGAGCAGCCCGTCCACGTAGTCCAGATCCTCAGCCGCGTTGCCGAAGTGCACGGCCACGAACGTTGTCCGAGGATTGGCTCGATACAGCCGCTCTGCCCGCTGCAGAAGCTCAGGCCACGGAAGGACTTCCGGGCGGTCGGCGTAGGACCAGTACGGGTGCACCTTCAGCTCGTCCCACCGCTCGTTTTGCGGTGTGGTGGGCAGCCAAAACGCCCGCGGATCGGCTACATGGATCGCTACGGGGATGCCCAGCTCGGCGGCCTTGGCCCACAACGGCTGCAGACGCGGGTCGTCGGGCGCAACCAGCCGGTCGTCCTGATCGACGGCGCCCAACCCCAGTGCCTTGCTGATCTTCAGGCCCCGGAAGCCGTAGCGGTCGACGGCCTCCTGCAGTCGGCCCGCCTCGCGCTCTGCCCAGCCGCGTACGCCGAACATCGACCAATCCGGGCTGGCGAAGTTGATCACTCGACCGCCGAACTGGTCGGCCAGCGCCTTGGCCGCCTCCCAGTCCGCGGGGCCGTGGCGATACGAGCCGCCGCTCAGGTTCACGACCTTGTCGATGCCGTTCTCAGTCAGGATCCGCACCAGCCGCGCGGCACCGGACGGGACCAAGTGCCCATGCATGTCGATGATCAGCGGGCGGACCCAACTGGACGGCACGGGGCGGGGGATGGCGGGGTTCTCGATCGCGGCGCGCACGACTTCGGGTCGGCGGCAGGAAGTCAGCGCCAGACAAGCCAAGCCGGCCGCCAGGAGAACCACAGCAGCCAAGCGCGGCGGCAAAGAAACCCGAGCGATCATGCGGGCCGCGGTCGCGTCGTGCGCTGTTCGATCGGCTTGCGGTGGTCGCGCCCCTGAAAGATCCGCTGCACGTAGATGCCGGGGGTGTGCACCTGATCGGGTTCGATCTCGCCAACCTCGACCAGTTCCTCGACCTCGGCGATCGTGATCTTGCCGGCTGCAGCCACCATGGGCGCGAAGTTGCGGGCGGTCTTGCGGTAGACCAGATTGCCGTAGCGGTCGCCCTTCCAAGCCTTCACGAACGCGAAGTCGCCGCGGATCCCGTGCTCCATCACGCACATGCGACCGTCGAACTCCTGCACCTGCTTGCCTTCGGCGACGACCGTGCCGTAGCCGGTGGGCGTGAAGAAGGCAGGGATACCGGCGCCACCGGCCCGCAATCGCTCTGCCAGCGTGCCTTGAGGATTCAGCTCGACTTCAAGCTCTCCGGTCAGGTACTGCCGTTCGAACTCCTTGTTTTCACCGACGTAGCTCGACACCATCTTGCGAACCTGACGACTCTGCAGCAGCACGCCAAGGCCGTCATTCGTGGTACCGGCGTTGTTCGACACGATCTCCAAGTCCTTGGTGCCCTTGCGCGCGAGCGCGGCGATCAAGTTCTCGGGGTTGCCGCACAGGCCAAAGCCCGACACGAGCAGCGTGATGCCGTCGTGCAGGTCAAATAGCGTGCTGTCGGCGTCGGGGAAGACCTTGTTCATCGGATGGACCTCCAGACCGCAGGGTGCGCTTCATCGGATAGCACGGGGCAGACACGCCGGTCAACGCGTCGGCAGCGGCGGACGAGGCGACGTCGGTACCAGCAAAAAGAACGACGGGGAGAACCCTTGCGGATCCTCCCCGTCGCGCGATCACGAACCTGGACGGACTACTTGGTGGCCGGAGCCGGGGCTGCAGGCGCCGGAGCAGCGGCGGGAGCCGGAGCCGGAGCAGCGGCGGGCGCACCCTCGGGAGCGGGAGCCGCGCCGGGGGCAGGCATCGCGCCAGGGGCGCCGCCTTCAGGCTGCTTGGGCATGTTCTTCATCATGGCAGCCATCAAACGACCCATGAGCGGGGTCATCTTCTCGCGGCCGTACGCCTCGACTTGCTTCTTCTCTTCGTCGTTCAGCTTCTTCGAGAGCTCCTCGCCCTCGACCTTCATCGAATCAGCCGAAGCCTTGAACTTCTCGCCGATCGCCTTGACCTTGGCTTCATCGCCACCGGCCGCTTCGACTTCGACGATCATCTTCTCGAGCTCGACGGTCATCTTGTCGATGAGCGTCTTGGCCTTGGTGACGTTCTCCGTCGTGACAGCAACGGCAGCCACACCAGCGTCAGCCGCAGGAGCGGTAACGCCGGCGTCAGCAGCGGGCTTGGCCTCTTCCTTCTTGCAGCCCCAAGTCGCGAGGGCGGCACACATCAACGAAACGGTCAGCAGACCGCGCAGGGTGAACATGGATAACACTCCTTGTCTTGCTGCATCGCAGCGGGCCGCGCGTTTCCGGAAGTCAGGGTGGCTCTAGGGGGACGCGCCGAGGGTCGGGGAGAGCAAAGATGCCACAAAAACACGAACGCGGGAAGGATCGTCAGATCCTTCCCGCGTTCGTTTGGTCACTTGACCTTACGGGGCCTTGGGGGCCTCGGGAGCGGGAGCAGCGGGAGCAGCCGGAGCAGCCTCAGCCGGAGCGGCGGGGGCGGCGGGAGCGGCGGCCTCGGGAGCCGGGGCAGCGGGAGCAGCCGGGACCGGCGCGGGAACGGCAGCCTCGGGAGCCGGGGCGGCCGGGGCGGGGGCTTCAGCGGCGGGAGCAACGGGAGCAGCCGGGGCTTCAGCGGCAGCCGGAGCAGCCTCATCAACCTTAGGCTCTTCCTTCTTGCAGGCCACGAAGACGAGACCCAGAGCGGCGATAGCAATCAACAAACGAAAAGCAGCCATGTGCTTCAATCTCCTGAGATTGGGAACGCTCAACCCGCTCTCCTCCGAACCTTGGAGGCCAACGCAAGGCCGAGACTGACCTGCCGGAAACACCGATGTACCGGCAGGACGTACCCACCAAGCACGCACCATGGTAGTGGAGTGCGCCAGCGTGTCAACTCGCTTGTCGTCAAGAAGGCAAAACCGGCATACGGTGACCGCGACGCGTGTTGAGGCCGACCCTCTGGAGGAGTGCCATGCCGAAGTTCGAACTCGTGTCGCCCCACCGTCCTGCCGGGGACCAGGAGGCGGCGATCGCCAGCCTTTCCCTTGGATTACAGCAAGGTGAGGCAGCGCAGGTCCTGCTCGGCGTCACCGGCTCTGGCAAGACCTTCACGATGGCGTGCGTGATCGCCGAGTTGCAGCGGCCGGCGCTGGTGCTCGCCCCGAACAAGATTCTGGCGGCCCAGCTCCATGCGGAGCTGAAGGGGCTGTTTCCGAACAACGCCGTCGAGTATTTCGTTAGTTATTACGACTACTACCAGCCGGAGGCTTACGTTCCGTCGACGGACACCTACATCGAGAAGGACTCGATGATCAACGACGAGATCGACCGGATGCGGCACGCGGCGACCTATGCGTTGCTCGAGCGGCGCGACGTCGTGATCGTCGCTTCGGTGTCGTGCATCTACGGTATCGGCGCGGCGGAGTCGTATGTCGGGATGCGAGTGCCGCTGGCGGTTGGTCAAGAGATTCGAAGGGATACGCTGCTGCGCAAGCTGGTGGACGTGCAGTACGAGCGCAACGACTTCGAGCTGGCGCGCGGGGCGTTTCGGGTGCGCGGCGACGTGATCGAGATCCAACCGGCCTACGCCGACGACCGGGCCATCCGGATCACGCTGTGGGGCGACGAGATCGAGCGGCTGGAGACGATCGACCCGCTGCGAGGGATCGTGCTGGCGTCGCTGGAGAACACCAACATCTACCCGAATTCGCACTACGCAACGCCTGCGGACCAGTTGATCACGGCGCGGGAGACCATCGCGGTCGAGCTGCGGTCGCGGCTGCAAGAACTTCGTGATCAAGGCAAGTTGCTGGAGGCGCAACGGCTTGAGCAGCGCACGATGTTCGACCTGGAGAATCTGGAGAGTCGGGGCTTCACCAACGGCATCGAGAACTACGCACGGCACCTGTCGGGGCGGCTGTCGGGCGAGCCTCCCCCCACGCTGGTCGACTACTTCCCACGGGATTTCATTACCTTCATCGATGAGTCGCACGTCACCGTCGGACAGGTCGGCGGGATGTTTCGGGCGGACCGGTCTCGCAAGGAGACCTTGGTCGAGCACGGGTTCCGTTTGCCGAGCGCGCTGGACAACCGCCCGCTGAGGATCGAGGAGTTCATGCAGCGAACTCCCCAGATCATCTACGTTTCTGCGACACCCGGCGACGAGGAGCTTCGCCAGACCCACGGCGTGATCGTCGAACAGCTGGTGCGGCCGACGGGGCTAGTGGATCCCGAGGTCGAGGTGCGCCCTGTGCGCAGTCAGGTCGATGATCTGTTAGGGGAAATTCGAATTTGTGCGGAGGCTGGCGAGCGGGTCTTGGTGACCACGCTGACCAAACGGATGGCCGAGCACCTGACGGAATACTACGAAGAGCTTGGGGTGCGGGTGCGCTACATGCACTCGGACGTCGAGACCTTGGAGCGCATCGAGCTGATTCGGGGCCTGCGTGCAGGTGACTTCGACGTGCTGGTCGGCATCAACCTGTTGCGGGAAGGTCTTGATCTTCCCGAGGTTTCACTGGTCGCGATTCTGGACGCCGACAAGGAGGGCTTCCTGCGCTCACGGCGGTCGCTGATCCAGACGATCGGACGGGCGGCGCGCAACGTGAACGGACGGGTGATCCTGTACGCCGACCGAATGACCGACTCGATGGCGCAGGCGATCGCCGAGACCGAGCGACGGCGCACGGCCCAGCAGGCGCACAACCTGGCCAACGGCATCACGCCGCGCACCATCGTCAAGGCGCACACGCAGTCCAAGGCGGCGCTGGCAGCGGGGCCGCTGCGCGATGCCGAGGCGCTGGCGCGTGGTCGCAGCAAGGCCGACCTCGAGAAGCAAATTGCCGACGTGCGCAAGAAGATGAAGGCGGCGGCCGGCGAGCTGGCGTTCGAAGAGGCGGCCCGGCTGCGCGACGAGGCCAAGCATCTGGAGCAGGTGTTGATCGCGATTGCTTAGGCAGTGCGGTTACTTGCGCCGCAAGGTATGCCACTTGATCGACGGCGCACGGCCCAGACGCACCCGCCGCAGTCCCACGTCCAGCAACAGCAGCAGCAGCCCCCAACGCACCAGATCGGGCCACAGCCATTGCCAGCCGCGGTGGGTGGCGCCGCCATCGTCGACCCAGTCGGTCGGCCCGCTGCCCATGCGGCCACCGGTGCCCTTGACCAGCGCTTCCAGGCTGGAACCGGCAGGGTCGGGCAGACGGTACTCGTCGGGGTAGGGGTGGACGGCGGTGGCGCGGCCGGTCGCGAGAACGGGCTGGTCGGGGCTTGCACGCAGCTGGACCAGGACGTCGTAGGGGCCAAGATCCGACAGCGGCACGGTGGTCTCGTAGCGCCCCGCAGCGACCTCGGGCAGGGGCAGCCGCAGGCGGGATCCGTTGGGCAATTGGACCTCTGCGGTGCCAAAAAGTCCTTGCAGATAGCGGTCGTCTTCATCGATGGCGTCGGCCGCGATGCGAAGTTGATCACGCTCGCGTGCCAGCCGCACGGTCGCCGTCAGCCCCAGGTCCTCTTGCAGCAGGTCGCGCACCAACTGTCGCGCGAAGATCGGGTAGCCCGGCCAGCCGATCCAGGCGGCGGCCCAGCGGCCCTTGAGGTCGCTGGTCCACACCGTGACCTTGCCCAACCCCAGACGCCACCTCACGAGCAGTGGCTGGCCGGTGGAGGCCCGCACCAGCTCTTCGGCGCCCGGCTTGACCTTGGACGGCACCAGACCCGTCAGCACTGGGGCATTGTCGATCGCCACACCTCGCAGCAAGTCGACCCGACCGCCCGCCACGCGACGCGCACGGATCGCGGTCTCGACCAGCGGGTCGCCTGCGATGATCTTGGTTTCCTTGACGAAAATGCGAGGCAACGTCTCTGGTCGGTCGGTGAAATACGCGCGGCCGCCGCCCCGGTCGGCGATCATTTCCAGCAGGCTGCGGTCGACGTCGGCGCCGATACCGACGCTGGACACGGTGATGCCGCCGCGACGCATCTGGCGCACCAAGGGGTCGATGCCGGCGCGCGGCGCCTGACCGTCTGTCAGGACGATCACGTGCTTGATCTTCGCGGGCGTCGACTGCAGCGCCTGCCACGCGATCTCGAGCGCGGGGTAGATGTGCGTGCCGCCGCTCGGCGTCAGCTTGGAAATGTCGGTCGCGATGCGGTAGCGATTGCCGGCGCGCTGCAGCCGGACGGCGGTGCGGGCCTCGCTGTCGAAGGCGACGACGCCAATGCGGTCTTCCCGGGCCATGGCCTCGGCGGTGGCACGGGCGGCTTCCTTGGCCAGCTCCATCTTGCTGCCCGACATCGAGCCGGACCGGTCGATCAGCAGCATCAGGGCGATCGTGGGGTTCTCGACTGAGCTCTCGATGTCCATTTGCACTGGCAGCACATGCTTGTCGAGATAGGTGTTCTGGTAACCACCCGAACCAAGGCTGTTTTCTCCGCCGATGACCAACAGTCCTCCGCCCTGTTGCGCATACGCGTGCAGGTTGCGCATGTCGCTGTCACTGAGCAGCTGCACGCCGGCCGGCGTCACGCGCGGCACGTCCGACAGGATGATCGCCTGAAACTGCTTCAAGGCCAGCAGGTTGCGTGGCAGGCCGTCGCCGCCGCGGACGTCGACCTCGTAGTCGTCACCCAAGGCTCGCGCAAGTTGCTGCGCTTGAGTGGCCACGCCCTCGACGTACAAAATCTTTGGGCGCGCGCGCACGATCACGCGTGCGCGCAGGTGGTTGTTGGCGGCGAAGCGGTCCGCGCCGTCGACGAGATCACACATCGCACTCAGCTCTGCCGTGCCGCCTTCCTTCAGCCGCAGCTGGCCCAGCTCGACGCGTGTTGCCCCAGCCTGAACCTGCGCGATGACGGGTGGCAGGTCCTGACCGGGCGCCTTGACGCGGCAGGACACCCGGGCGATCGCACTCGACTGTACGGAAATGGCCACTGGAAACGGTACGTTGGCGCGCACTACCGGCGGCAGGTCGAATCGCTCGATCAGGAACTCTGCCTGCACCGGCATCGGCGGCAGTGCCGGGGTGTGGACGTGCACGCCGGCAGCTCTCAGCGTCTCGACGAGCTCACTTGCGTCGCCGCGCGTCTCGATGCCGTCGCTCCAGATCACGATGTGGGGCACGCTCTGGCCGTCCAACAGGCCCAGCGCCACGTTCAGCGCCCCGGCGAGGTCGGTCTCGCGGCCGGTGGCGGGATGGCGGGCGATCACGGGGGGCGGAACGGCATCGCCCGCCTCGGCATCGGTGTCGGTCGGCGGCCAAGGCAGGCGCTCGGCCTCTCCGTCAAAGGCAACCACCGTCACGGGGGGCAGACGCTCTTCGTCCGCTGCGTCGATTGGCGATTGATCCGCTTCGATCTTGAGGACTTGCTGGTTCGTGTTGCGTGCGGAGGCGGCAGCGGCGGCCAGCAATTCGTCGGGCACCGACTCGGACCGATCAACCAGATGAAGGATCTGAACGCGGCGCGGAACCTCTTGCAGCGACCGGGGACCGGCGGCGGCGACGGCCAGCAACACCACCAGAGCCGCGCGGACCAGCACCTGCAGCGCACGCTGGGCCTTGGGCAGGTCGGTCAGGCCGAACGGAGCCAACAGCGGCAGCCCGAGCGCAAGTGCGGCGAGCCAAAGCCAGCGCGGGTGGGCGAAAGAGATGCCCAACGCCTCGAGGTGCGTCAGCTCCGACGGCACCCAATAGGCGGCCGTGATCGCGGCGGCCAATGATGCCAGAGCACCCGCATACAACCCCGCGGAACGAGAGGAGAACCACCGCGTCATACGGTCCTCCTGCGCAGGTAAAGACCGAACTCGGCGGCAAGGACCACGGTCGCGGCGAGCAACAGCCACGTCCAGCGGGGCTTGGGGGGAGTCGGGTCGGACCCTTCGGACGCATCGACGCCAGGCGGGGCGCGTCCCAGCACCTTGATCTCAGCCGGACCTTCGGCGGGCGGCAGTACGGTCGCGCGCGCCACTTCCCGGCCGTCGGGCGACAGCCACACCTGCACGCCGTGCGTCTCGCTGGCGGCGAGCAGTTGGCCGGCAGAGGTTCGCGCGGGCTTGGGCTCTTTCTGGCCGGGTTCCAAGTGCTTCCAGCCAGGACCTACGCCCGCAGCCTCGATCGCCCACGGCCGGCCCAGCTCAAGCGGCGCAAGCAGCGGCTCCTCTTCACCCGCCAGCCAAGCGACGGCGTCGTCCATCAGGATGGGCATGGCGAATCGTCCGCCCAAGTCCGTCTCGAGCAGGTCCAATCCCCACTCGACGGTTCGCACCGGGGCCGTCCGCGCCACCATGACCGGGGCCGACGGCAACGCCGCCGCGAGCACCACATCGCCGGGCTGCGGTGCAAGCACTCGAATTTGATCGAAATTCGTGTCCTGAAAGCTGACGCCTCGCATCAGTGCGTGGTCCGCGGCGCGAACGACGACCTCGGGCGCTTGGGCATAGCGCGCCTTGGGATCTTCCGAACGCAGCAGTAGGCGCAGACCGGGCATGCCGTCGGGCAGCGGCTGCGCCAGTTGGTCCAGCACCACGACGTCGATGCCGTGGCGAACGCGCGCCTTCCAGGCATAGGTTTCGGGCTTGTAGGCCGACGGCAGGATTGCGTGCAGGCGCACCCGGTCAGACGCCAACAACGCCGCTTCCAGAAACAGGTTTCCTTCGGTGACCAAGAGCACGTGCAGCTCATGCCGCTCTGCCAGTACGGCGAAGCCCCAGTCGTCGTACGGGGCCAGATCGACGAATTCCGGGGCCTTGCCGGGGGGAGGCGGCTCCGGAGCGATCCGTACCGCCAGACGCGCTGCCGACAGGTCGACGTCCTCGAGCACGTGTCGGCTGGTCCCAGGTAGCACCGTCAGGGTCGTGACGCGCCGCAGGGCCGCATCCTGACCGAATTGCTGGGCATCCTGGGCGCGGTCGGATGCCGCGATCGACAGGCGCGCCTGCACCGGACGACGCGCGTCGTTGCGCAGCGTGACGGTGACCGTGCCTCGCCCGGGGTCGCCGGCGGCAGGTCGGACGCGCACGTCAGCGACGGCCAGGTTGTCCAAACCCTGAGGCAGCAGCGCAGGCTCGACCTTTGTGCCGGTGCGGCCGCGCGACGGACCCACGCGAAGAACCTGCAGCGTGGACGGCCACTTGGCTGGGGCCACGAGCGCCGGTCCGCCGTCGGTGATCAGAACGGTGCGGGTCCTCGGTCGCCCCGCCAATGCCTGATCGGCCGCCGCGAGCGCCCTCTGCAGGTCCAAACCGCCCGACGAAGTTCTCACGTCGTCCAGCGCCCGCAGCAGCGTCGGACGTGGCGCGCCCCAGCCCGATCGCACCTGCACATGGCCCGTCGCCGACAACAGCAGGAAGCGGTCGCTCGACGGCGCCTTGCCCACCAGTTCGGCCACAGCACCCAAGGCCTCGTCCAGCCGAGTGCCGGCGACCTTGGGTCCCAACCGGCCACCGCGCCCGTCGCGCGTCCCCATGGAGGCAGAAGTGTCCAGAATCAAGACGGTATAGGAAGAACCTGCCGTCACGGCACCCACCGCCCGCGTCAGCAACGGGTCGGCCAACGCGGTGACCAGCAGCCCTGCGATCGCGGCCATCAGCAGCAGCGACAACAGGCGCCGCCAGTGCTTGCCCACCGCGCGCGACTCGGACTGCGCGAGCACCCGCTGCCACAAGGCGCCGAACGGCACTTCGACGCGCCGCCGCCGGGGACGCAGCAGGTACAGCAGCGCAAGCGCCAGGCCGATGAGGCCTGCGAGGATCAGGGCCTCGCGCACGGTGGTCAGCAAGCCCGTCACGCCAGGAACCCTCCCGCGCGGAAGACCTTCATCACGACCTCGTCAAACGGCAGCGCCAGATCGACCTGCAGGCAGCGAGCGCCGGCTTCACGCGACGCGCGCTCGATCTCGCCCGTGAACCCGTCGAATGCCTTGCGGTAATTCTCCATCAGCGAGGGCGTCAGGCACAGCTCGCGCACGTCGCCCGTCTCGCAATCGACCAGCGCCAGATCGCCGAGGACCGGCGCGTCGAGCAGGGACCGATCGACCAGATGCAGCACCATCGGCTCGTAGCCGCGAAAGGCGAGGTAGCGCAGGCTGTCGCCCAAGCCCGCTGGGTCGTAGAAGTCGCTGAGCAGCACCACCAGACCGCGGCGGGGCTGGTGTCGGGCAAAGGCCTCGACCGAGCGATGGATTTCGGTGCGACCGCCCTGCTTGACGTCAGACAGCACCCGCAGGATGCGGAAGAACTGGCTGCGCCCGCGCAGGGGTCGCATCGGAGCCTCGATGCCCTCGCTGAACGGCACCACCGACACGCGATCCAGGTTCGACAGCGAAATGTACGACAGCGCCGCGGTGACCTGCAGTGACCGGTCGAACAGGCTCTGCTGTCCGTCGGCCGCCATGGTCACCGAAGTCGAGCGATCGAGCAGGAAGTAGACACTCAGGTCCTCTTCCTCTTCGTACAGGCGCAGTTGCAGACGCTCGGTGCGGGCATACAGCAGCCAGTCGATGGCCCGGGGGTCGTCGCCGGGGGCGTACTCGCGGTGGTCGGCGAACTCGATGCCGCTGCCGATCTTGCGCGAACGCCGCATCGCCCGCTGGCCCGAGGTGGCGATGCGGCGAGACAACAACGCCAGCTGCTCGACGCGGCCAAGGAAGGCTGCGTCGAACAGGTCGTCGCGGATCTTGCGGGGGAAACCGTCGGCCAAGGCGAACTCCCTGCTACTTCTTGTCCAATTCCTTCAGCATCTGGGCGATCACGTGGTCGGTGCGCACGCCGTCGGCCTCTGCGTCGAAATTCAGCAGCAGTCGGTGGCGCAGCACGGGCAAGGCCAGCGCGCGCACGTCGTCGACCGAGGCGTTGTAGCGGCCCTGTGTCAAGGCTCGCAGCTTGGAACCCAACACCAGCGCTTGCACCGCACGCGGACTTGCGCCGCTGCGCAGGTATTGCTTGGCCGGTCCCAGTGTGCCGTGCGACCCGGACACTAGCCGAACGGCGTAATCGATGACGTCGGGAGATACCGGGCACTCGAGCGCAAACCGATGGATCTCCAAAATCTCTTCTGCCTTCATCACAGCGTGCAGCGTCACCTGCTCGGCCTTGATGGTGCGGGACACGATCTCGCGCAGCTGCGCTTCGGTCGGAAACGGCACCAGCAGCTTGAACATGAAGCGGTCCAACTGCGCCTCCGGCAACGGGTACGTCCCCTCCATCTCCAGCGGGTTCTGCGTCGCCATCACGAAGAACGGCGCCGTCAGCTGCCACGTCTGCCGGCCGACGGTGACCGAGCGCTCCTGCATCGCCTCGAGCAGCGCCGACTGCACCTTGGGCGTGGCGCGGTTGATCTCGTCGGCCAGCAGGATGTTCGTGAAGACCGGCCCCTTCTGGAACGTGAAGGCGCGGCCGCCCTGCTTGTCGTCCATCAGCACCTGGGCGCCCACGATGTCGCTGGGCATCAGGTCGGGGGTGAACTGCACGCGCGAAAAATCCAGACTCAGGGCAGACGCAAGGGTTCGCACCAGCAGCGTCTTTCCGAGCCCCGGCACGCCTTCCAGCAGGATGTGGCCACCGCCCAGCAGGCCCAGCAACACGCCCTCGATGACGTCTTCCTGACCCACCATCACGCGGCCCAGCTCGAGTTTGAGCGCGTCCAAGCGTTCGGTAATCCAGGCGACCCCTTGGTCGATGTCCTGGGCAGTCGGGTCCTTGGTGACGAGCGGGGTCATGGCGGTCATGGCGTGGCCTCTGCGATGTGGCCGAAAAGCGGCCGGATTCCTGCGTTGGGTTCAGGGGGCGGGGGCAGTCGTCCGGGGGCGGATCAACTCGAAGTAGCGGCGAACGGTGGCACGGCGACCCGGGGGCAATTCTTCAGCATCCAGCATCTGTTCGGCGACTTCGCTGTACTCGACGTAGACGTCGCGCCAGCCCTGCTGCGAGAACCCCTTTCGCGCGGCGTCGACAAACGTCTGCTTGACGTCGGGGCCGTCGTTCTTCTGGCCGGTCAGCTTCTCGCGCTTGCCGCCGGCGATGCGATCTTGGGTGGGATCTTCGCGATCGTCGCCGCGTCCGGTGCCGGGACTGTCGGCAACCTTGGACGACTCCTCGGGTTCTCCGTCGTCGGCTTGGCCCTTCTGCTCGTAGCCCTCGCGCAGCAGCTCGATACGACTCTTGCCCTCGAGCTTGCCCTTGCCGAGCTGCATGCCCTTGTCCTTGCCGTCCTCGCCCTTCTCACTGCCCGGGGGCTGGGGGGCGGCGGGCTTGCCGGGCTCGCGCTTGGTCAGGCGGGACTTGTTGCCGCCTTCGCCCTTGTCGCTCTTGTCGCCTTCGCCGGGCTGCTCGGCGCGGGCCTTGCGCTCGAATTCGCGTCGGGAATCATCCGATTCGCCAGCACGTTCAAGGGCTTCGCGAATCTCCTTGAGCCGTGCCTCTCCGATTCGCTGTGCCTGTCGGCCTTGCTGGTCCTGACTCTCACGCCGCAGCTCTTCGGCCGCGACACGTGCCTGCGCCTTGGTTGCCGCCGCCCGCGCCTTGGCCTCTTCCGCCGCCTTCTTGTCGCGCTCAGCCTTGTCGCCGCCCTTCTGTCCCAGCCGACTTTGCTCTTGCTGGCGTCGCAGCTCGTCGGCCGCCGCCCGCGCGCCCCGCTCCAGCCGTTCGACCTCATGTTCGGCCGCCAGCGCATCGCCGTTGTCGCGCTTGAGCTGCTCCAGATCGTGGCGGGCCTGCTTCAGTCGCTCCTGATCCGCCTTGCCGAGGCCGCCTTGGGCCGCGCGCTTCTTCTGCAGCCTGTCCACCTGATCCGCCAGCTTCTTCATCGACTCGGGGATTTTGCGGTCCTTCAGCTTGTCGGCGAATTTCTCCAGCGTCTTCATCCACTTCTCAACCTCGGCGTCCGACCAGTCGCGATCCGCCAGCTTCTCGGCCAGCTTCGCCAGGGCGTCCAGATCCTGCTCCTTCACCGCCTTCTCGACGGCCTTGCGATCTTGCTCGTTCGGCAATTCCTTGCCTGCCGCAGCTGCCGCTTCCAGAACCGCGTTGCGCACCGCTTGGTCCTTGCGCTGCTGCGCCGTATCGGCCGTCTCGCCGCTCGGATTGTCCGGCGTCTGGGTCGAATCGGTTGCGGCTGGGTCGACAGGCTTGTCCGGTCGATTCGCTTCCAGTTCTGCAAGCTTGTCGAGCGCCTGCCGTTTGTCCAACCGACCGTCGGCCACGCCTTCGGCGACCTCGCGTACTTGACGCAGCCACTCCTTGGTGTCGGCGTCCTCGACCTGCGCCTCGACCTCCGCCAGCAGTTGGATGTCCGCGCCCAGCAGCGAGACCATGTCCTTGCCCAACAAGTCCGCAGCAGTCGCAAACCCGACCGGCAGCGTTGGCAGTCGCACGTCGACGGCTTGCGCGGGCTGCGGTCCCAGCCACCGCGCGCGCGCGTCCCACGGCAGCGGGGTCCACATGCCCGCGGCAAAGACCAGCAGCGCAGCCAGTGTCCATGGCCAGGCAGCCGGGCGTCGCCAGGGAAACAGCGCAGGGACATCAACTTGTGCCGAAAAGCGAGTGGCGGCAGCGGCTTGTGCCAGTGCCCACCCGTCAGAACGGTGCTCGTGCGCGAGCCACAGCGCGGTCGTCAGACGGTCCTGACCATGGGCGGCGCGGTCGGTCCTCCGCGCAGCCTGCAGCCACGTCGGACGTCCCAAGTGAGCGACAAACAGGACGATCAGCGACAACAGCGCAAACCCCGACCACACCCAGATGTCGCCGTCCGCCTGCACCGCTCCCAGCCGCGCGGTCAGCGTCCAAGCACCCAACGCAGCCAGCGGCACCGCCAGTCCCGACGTCAGACGCGCGAACGTGCGCTGCAGCCACAAGCGACGGCGGGCGTGGCCGACCACCGCCAGCACGGGTTCGATCTGGGCGCGAACGTGCGGCGGCAGCCGACCGGGCCGGAACACCGGTGGCGGCGGATTGGCTGAAGGTGTTGGAGTGCGAAGGGCTTTCACGCCTTGCGATCCTGCGCGGGCTTGTCGCGACGGTGCCCCGCACGGCACCGAAGTTGCGGTCCCAGCCCCAGCGGCTGGCGACACCGGTTTCGACGCCTGAAGAGCGGAGACGATTCAGCCCGAACCAGCGCGCTGCGTCAAACCGTGGGCCGGATCATCCGCGAGAAGACGCGGGTTCCGCTCACTGTCACTTGGCCGGGTGGCGTCGCTTGGTGGTCTTGGGGCGGGCCGCCTTGGCCTTGGTGGCGGGTCGTGCCTTTGTGACGGCCTTGCCGCTCTTGGCGGGGGCATGGACGGCCGCACGGCCAGACGCGTGAGACTTCCCCTTGACCGACGCAGCCTTGGCCGTCGCCTTTGTCGCAGCCTTGCCCTTTGCAACGGGCTCAGGCTTGGCGGTCGGCTTGGATGGTGCCGCGGGTTTGGTCGCCGCCTTTCCCTTGCCGACCGGGGGCGCGGCAGCTGGCGCGGGCGCGGCCGGCTTGCCGTCGGCGGGAGCCACGTCGACTGCTTCTGGCGTCGGCGCAGCGGCCGGGACTTCCTCGACAGCGGATGAGGCGGGCTCGGTCGGCGGCTCTTCAGACGTCGGCACGGGCTTCTGTGTCAGGCCAAACATGTGCAGGGGCGTGCCGTCGTACAAGTTGCGATAGGCGGCGATGTTCGAGAGCACGCGCTTGGCGTAGTCACGCGTTTCGCGGAAGGGAATCGCCTCGACGTACAGGTCCAACGGCCACTGGCCGCGCACCTTGCGCCAGCGCCCCACCGCACCGCCGCCCGCGTTGTAGCCGGCCGCCATCTGCGCCTCGCGCTCGAAGCGGTCGAGCAGTCGCTTGAGGTAGCGCGCGCCCAAGCGCACGTTGACCGCAGGCTGGCGCAGGGTCTGGGCATCGGCCACAAGGCCCAGGGGCTTGGCCATCTCCTTGGCGGTTGGCAGGATCAGCTGCAGCAGGCCGATGGCGGCGGCGTTCGACTCGACCCGCGGGTTGAAGCCGCTCTCGGCGCGGGCGATCGCGTACACAATCGACGGGTGCAGGCCGAACTCCCGCGCGGCGCCGTCCATCAGCGAGCGAAAGGCCCGTGGATACGAGATCTTCCACGCCTGACGGTTGCCGTCGTGCGGGTAGGTCAGCGAATAGCGTCGCAGCGTATCGCGGCCCATCAAGTGGGAGGACACCCAGCGACCGGCTTCGTCGTCCAGTGCTGCCCGCGTCCACAGCCCGCCGGGATCGCCCGTCGCCCAGCGCACTTCGGGCCCTGTGACTCGCCCCAGACCCAAAGTGTCCAGTTCGTCGCCGGCTTCTTCGTTCCAGCCCAGCTGGCCCAGCAAGCGGGCCCGTTGCACGCCTTGCTTTGCGAGAAGCTGCGCGTCCAGAACGGGTCCCGTCGGCTCGCCCGACTTGGGCGCGACCACGGCCTGCAAAGCAGCCATCTCGGTCTGCCCACCGGCGGCATCGATCCACGCGTACGACTGGGCAGCAAAGTACGTGAGGGGATGGCGCTGCACCACCCGAAGCCAGCGCTTGCGGGCCTCTTCGCGCCGTCCCATCGCCTCGAGCGCGCGGCCGGCGAAGTAGTCGGCGCGGCCGCGGGCCCAGTCACGGTCGTCGAAGCGCGCGGTCGACTCGCCGCGGGTGTCGGACGGGGGCGGGTCGCTGTCGCGCACCTGCGCCAGACGGTCCAGCAGGGTCAGCGCCTCGGTCCACCGCGAGCTGACCAGATGGTCCATGGCGATCAGCCAAACCGTGACGTCGAAGATGTCCTTTTCGGCGTAGTCGCGGGCGGCGATGGGGCCAAATCTGGCGAGCAGCATCCCGGCTTCGGGGTTCGTCTTCCCCATGTCCAGCACGGTGTGGGCGTCATCGCTGTCCAGACCAGTCAGTCCCTGCTCCAGCGCCCGCTCGAGGTGGGCCTTGCCCTCCGGATTGCCCGACAACAACAGCGCGCGACCCATGCGGAAGGCCAGGTCGCCCGCGTCGAGCCCCCCGTCTTCGACTTGCAGCGCGCGCACTTCGGGGTCGCTGTCGCAGGCGGGCGGCATGGTGTCGTAGAGGGCAAGAGCCTTGTCGAATGCAGGTTTGCGATCCCAGGTGCGTGCAGCCCACGAGCGCGCGTGGCACTGCACCGCCAGCGAGACCCCCGGCGTGTCGGCAAGCGCCGTCAGGGCAGGCGTCGCACGCGCATAGCGTCGGCGCTGCGCGGTGTAGACCAGGGCCTCCAGCACGGCAGGACCATCCTGGGGGCGGCGCTTCAGGCGGTCCTTCCACGTCTGGTCGGTCGAGCCGATCAGCAGGTCGACCGCTTCCTCCGCCTGCGACGTCTTGACCGACTGGGTCACGAGCGAACGGGCGATGGCGATGCCCTCGTCTTCGCGGCCGCGGGAGATCAGCGTGCGCATCCGCTCGACCTGCGCCCGCCGCCACAGAGAACTGCCTGTTTCTGTAGGCAATGTTTCGAGTTCGCTCCAAGCCGCGGCTGGGCTACCCGTGCGGCGCAGGGCGCGGACGCGAAGCAGGCGGATCCCCGGTTCGTCGCGGCCATAGGCAATCGAAAGCACCAGCGAAGGCAGCCCTTGGTCGTCGGCGCGTGCGGCAAGCCAGCGAACCGCATTGGGCCCCAGCGAGGGATGGGCCGTGGCTACACGTGCGGCCTCGATGGCGCCGGTCTTGTTGCCCTGCGCCTGACGGACGGCGGCGAGGAAAAACGCAAACGTGACGCGCTCTTCCGCCAGTTCAGGGTTGGCGGACAACGCCTTCCACGCCTGCTCGGCCAAGGGGGCGGCCTCGGACATGCGCCCCTCCCGCTGCAGCTCCCACGCCTTCAAAGCATCGGGCTGGCGGAACGGTGCGGGGAGTTCGCCCAGCGGCGCGTCAACGGCAAGCAGGGCCGGCGACTGCGGCACTTGGTCGCGTTCGAAGGTCCAGTCGGCAGGCAGATCAGGAACGCCAGGCACGAGACCCAGCGCGGCCAGCAGCGGCTGCAGAGGTGACAGGGGACCGTCAGGACGACTGGCGCGCTGCAGACCGTCGCAGGAGATCGCGGCGACGACGAGCACGCCCATGAGCGCGACGACAGCTAGAGGGCGCCGACGAGCGGAAAGCGCAAGTCCGAGCACACCCTGTACCTGGTCGGCGGAATCAGCGAATCGTGGGCAGGCTGACCTTCTCACCCAGAGCAGCCTCGAGCTTCTTCTCGGACTGGATGCGCTGGGCGCGGGCCTGTTCACGCTTGCGGCCCTGACCGGCAGAGGTCTTCTTGGCCTTGCGGATACGGTCGGTGCTGTGGGTAGGGGAAGACATGGGGAACTCCACGGGTCGAACGGCCAAACGGGCGCGAAAGGATGCCCCTTCGACGGCCAGTAGTCAAGGATGGTCGTGGTGTCGTCCCGAGGGGGAAACCAGGGCCAGCAGGGAGAGGTGCGGGTGGCGGCGAAAGTCAACCGAACCTCGCGGCCCCGGGTCGGGGGCGGTCACATGCGGCGCAATCGCTCGATGATCGCGTCGCGACGGGCCGTATCGACCTCGGCTTGGACGGCGGCGAGTGCGCGACGGGTCATGGCCTCGAGCTGGGAGCGGGCGTCAGCATGATCCTCGCCGCGCATCTCGAGGGGAGCAGAGGGGTCGATGGCGATGCCGTAACGCATCCGCAGCACCTGTTCCTCCTGGGCGGTCAGATCCGCAGTGCGCAGGGCCACATCGGCCTCTACCTTGGTGCGGACCTCGACCGTGGTCTTGGTCTTGCTCACGGGCAACTCCAACGCGTCGAAGGACGCAAGCCGGTCCAAAGGCCCCCGAGCAAAGGGAGCCAACCGACAGGTTCAGACTAGCGGATCTCGATCGCTTGGCAATTTTTTTTGTAGGCCGCACGCGATCTTGCGTCAGTTGGCTGGGGATTACATGCCCCAAGCGGCCGACCTTACGGCGTTCCCTGGCCAGTGGTTGACGGACCGCTACGCATCGTCCGGGCGCTGCAGATCGAGCTTCTTGATCAAGTACTCGAGCGATTTGCGGTGCAAGCCCGTCGCCCGCGCCGCCGCTGAGATGTTCCATTGGTGAGCGTCGAGCGCTCTCTGCCAGTACGCGCGCTCGAAAGCGTCCACCAACCGCGCCTTGGCGTCCTTGAACGGCAGGTCGTAGTCCACGTCCAGACCCTGTCCGCGGGGTTCCCGGCCCGGCAGGCTCAGCCCGGCGTCGAGGTGCACCTGCAGCTCCTTGCCGTCCGACAGCACGGCCGCCCGCTCGATGTGGTTGCGCAGCTCGCGCACGTTGCCGGGCCAGGGATAGGCCTGCAGCTGCCGCATCGTCTCAAACGACACGCTCAGTACGCCCGCACGGGGGTTGCGGGACTGCAGCTCTGCCAGGAAGTGGTTGACCAGCAGGGGGATGTCGGCACTGCGGCGGCGCAGCGGCGGCAGGTTCACGCGGATGACAGCCAGTCGGTAGTAGAGGTCCTCGCGGAACGTTCCCTCTCGCACCATCTGGGCCAGATCGCGGTTGGTAGCGGCCACGATGCGGACGTCCACGGCGACGCGTTCGTTCGAGCCCACGGGCTTGATCTCGCGCTTCTCCAGCGCTCGCAGAAGCTTGGGCTGCAGATCCAGGTCCAGCTCGCCGATTTCATCCAGAAACAGGGTGCCGCCGTGGGCTTCGGCCAGCGCGCCCTTGCGGGTGGCCACGGCTCCCGTGAAGGCACCGCGGATGTGGCCAAACAGCTCACTCTCCACAAGTTCCCGCTGCACGGCTGAGCAGTCGAAGATGACGAACGGCCCTTGGGCGCGACGCGAGTGTCCGTGGATGGCCTCCGCCACCAGTTCCTTGCCGGTGCCGGACTCGCCCTCGACCAGCATGGTGCTGTCGGACGGCGCGGCGCGGGCCAGAAGCGCAAAGATCTCGCGCATTTCAGACGACTGACCCTGCAGCGCCCCAAACTGGGGATCGAGCGCGAGCGCTACCTCGTGCAGCTCAGGCAGCTGGTCGAACGAGAGCTCGGTCTGCCCCAGACGCAAGGTGGCGTGCGGCCCCAGAATGGCCTCGCACAGACGGGCGCCGGCGAACCACGTGCCATTCTTGGACTCGAGGTCGCGAATGCGATAGCCGGTGCGTTCTCCCTCGATCTTCAGGTGGTTGCGCGACACCGAGGCATCGTCGAGCACCAGATCGTTGTCAGGAGCCGAGCCGATGTAGACCAACCGCCGATCGAAGACACGCTCAAGCCCAGCATTCGGGCCGCCGGTGACGCGCAGGCGGTACTTCGGCAGCGTGTAGCGGTCGGCGAAGGCGGCAGAGGTAAGGGTGCGGGTCGCGTGCATGGCGGCGCACCTTACCTGCTCCGCTTCGGGCTGTGAACCCCGACCTGCGGGCGGTGGGTGCAGATCGGCGAATCCCGACACGTCAAGGCTGGCGGAATTCCGTGCCAAACATGAAGGCCTGCAGGCTGCGCTCCGCCCCGCGCTCCAGCCCCGGGACGTCGACCTCCCGGACCTCATGGCTGGAGGGGTCCGTCACCCGCACGCGGTGAGGCACGCCCGCGCGCACCGGGATCTCGTAGCGGTTGTCGCGGCCGGGTTGGTAGCGCTCACCGTCGACCGTCACGATACAATTCGCAGGCAGGACCCGGAACTTGATGGTCGCGTCGCCGGCCTGTCGCTCGCGTCCCTTGCGCACCCCGGATCGGTCGTCGGCGCCGACAGCGGCCGCGGTAGCCTCGTCCGGCAGGCCGACCGCGACACGCAAGTTGGCGTTGGGGCGGGAGTTTCCAGCTGACGGTGTCTGGACCGGGCCAACGCGCGTCGGGGGCACCACTGCGACACGGGAGGAGGCAGCCCCGGCGCCGACGGAGCCTGAGCGGGCGGTCTTCGCCCCGGCGGTGGTCACGGAAAGGGGGGCTGGCTCTGGGCTTCTGCGGGCGCCGAACCACCAGCCAAGTCCACCGGCAAGCGCGAGCGCGATCAGCGCGGCGGTGGCCAAGCGCTTGCGACCGCGGCGGCGCATAGGGGCGGCCGACGGCTCGTCGCGGGCGCTGGAGGCGGCGATGTTGACGACCTCGAGGCCGGGCAGGCTGACGGTGCCCTCCATCGGCGGCCGCATGGGCATGCCCTGAAAGCCGAGGGTTTGGGCCAGCAGCTGGTCGAAGCTCTGCGCGCGGGCCTCCAACGTCCGGAATGCAGGGTCGAGCTCCTGCGCCAAGGTTCGTGCCGGCGAGGCTTCGTCCAACGCGATCAGCCGTCGGTCGGCACGCTGCGCTACTTCTTCGGCGTCCGCGCAGCGAAGGTCGATCTCGACTCGCGTCATGTCGGCGATCAGCTCGACGGTCTCCGGACTTGCAAGTCCGCTCAAACGAAGCGCTTCGACCTTGGCGGGCAGCTGCGCGTACGCCTGCTCCAGCGAGTCGGGGTCGCCGACCTCGAGCACGCGTTCGCCCGTCAGCATCTCCCAAGCCACCAGTCCCAGCGCGAACAGGTCGGCGCGAGCATCGACGGTCAGCTGACGCGCGTGCTCGGGGCTCAGGTAGGGCAGCTTGCCCCGAAGCGCCCCTGCGGAAAGGCGATTCAGCAGCGCCGACCGCGCCACCCCGAAATCCACGAGCTTGACGTGGCCATCGCGGCGCACCATCACGTTCGAGGGCGTTACGTCGTGGTGCACGATCGACAGCGGCCTGCCGTCAGGGCCGCGGCGACTCGCGGCGTGGTGCAGCGCCCGACCCACACAGGCGATCAAGTACAGCGTGGCGACCTCGGACATGCGCGGGGGCACGCCGGGTTGCAACTCGGGCAGGGCCTTCTGCAGGGCGCGCAGGTCAAAGCCCTCGACCATCTCGATCGCGAGGAAGTACGTGCCGTCGACCAGCCCGAGATCAAGGATCTGCGCGATGTTGGGATGGTCCAGCGCCTCGAGCAGTCGGCCCTCAGCGACAAACTGGCGCACCAGCTCCGGGTCCGCCGAGAGCTCTGACCGCACGGTCTTGATCACGACTTTCTTGGCGAATCCGGCGGCACCCTTGGCTTCCGCCAGATAGACCTCGCCCATCCCGCCGGTGGCGAGGTGGCGGATCAGGCGGTATCGGCCAAATTCGCTTTGCAAGTCAGTAGCCTCAGGCAGAGTGCGAGTCGAGCCAGGCCAGCACGTCGGCAAACACCCGCTCGCGGTCGGCGAGGGGCTCATGCAACAGTTCGTGCAGGAAGTCCGGATAGTTGCGAACGGTGTGGTCCACGCCGCGGATGCCGCCCAGCAGCGACCGCGTGAAGGCCGAGTCGATCACGCCGTCTCCCGTCCCCAGCACGGCGAGCATCGGCACCTTGCCCACGTCGCCCACGCGCTTCTCCAGCCGCTCCTGACACGCCAGATACTCGACGTACCAGCGGGCGGTGGCCTGCTTGATGTTCAGCGGGTCGGTATCGTAGGCCTTGGCCTCGACGGGGTCGCGACTGACCATCGCACCGGACAGGCCGGTCGGCAGCGCGAGCGTCGGGTGCAGCTTCGCGGCGACCTTGGCTGCGGCGGCCTTCCACGGCGGGATTTGCATCTTGTTGCGGGTCGCGGGGTTGGACACGATCAGGCCCCGGATGGTGTCGGGCGCGTCTCCGGCGGCGTGCAGCGCGATCAAGCCGCCCATCGAGTGGCCGAACAGGAACGGCCGGCCGCCCAGCCGAGCTGTCGCAAACGGCATCACCGTCGCCAGATCGGCCAGGTACTCGTCGAAACGATCGACATAGGCCCGCACACCCGCGCTGCGGCCGTGACCGCGCGCGTCGTACGCGAACACCGACCAGCCAGAGCGGGCCAGAAACTCGGCAAATTCCGTATACCGCCCCAAGTGTTCGGCAAACCCATGGACGATCAGCACGCCGCCCTTTGCGCGCTCGGCGATCCACTCGGCGTGATGCAGCAACAGGCCGTCCGGGGCCTGAATCTGGCCGGTCGTGACCTGAAATATGTGGGGGGAGGCCTCAGGGGTCTGTGTCACGGAGTCCTCCGATCGGGCGTTGCGTTGGCAGGCGGTCGGGCTTTCGGGGCGCAGCGCGCGTTCTTGCGAGCGAACATCGCCTTCTGCGCGATCGGATAGTGGGCCAACACCAAGCCCAAGCGTGCGAATGCCGCTGCATCGAAGCCGTGTTGCGCAAAAACCCGAGCGGCGGCGTGGGCATGGGCGAGGGGGTCGGTCTTGCCGTCAGGCCCCAGAATCTCGCGCTGCAGGCAGGCGACCTCGGCAAACGTGAAGGCGTAGCGGTCGACGAGCTCGCGTGGCACCAGACCGGCTTGGGCGTCGTACACGCAGCCCTCGACTTCGGAGGCCAGCCACTGGGCCGTCGACGGGTGGGCGTCGGCCAGCTGATGCGCCTTGCGATAGCGGTCCAGCAACGCGGGGTCGGCCGCGGCAACGATCGCCGTCGGATCGAGCGGCACTTCCGTCGCTGTGGGATCTCTCGCCAGCAGCGCGATGGCCATGGCCTCGGCACGCGCGTCGGCCACCTGAAATTTCCGCGCGCACAGTTGAAGGCGACGCGCATCCAGATAGCCTTCACGGGGTAGCCCCAGATCCGGCAGCGGGTCTTTGACCGGGGTCGCCTGGGCCGCCACAGGGGCTGTCGCGACTTCGCGAGGCGGGGCGGGCGACCTGCCGCACGACGCCAGCAAGAAGGCGAACGTCGGCAGCACGACGAGCGCGAGCGACAGAACTGCACTTGGCGATGGCATTCGGGGTAGACGCATGGCTCGGCTGACCAAAGGGGGCGGACGACTCGCCCGTGACGCAACGAGCGCAACAGTCTGCCACCACTGTGGGGATTCCTCTACCGTCTCGCGGGCCACCCGAAAGGAACGGCATGTCTTTGCTGCCGGGGCACTCCTCTCGCTGTTGTGGGTCGGTGCGCTGGCGGTGGCGTGCGGCGGGGCTCCAAGCGATTTTCGCGTCGCGCCGGTGGGACATCACGCAGTGCATGTCGGCGAGACATGGACACATTCCCTGACAGTGCTGGGCGAGCCGTCTGCACCACTGACGTGGACATTGGTCACCGGGCCTGCGGGCCTTGCGCTGCTGGAGACCTCTGCCGGACCGCAGTTGGTGTGGGTGCCGGATGCGCTGCGTCTGGGGCCCAGTCCTGCAGGGAAGCCACGGATCGCGGGGCCGGTGCTGCAGGTGCGGGTGCAGGCGACGGACGCGGACGGCATTTCGCGGACCGCGGACGGGACGTTGCAGGTTGTGCCCACGCCGTTGCCGCACGGAATCGACGCACCGAAGTGGGCGCATCTGCCGCTGGCCGCCGGGCGCACGCTGCGCGTAGAAGTTCGCACGGACACGACGGATCTGGCTGGGATGCCAGTCGTGCTGGACCCCGCTTTCGTCGGCCAGGCTGAGCTGATGCCGGTGGCCGTGGGTAGGTATGTTCTGCGGTTCCGCCCCGATGATGCCGTGATTCGTAAGTCCACTCGGGTAGTTGTGCGGCTGGCGTCGCCCGACTGGCAGGCGCCGGTCGCGGTACACGAGCTCGAGGTCGAGTGGACCGGGGCTCGAGAGGCCGTGCCATGCCTGTTGGACTCACCGGTGCTTCGGGTCGACCTGCCTGCGCAAGTGACCTCCGTCACAGCGCTTTCCGCGTCGGTGATGGTCCTGGACGGCAACGGTCCGCCGGCTTTCGTGCAGGTGCGCACTGCGGCGCTTGGGAGCGGGGCCGAACACATGGAAACCCTTGTGCCGACGCTGGATCCTCAGAACGGCAGCCGCGGCGCGGTCGTCCGCACGCTGTCCGTGCCTGGAGTGTCCGAAGGGTTCGGGCCGGGTTTGGTCTCGGTCGGGTGGCTGGCCCGTGACTTGGACGACCCGCTGCTTGGCGTGTGCGGGGGATCGGCACTTTGGCCGGTGCAGAGCGACGCGCTGGTTGGCGTCGGGCCCGGCTGCACCGATGACGCGATTCCGGCGACGACGGCGTCGCCCGTGGAGCTGCTGCCGAACCTGCGAATCGTGCGGCGCGAGTGTCCGCAACAGGCCGATGTGGCCCGGCTGCAGGTGCCAGCGGGTCGGGCGGTGTGGGTACGCTCGGAGTCGCCGGAGGGTTGGCCGCGGGTCGAGTTCGAGGTGCGCGATGACCAAGGCACCCTGTGCCAGGGACACAGCCACGGACGCCCGTGTGGCGTTTCTCCGTCCCCTGTCGACCGCGTACTGGACGTCGTTTCGACGGCGACCGCCCCTACCTCTGCCTCGCTGTTGGCAGTGTTTGGCGACGACGGCTGCAACCCGGCCGTTGAGGACAGCGCCGTGACCTTGACGCAATCCTGGACGGAGGGACGGCTGTGCGCCGGGGAGTCGCGGCGGTTCCTGTTGCCGAAGGCGTCTGGCGGCGATGCCACGGTCGAGGTGACGGTTGACGCGGGTCCGCTCGAACTGGTGGCCGTAGGGGGCGACGGCAGGCCGACGCAAGTCTGGTCTGACCGTGGCGGCGGGTTGATCGCCGACGTCGGCAAGGGCTTCGGGGACCAGTCGGAACTGCAGTTGGTACAAACGGGCGACCGGCCGGCATCGTTCCGCATTCGCGTCGCAAGCGAACAACCGGCCGTGCTGCAAGGGGATCCCTTTGCACGCTCGACCGACGCTTGGCTGTGGCTGCCCGGCGCCTTCGACGTGATCGCGGACCTGTCTCGCGCCCGTCGAATCGTCTGGAGCGCCGAGCGCGAGACCACCGTCGCTTGGACGCTGGTGGTCGGGGCGGTGCAGGGGATGCTCACGACTTGGAACGGGAATCTGCCTGAGGACCTGGTGCCCGCCACCGCGATGCCCGCGCTCGCTGCCGAGGTGACGCTGTCGACCGCAGAGGTCTGGCAGGTGATCGCAGCGTCCGGTCCCGGCCTGCTGATCGCCCAGTGGACGCCGAAGCAGGACTCGCACGGATTCGGCCGGTTCGGCGTGTCACTGCCGGACGCTGACGCCGCGTGCGAGCCCGACCGGCTGGACCGCGTCGGAGATTCCGAGACCGCCCCCGTGCTCTTGCCTGCGCCCGGTCCGCGCCCGCTGGTGGTGGCCGACCTGACCATGTGCGGCGTCGATCAAGACTGGGTCGCGTTCCCTGTCGCCGCAGATGCGTTGGTGGAGGTTGCGACGCTGTCCCGAGCCGAGGCGGCACCCCCGATCGAGGTCACCCCTCCGAACGGGACCTTGTGCGTTTCGACGGAAGGGAACACGCCGGCCTCGCCGCCCGGGCTGCGACCGGCGAGTCGGCAGCTGGCGACGTGTTGGGTGCGACAGGCGGGGCTCGTCCAAGTGCGCATTGGCCCGGGCGCGTGGCGTTACGATCTGGTGGTGAGGGCGCGCTGAACGCGACCGCGGCCGTTGCGTCTGCGGATCCGGTGCGACCTCACACGGGGTGAAACTCCCCAACTTGTTGCGATGCTGTTATCGTGCGCGCCGCTTGTTGCCGTGCCTCGCCTTGCAGGATCCCGGATGCCGCTCGCTCGCCCTTTCATGCTCAGGCGTCTGTTGTTCGCCGCCACGGCGCTGGGGCTGCTGTTTGCTACAACGACGGTGCACGCGCAGGCCATCGCGTTGAAGATCGCGTGGTTGAAGGTCGGCGGCGTGGACCAAGGTTCGGAACTGACGGCGTGGGCGCAAGAGATTCGCCTGCGCACCAGCATCGACATCGCCCCGAACCCGGTCGGTGTGCGGCCGGAAGACCCCACGATCTTTCAGTATCCGCTGCTGTACTGGGGCGGCGACCGCAATCCAGGCAAGCTGACCCCCGAAGCCGTTGTGCACCTGCGCCAACATCTGTCGACGGGCGGCACACTCATCATCGACAACACCGGCAAGGCAGAAGCGTCACAGGCGTTCGACGCGGGCGTGCGTCGCGAGCTGCAGCGGATCTTTCCTCAGCCCCTGCAGCGGGTTCCGCCCAGCCATGTCGTCTTTCGCAGCTTCTATCGTCTGGACCGCCCGGTTGGCCGTCGGGCAGACTCCCACGATCTCGAAGGCTTGCGCGTCGGGGCTCACTTTGCCGTGCTGTACACCCGCAACGACCTGGCTGGCGCGTTTGCCCGGCTGCCGTTCGGCGGATTTGCGTTGACCGTGGTGCCCGGGGGGGAGAACCAGCGGGAGCAGGCGTTTCGGCTGGGCGTGAATCTGGTGATGTACGCGCTTTGTCTGGACTACAAGGATGACCACACCCACGTGATGCAACTGTTGCGCTATCGTCGGGGGACTCAGGTACCGTCCGCCCACACCGCCCCCGAGGAAGAGGAGCCCTGACGCCATGATCGCCTGGGCCGGCCTCTTTGCCGTTGCAGACCCGACGGGACGCCTGGAGTGGGCGCTGCGGTGGTCGTGGGCGCCTCGTCTTGCCGTGATCGCGCTGGCGCTGGGCATCTTGGGACTTGCGTGGCTGAACTTGCGCCAGCTGTCGGTGCCGCGTCGGCGTTACACGTTGCTGGGACTCCGGGCGTTGCTGCTGGTCAGCTTGCTGCTTGTGCTCTTGCAGCCGACGTGGGTGAGCCAGAGTCCGCGCACAGTCGCGCGGCGGGTGGCCGTAGTCGTGGACCGGTCGCTGTCGATGGCACGCGGTGCGAACGGTGAGCGCCGATGGGAGCGGGCGCGCGCGGCTGCCAAGCAGCTGACGACGGGGCACTCGGTGTCGTTGTTCACGCTGGCCGACGACCTGCAGCCGGTCACGGGCATGGAGGCGTTGGCGAGAACCAACCCCGACGGCGCGGCAACCGATTTTCTTGCAGCTTTGGCGGAGTTGGGCGAACGGCGGCGGCTGACCGACTTGGCGGCCGTGGTTCTGATCAGCGACGGTCTGGACACGGGACGGTTGCGGGCGCGCAACCCGGCGGTCGAGAGCCCGCTGGATGAGGAGTCGAACGCCCTGGTCGAGCACCTGGGCGTGCCGATCCACAGCGTCTTCGTCGGCGACCCCAAGCCCGCACGCGATCTCGCGGTTTCCGCGATTCGGGCCAGTTCGTTCGCCTTCACGCGCACCTTCATGCCCGTCGCCGTCGACGTCGAGATCAGTGGCTATGCCGAGCGTTCGGACAGTCTGGCGCTTGTGCTGTCCGACAACGGCAAGCCGGTCGCCACGCGTCAGGTGCCGCTCGCAGGACCTGGACGGCGCACGATCGACTTGGAATTCCAGCCGTTGCACGTGGGGCCCCACGTCCTCGAGGCCTCGATCGTCCCGCTGCCTGACGAGCTGACCGAGACCAACAACCGCACGTGGGCAGGCCTGCGGGTCGTGCGCGACCGGGTCCGCGTCCTGCATCTGGCCGGCCACCCCTCGTGGGACAGCCGCTTCCTGCGCACGCACCTGCGCGGCAACCCTGCGGTCGACTTGGTGTCCTTCTACGTCATGGTGGGCCAAGGCTCGGGCGCCTACGTCTCGGCCGACGACACCACCCTGATTCCGTTTCCCACGCGCGAGATTTTCGAGGAGTCGCTGAGCAGCTTCGACCTGCTGATCTTTCAGGATTTTCCGTTCGGGCCGTTCCAGATCGACCAGTACCTGCCGCAGCTGCGGAACTATGTGACCGGCGGAGGCGCGTTCCTGGTCCTTGGCGGGCGGCAGGCGCTCAGCGGTGGCGGTTACTACGGGACGGGGTTGGCGGATTGGCTGCCCCTGCGTTTGCAGCCGCTGACGGGAGACGATACCGGCTATCTGGACGGTCCGCTGCCGCTGCGACTGACGCCGGCGGGAGAGACGCATCCGGTCGCCCGACTGGCGGGAGATCCCGAGGCGAATCGAGAGGCTTGGGGGCGCAACGCCTTTCAGGGCCGCAACACCGCGCTGCTGCCGGGCGAGACGGGTCTGGTGCTGGTCACCGACGCGGCCGGGCATCCGCTGGTGGCCGTGGGCGAGGCGGGTTCAGGACGCAGTGCCGTGGTCGCAACGGACTCGCTGTGGACCTGGGCATTTCCCGCCACCGCCGCAGAGACGACCCGCGACCGCAGCCGCACTGAGTACCATCGCCTGCTGGATCAGCTGATGGCGTGGCTGCTGCGAGACCCGGAAGTCGATGCGCTGCGGGTGGATGCGCCCGGTGACCCGGTCCCCTTTGGTACACCGGTGCGCTTGCAAGTGACGGCGGTCGGTGCAGCGGGCGAACCCCTTGCGGGTGTCACGGTGCAGGTGGCTGTCGAGCCCATGGCGCAGGTGCCGGGCCCGGCCGTTCCGAGGCAGCCGTGGCCCGAACCTACCGACGTGCGCGGCGCCGTAACGCTGCAAATCTCCGACCTGACCCCGGGGCCCCATCGTCTGGTCGTCGAGGCGTTGATCGGTGGCCGCGTCGAACAGGCGACGGCGCCGCTCGTGGTCCTGCCGCCCAGCGGTGAGGCGTCGCTGATCCAGCCTTCCGACGCGCTGTTGCGCAGTCTGGCCAAGGCGTCGGGCGGGCAGGTCTGGCAGGGCCGAGCGCCAGCTGAGGGTGTGCCGATGGGGCTGCGCGATGGCCTGGATTTCGCCGACGGCGTGTACACGGACTTGTGGAGTCGGCCAGAGGTGTTGTTGTGGCTGGTCGCGTTGATGGGCCTCGAGTGGGCCCTGAGACGTCGCTGGGGCCTTGCCTGATCCCGGACCTTTGCCTACCGTGAACTGCATCGACTGTCCCGCGTTGCCCTGCCGCCGGCGTTTGTCCGCCACTTGAGGTATCCATGCCCAGCGAATACGGTTTTCAAGGCGTCCGGTCGGTCGAACAGGCGTCGATGCGGGCCTTGCGGCGCAACGAGTTCGTCCCGGCAGATACTCCAGAGCAGTTTCCGCCCGACGTCCCGGTCGACTGGCAGGACCTGACGCTGACGGTCGAGGTCGATGTGCCGGGCAGACACGTGCGCGGCACCGCGACCTACGAAGGGGTGGTGCGGCGCGACGAGCTGCGGCGCATTCGCCTGGACGCCGACGGCATCGATGTGCCCCGCGCCTTCGACGGCGCAGGCCAGCGTCTGCCGCTGGAGCACGACGGACGCACCCTGTGGATCGATCTGGGTCGCACGGCCAAGCGGGGAGAAGCGCTGCGGATCTCGGTCGATTACGACACCCGCGAGCCGCGTGCCGGCTTCTACTTCATCCTGCCCGACGCCGACCATCCCGACCGCGTCGCCCACGCCTGGACGCAGGGACAGGACGAGGACTCGCGCTTCTGGTTCCCCTGCCACGACAGCCCCAACCACAAGATGCGCCTGCACGTGCTGGCGACCGTGTCCGAGGGCATGGTCGCGCTGTCCAACGGCGTGCTGAAGGACATCTACCGCGGCGCCGACCCGGGAACCCGCATCTTCGACTGGCAGATCGAGCGGCCGATTCCCATGTACCTGCTGACGCTGGTGGTGGGTCCGTTCGTCGAAGTCGTCCAGCAGACTGAGCCGGTTCCGGTCAGCTTCCACGTGCTGCCAGGGCGCGAGGCGGACGGCCACCGGTCGTTTGACCGCACGCCTGAGATGATCGCGCTGTATGAGCGTCTGGTCGGCGTGAAGTTCCCGTTCGAGAAGTACGGTCAAGTCGCGGTGGGCGAGTTCGTGTTCGGCGGCATGGAGAATGCGAGCCTGACTACCCAGACCGACCTGACCCTGCACGACGAGCGCGCGCATCTGGACTTCAGCTCGCAGCCGCTGGTCAGTCACGAGCTCGCGCACCAGTGGTTCGGCGATCTGGTGACCTGCCGCACGTGGGCGCACGGCTGGCTCAACGAGGGCTTTGCCACCTATTTCGAGCAGTTGTGGCGCGAGCATACCGAGACGGTGGACGAATTCGACTACGCCCGGCTGCAAGCGATTCGCGGGTACTTGCGGGAGGATGCGGGTCGCTACCGGCGCACCATCGTGACCAACCGCTGGCGCGAGCCCATCGACGTTTTCGACGCCCATCTGTACGAGAAGGGCGGCGCCGTGCTGCACATGCTGCGAAAACTGTTGGGCGACCAGGCGTTCTTTGGCGGCGTGGGAGCCTACGTCCAGGCCTTTGCGGACGGCATGGTCGAGACGCCGGACCTGCGCCGGGCGCTGGAGGCCTTCACCGGAGTGGATCTGGGGCGGTTCTTCTCGCAGTGGGTCGAGAACGGCAAGGGCCACCCGGAGTTGAAGATCGGTGGCTCATGGGATGGCGAAACGCGCGAGTGGCAGCTGACCGTCGAGCAGACGCAGGACGTCAAGGAGTCGCTACTGTTCCAGTTCCCGCTGGAGGTGCTGTTCGTGCCTGAGTCGGGCGAGCCCGTGCGCCGTACGTTTGCCGTCGAGCGCAAGCACCACTCTTTCCGCATCGACCTTCCTGCGGCGCCCGCGATGGTGCTGCCCGACCCACGCGGCGATCTGCTCGGCACCGTCGAGTGGACGTTCGGCGAGCCGATGCTGCGCGCCGCGCTCGCCCGCGCTCCCCACGCGCACGCGCGTATCCAAGCGGCCAACGCCTTGGGCAAGCGGCCGTCCACCGCCAACAATGACGCGCTGGCCCGTGCGCTGCTGGAAGACCGGCTGTGGTGCGTGCAGGCCGAGGTTGCGCGCGTGCTCGGTCAGATCGGCAATACCCGCGCCTTTCAGGGCCTTGCCGATGCCGTCCAGCTGCCGCACCCCAAGGCGCGCCGGGCCGTCGTCGCTGCGCTGGGCCGCTTCCAGACTCCGCAGGCGGGCGAGCTGCTTGTACGGCTGCTGGATCAGGGCGACCCGTCGTATTTCGTAGAGGCCGAAGCCGCCGTTGCGCTGGGGCAGACGCGGTTCCCGGGCGCTTTCCAAGCGTTGCGGGAGGCGCTGGACCGTCCGAGCTGGAACGAGACGATCCGCGTCGGCGTGCTGGACGGCTTCGCGGCGCTGCAGGATTCGGCGGCCATCGAGCTCGTGACGCCTTTGCTGCAACCCCATCATCCCACGTTGCTGCGGTGTGGTGCGGCCCGTTGTCTCGCGGCTTTCGTCACCGAGCCCGCGCGGGTGGTGCAGGCGCTGCAGCCGTACACGACGGACACCAGCTTCCGCTTCGTCTTCAACGTGGCCTCTTCGCTGGGCGGCTTGGGCGACGCCCGCGTGATTCCCCTGCTGCAAGATATGTCGCAGCGGGCCACGGACGGTCGGGTACAGCGGCGGGCCACAGAGTCGATCGCCCAGATCCGCGCCGGGCTGGGGGCTGGCAAGCAGGTCGACGAGCTGCGCAAGGATGTCGAGGCCCTGCGCAACCAGCAGCGCGAGCTGCAGGATCGGCTGGACCGCGGCGAGAAGCTGCGCGGAGCGGTGGCGTGAGCACGCGGCGAACGCTGTTGCCTCGCGGCGTTTCCGGCGGGCCCGCGGTTGCCGCATCCGCGCTTGGCGTCGTCGACCGAGCGTTGCGCGATGGAGTCGGCTCGGCCGTTGCCGTCGCGGTCTGGGCGGGAGGGGAGCGGGCCAGCGCCGCCGTCGGCAGGACCAGCCGCCTTCGGGTCGTGCCCCACGCGGCCGGCCAGCGTCTGGAAGCCTGTCCCGGAACGCCGACGGACCTCGAATCGCGTTTCGACCTCGCGTCGCTGACCAAGCCTGTCGCCACTCTGACGCTGCTGGCACAGGAGCTGTCTGCGCAGAAACCGCGGTTGAGTCTGGACGATCGTCTGGAGCGCTGGTTGCCCGACGCCCGCGGCACCGGTCTGGGGCAGGCGACGCTTGGGCAGCTGGTCAGCCACACGTCGGGGGCGCCGGCTTGGCTGGATTTCTGGGGTGGCACGGCGGGCATCCACGACGCGGTTGAGCGTGCCAAGGCCGTGCGCAAGCTCGTGCTGTACACCCCCTTGGAGCGGCCGGCGGGGATGGCGGCCGTCTACAGTGACCTCGGGTACATGTCGCTTGGCTGGGTGCTTGAGGCGCTGCACGGCGAGCCGTTGGACCGGCGCTTCTTGCGGTCGGTGGCCGTCCCGCTGGGGCTGGACGCAGCGTTTCGACGGGTCTCGGTGGGTGCCGCTGGGGACGGACAACCGTGCGTGACGACAGAGGTGGTGGTCCGTCGTTGTCCGCAAGGTCTTGCGCTGCAAGGTGAAGTGCACGACGACAACTGTGCGGCGCTGGACGGCGTGGCGGGCCATGCCGGCCTGTTTGCGACGGCGGATGCCGTGCTGACTTGGGCGCACGCTTGGCTTCGGGCGGTTCGGTCTGACGGTCGCCGGCGAGTTGGTCCTCTCGGTCTGGCCCCAGAACTCGTGCGCTTTCTCGTCGCCACCCCTGGCGTTGCAGGCACGACCTGGCGCCATGGCTTCGACACGCCGACCCAGCCCGGCTCCAGCGCGGGTGACCAAGTGCCACCGGATGCGTTTGGCCACTTGGGCTTTACCGGAACCAGCGTGTGGTGCTCGCCCGGTCGCGATGCGGCGGTCGTGCTGTTGACCAACCGCGTCCATCCGACCAGCGCCGTTGTAGAAGGCATCCGCAGGCTGCGCCCGACCTTGCACGACACGTTATGGCCGCAGTTGGTGCGTTGACCCCCGTCGATCCGCGCTGCTATGGTGCCCCTGTTGCTTTTGGCAAGCCCGCGCGCCCTCAACGGAGGCCGACCATGTCCCAGCCCCGGTCGCCCTTCCTAGTCACTGCGGTCTTCTGCGGTTACTGCAATCAAGTGATCGCAGCGCGCGACAACAGCGAAGTTCCCGCAGGCGCTTCGGTTTGTCTCGAGTGCGGTCAGATCCTGCCCGTCGGCCATGTGGCCCCGGCACCGTCTCCTCCGCCTCCGCCTCCGCCTCCGCCTTCGCCTCCCGACAACGACGACCTGTTCCAGGCCGCGCCAATGCCGCCGCGAGAGTGGAAGCTGCGGTCACAGGGCCTGACGTACAACTTCCACGGGCTCGAAGCGCTGTTGAACTGGGCGGCCAACCGGCCCGCACAGACGCTGTGGATCTCGGCGGACGGCGATGACTGGCGCGATTTCCCCAGCTTCTTCGCTGCCGTTCAGGCTGGACTGGACGGTGACGCCGCGCTGGCGGTGGCCAAGACGACTCGAACGGAGACGGTCACCGCGGTGCAGGCCGCTGATGCCCAAGGCGACGCGAACGCCCCGGTCCCGGGCGAACCTGTCGCGCCCATGACCGGCGATGACTTCACAACTCGCATGGAAGCCTCAGACGCGACCGTGGCGCTGCCCGCAGCAACGACGGTCGCATCGGTCAGCGTGGCGACGGCGGTTCTGCCCGCTGCGGAACGCATGACGTCAGAGGAAGCTCCGTGGCTTCTTCCCTCGCCCCCTGTCAGGCGCGGACTTCAGACACCGGCCGCCATTGCTGCGGCGCTCGCCTTCTCTGCGGCGGTCGTGGTCGGCTTGTTGTGGGTGCAGGGCGTCTGGTAGGTCGTTGAAGGGACTGTCCGTACGCCTTCAGGGTGCGCAGATGCCAGCGCCGTCGGGCCAACGCTTCTGCTGACTGTCCGTCAGGCAATAGCACTGCTGTCCGGTCGGGCACTTCAGCTGCTCCAACGCCGTGCAAACGCAGGTCCGGTAGCACTTCTTGTCCACCTGGTCGCAGCGAAGGGCTCGGCCGCCGTCGCTCTGCCCCAGACGGCCACAGACGGCTGGTTGGGCCGGGTCGCACGCTGCATTTTCACCCAGTGTTCCGTGGGCTTGGCACGACGTCTGCTGGGTGGCGGTCTCGAAGTAGCAGCCGAAGCCCTCAGGACACGGTGCCCAAGTCGACAGGTTGCAGGGGCCGACCGGCACGTCAGGACCGGCGTCGGCATCGTCCGGCGTCGTGTCGGGCGTGGCATCTGCGGTTGCGTCCGCGTCGCACACGGTCCCGGCAGGTCGGCAAGAACCGCAGAGGCAGTCCCACCCTTGCAGGCAGTCGTCCACCGTCTGGCACGCGTACACCGTTCCCGGGTCGGTCGCCGTCCGGCCGTCGGAGCACGCGGCTGCCAGCAACAGCCACGCGACGGCGCATCCGGTTTGCAGCAGAGCTCGTGACCGCGTGGCCATCAGAATCTCCCCTGCAGCAGCAGTCCGGTGTGCGATCCGTTGGCGGCGAGCGCAGGCAGCACTCGCCAGGACGCGCTTGCGGCACCCACGGAAGCCGCTCCGACCGGAACCACCGTCGCCTCTTCGTCGCCCAGCCACCACAACGCGAGTCCGGTCCCCACCGCGGCGATGCCAACAACGGCAAGCCCGGTCGCCCACGCCTGGCGTGAGTCGTGGGTTCGCAGGGCATCGTCCACTTCCCTTTGTGTTACGCCAGTATAGCGCGTCTCGCCGCCAACGGTGCTGCGGCCGGCCGCGAGACGATCGTCCAAGTCCGCAAGACCGCTGCGCGCGACCAGCGTCAGGACCGTCGCCGTGACCAGCAGCGTCGCCCCCACCGCCGCTGTCGAGGCACCGACCACCTCCTGTCTGGTCCAACCTGAAGCCTCGATGCGAGCGAACAGGCCGGGGCGGCGAATCGGCGCAGGGCGATCTTCTTCCTGTGGCGGAGCGGGCTTGACCGTCGTCGGTGTTGTCTCGGTCGCGGGCTTGCCGGTGTCGGCGGGCTTGGGTGGGGGCGTGACGTCCGGCGGCTTGGGGCGGGCGGCTTCGGCGGCCTTGGCTGTCTCGCGGGCCGTCAGTTCCTTCTGGATCGCGGCAAGATGCTGCTCAGCCTCGCGGCGGCCCTGCACGCTGTCGGGGTCGTCGAAGGTGTCCAGTGACAGGTAGAGCTGGAACAACGGCATGGCCTGCGCCAGCTGTCCGGCCCGCTGGTACGACCGCGCTGCGTTGAACACGAGGGTCGGCTCGGGGAACTGCGCGTAAGCCTGCATGAACAACTTGGCGGCCTCGGCATAGGCGCCGGACGTGAACTTGGCCTTGGCCTGCTCAGCCGTGATGACCGCCAGCTTTTCCTGCTCGGCCGTGGGAGCCGGCCGCGGCGCGGCGACAACGCTGGCCGCGGTGCCGACGATCTGCCCCCAGACCAAGGCAACGAAAGAGGCAACGGCAAGCGAGTGGCGGAGCAGCCTCAGCATGGGGGCAGCTTGGCTTCGGCGTTCCCCCAAGTCAAATCAGTGCCTCGCAGGTCTGGTTCATCTCATTGGGGCGAGCGCACGCGATCAGGCCAACTCGGCCAGGATGGCGTCCAGCAAGCGCACGCCCTCCGGCCGCAGGCGCAGCCAGTCGGCCTCCAGCTCCAGCGGCCGCCCCCGGCGGACTGCGCGCTCTGCCCGCAGCACCAACGCCTCGCAAGGCTGGTCGCCCACGTCGCGTCGCAGCGCCGCCAAATCGACCCCCGCCGCCAGACGCAGACCCGTCATCAGGCGCTCGGTCACATGCGTCTCGGCATCGATATCCTCTTGGATCTCCTCACAGACCCGGCCCTTGCCGACCGCCGCACTCCACGCGACGTGCGACCGCGTATTGCCGTAACGGTGGCCCAACACGCCCGTAGCCGCATCCGGCCGTGGCGGCAGGAAGCCGTGCGCCCCCACGCCCAACGCCAGGTAGCGACCGCCGGTCCAGTACGTCAGGTTGTGGCGGCACTGGTGGCCTTCCATCGCAAAATTGGACACTTCGTAGCGGTGCAAGCCGTGCCGTGCCGTCATCTTGGGCAGCGCGTCGAGCATGTCGCTCTGCAGATCGTCATCGGGCGCTTTCCGCAGTCCGCGTGCCACCTGTCCCGCCAGCGGCGTGCCAGCCTCGACCGTCAGACTGTACGCGCTCAGGTGCGGCAGGCCGTAGCCCAGCACGGCGTCGACGTCGCGCCGCAGGTCCTGCATCGTTTGGCCCGGCGCGCCGAACAGCAAGTCAGCACTCGCACTGCGCAATCTTCCCGCCGCCAGCAGGTCGGCGACCTCGGCCAGCGTCCGTCGCGCAGCACCGGCATCGTGGATCCTGTCCAAAGCGGCCAATCGACCATCGTCCAGCGCCTGGATGCCCACGGAAACACGCCGAATTCCAGCCGACGCATACGCCCGCAGGTCGCCCGACTCCAAGGTGCCCGGGTTGGCTTCGAGCGTGATTTCCGCGTCTGGCAGCAGGCCGCCCCAGCGATGCAGCATCTCCAGCAGATCCGCGATGTTCCGCGGTCCCCAAAGCGACGGCGTCCCACCGCCCAGAAACACCGACGCGATAGGTGCGGCGGGAAGGTCGCGGGTGCGCGTAGTGAATTCATGAACAATGGAAGCTAGATACGCCTCACGCGGCACATCGCGCACGGCGATCGTGGCGAAGTCGCAGTAGGCGCAGCGGTGCAGGCAGTACGGGAAGTGGACGTAGACCGCCCAAGTTGCGGGAGGTTGGGTCATCGCGGCGGCGGTCATCGGGCTCCAGCGCTCAGCGGCGCAACTTGCCGACTTCGGCCGGAAGTTCACGAACCGGGACGACACGCGCAAACCCGGGTCCCGTCAACACATTCACGCGCAATCGTCCGCGGTGACTGGGGTCCACCACGGTCAGTGATCCCGGCTGGCAGCCCGAGCCGCCGGTCGGTCGCGAGCAACCCTCTGCCCGCACCAGACCCACGGCCACCGCCTGCAGCGCGCCGAACCGCCCTTGGCAGAACACGCCGGAGGCCGCCGACACCACCGCCCCCACGCCCGTTCGCAGCGCGTGCTCGTAGATGCGGTACGCGCGGTCTGCAATCAGCTCGCCGTCCCGCAGCAGTGTCAGGGGCCGCGCAGTCAGTAGCAGCGTCGACTTGTAGGCGGCCAGAATGTCGAGGGTTTCTCGCAGCCGCTTCAGCTCGGCCTCACCCACCGTGTCGTCTCGGGTGTCCACTGCCGACAGCGCCACGTCGCCCAGCGCCAGCACCGGAGCACCACCGGCAGAGCGCGGCAGGACCGTCAGTCGGTCCGAAGGGTTGCGCATGACGACGAGTGTCGCGTCGCGCCCTGCCTCTGCCGGGTCCGCGCCGACCGCCACGGGCCACGACAGAACCGCGAGCTCAGGGGCCAGCCGTCCGGCGGTCTCCGCCATCACGGTTGCCGTCGCCGCGGTGCCCGCCACCACAAGCACGTCAGCCTGAATGCGCTGGGCCGCCGTGACCACCTCTCCGGCGTCCACCGCCTGAGCATCAGCCCCAGCAAACACTAGACGCGGACCGGACTTGGCGGGCAGCGTCGCCTCTTCCTCTGGGGCGCCGTCGACGGGGACGACCTCCAGCCGCTCGACGGGCAGTCGCAGTGTCACGACCACCGGCACCTCGCCCGCGCGGATCGCTTCGACGGACAAGTGACGGTCGCGAACGCTTTCGGCGAAGACGTGTTCCACCGCGCGGCCTTCGACCGGATCGCTGCCGTCCTCGAAATGCCACACGTACCGGTCGAACTGCACGCCGGGACCAGGCTCGGCGTACAACCGCACCTTGGTGTTCGCCCACACCCGCAGCTCGGCAGGGTCGGCGCGCAACGACAGCGCCGTCGCGCCACCGGGCGTCGCCTCGGCAGGCTCGGCATCCGTATCGGTGACGGTGGAGGGCAGGGCGGCTGCCGCGTCGCTGGCCAGACCACCATCAGCGGCGGAGCCATCTCCCGCGCGTCCGACGTCATCAGGGGCTGCAAGGCCGACGCGGTGGTGTCTGGCGGTGTGGGGACCGGCGACGTCACATCTGGAGCAGTCGCCAGCCAAGCCACGCCCAACGCCAGCGCGGCGCCGACGACGGCCGCGACCACCCACTGGACCAGCCTGTCGCGCGCGGAACTCAAGGGAAGTCGGGTCCTCTGCCGCTCCAATTGACCCCCGGGGTGCGGCCTGCGTAGTATGTCCAGCCCCCGGTCATGCCGCAACACGCGAGGCCACCGATGTCGACCAGCCGTCTTCCGGTCCACTTCCCTTTCCGTGTCCCGCACGGGGCGTTCGCCCTCGCCGTCGCGCTTCTTTGTCTGCCGTCCGTGGTCTGCGCCAATGACTGGGATGGCGGGAAGAAGGACTGCCTGCAGGCTTTCGATGCGCCCGCAGCGGCCGACGAGAAGGTGCTGATGCAGTGTGCCGACCGCTTCAACGCGGAGGCGCAGCTGGACAAGCTGTCCAAGGCCGAGCGCGCCACCATCGAGAAGGGCCTGCGCTACCTCTACGACTCCAGCGACAAGGGATGGCGCTTGGCGCGAGAGGGCCTCTACCGTCTGGAGATCAAGGTGCCCGCCCGCAGTGCGCAACCCGCCGCTGCCGTCACGCCCAAGACCGGCGCCCCTGCCGCTGAGGCCCCGCGCATCCGCTACGACCCCCCGCCGACGCGTGACGCCGACAAGAAGGAAGCCGCTGACCTCGCCGAGGGCGGGGTCAAGCTGCTGAAGAAGCAGAAGTGGGCCCAAGGCGCCGACCAGCTGGAGAAGGCGGTGGCCAAGGACCCGCGCTCCGAGTTCGCGCTGTACAATCTGGTCTGCGCTGAGGCGAACCTGCCGGACCGCAAGCAGAGCGCCCTGAAGCACCTGCAGAACTTGGCCGATCTGGGGACCGACGCCTCGTCTGAACGCCTGATCAAAGCGCGAGGCGACGCCGATCTCGTGCCGCTGCGTGAAGACCCCGACTTCAAGCGCATCACCGGCTACATCCGGATTCAGATCGTCAACACGATTGGTCGCCCGGGTGAGCCGGCCATCGAGAACATCGAGAAGGTGCTGGAGGGTCTGGGACACAAGTCGCGCGAGCTTGGGGTGCTCGACAAGCCGCAGGAGTTCCCGATCGTGCTGTTCAAGCCGCACGCCAAGGCGCAAACCGCCCTGATCGCCGAGCTGCTGAACCACCCGAAAACACGGCTGGATCCGATCACGTTCGACACGAAGTACGACCTGATCATCCGCTGGGGTGCCAAGGTCACGACGGTCGATGGCAAGCAGAAGGCGGACAGCATCGGCCCCGATTCCGTCGATGACTCGATTGCAGCCGCGCGAAACAAGCAGAACAAGATCCTGGCCCAGCCCGAGGCGGCCATCAACGACGTCAACAAGATCGTGTCCACGCCAGAGCGGGCCTATGGTCAGGTCGAAGCGATGGGCAAGCGTGTCGATGGCACGGTCAAGAAGGCCCAAGGCGCCGTCGACAAGATGAAGGATCTGGGCGACAAGCTGAACAGCTTGTAGCCACGCCCGCTGACACGCCTCTTCCTCCTGCTGCGAGAACGCCGTGCTTCACGACCTGTCCCAGCTGACCCCCATCGAGTGGGTCGTCATCACGTTGGCCACCGCGGTGACGCTGCTGGGGTCGCTGTTGCCCAAGATCGGCAACCTGATCGGCCGCGTGTTCTTGGGCGAGGACCCCATGCTGGCCCGCTGGACCCAGGCTCGCCTGGAGCGCCGACGCAAGCACGAAGCCAAGGTCGCCGCCCGCCGGGAACGCCGCTCTCGCATGGCCGCCGGCCCCCAGTCCTGAACCGACCTGCACCGCACTCCACCTGCTGATGAACGGAGCCCGCCATGGCCGCCCCCCTGACGCTTGCGTCCAGCTCGCCGCGCCGCAAGGAGTTGCTCGAGAGGCTGGGCTTCACCCTGCGCGTGGTGCAGGCCAACATCGATGAGTCCCAGCAGGCGGGAGAGCTGCCGGAGGACTACGCCAAGCGCATGGCCCGCACCAAAGTCCTGATGGCGGTCAAGCGGTTGCAGGCGACGATCTACACTTCTGACGTGGAAGCCCGGCGCCAGCTGATGTCGGCCCAGCCGCGCGGCGATGACCCGGTGCGCTGGGTGATCGGCGCGGACACGGTGGTCGTGGTCGACGACGTGATCTTCGGCAAGCCAGCGGACGTGCAAGAGGCGCGCGAGATGCTGATGCGCCTTTCTGGCAGAGAACACTTGGTGATTACGGGGTTTTGTCTATTCGACCTGAAGCGCAACCGCGAGGGGCTGCAAGCCGTCACCACCGTCGTGAAGTTCAAGGAACTGACCCGCGGCGAGGTCGACCAGTATGTGTCCGTCGGGGAAAGCATGGACAAGGCGGGGGCTTACGCGGTTCAGGGCGTGGGCTCGTACCTCGTCGAGTACCTGCAGGGGTCGTACACCAACGTCGTCGGCCTGCCGCTGTGCCAGGTCGTCGAGATGATGCAGGAGATGGGCGCGAAGGACGTGATGCCGTGGGCCTAGCCCGCGCGCACCTTGCCCGCCTGAACAAGCCATGACCGACGAACCCAAGACGATTGTCCAGCGACTTCAAGAGGTTCGCGGGCGGCTGTCCGATGCCTGCCGTGCCGCTGGCCGGGACCCTGCCGACGTGACCTTGGTGGCCGTGTCGAAGGGGCATCCCGCACAAGCGATTCGCGATGCCTACGCGGCCGGGCAGCGCGATTTCGGTGAGAACTACGTGCAGGAATGGCAGGTCAAGGCGCAGGCGCTGGCGGACTTGACCGACCTGCGCTGGCACTTCGTCGGGCATCTGCAGCGCAACAAGGTCAAGCTTGTGGTGGGCAACGTGTTCTTGCTGCACTCGGCCGACGACATGGCTGGGATTGGGGAGCTTGCCCGGGTGGCGTGGAGCCGCGGCATACGCCAGGACGTCCTGTTGCAGGTCAATCTGGCGCAAGAGGCGAGCAAGCGGGGCTGTACCGAAGCAGAAGCCGACGAGTTCGTGCAGGTGCTCTGTCGTTCTCCAGGGTTGCGTCTGCTTGGGCTGATGACGCTGCATCCGGTCGAGGACGACCCGCAGCAGGCCCGACTTTGGTTCGCCCAGCTCAGTGGTCTGCGCGACCGGCTTGCTGCGCAGTGGCAGGACCAGCCTGGTGTGCCCGCCGAGTGGTCGCTCTCGATGGGCATGAGCGGCGACTTCTCGACCGCTATCGCCGAGGGAGCCACTCACGTCCGCATCGGCACCGCGATCTTTGGTTCGCGGACCTACACCTGACCCGTCGCGAGACTTCAAAGACTCCGTCCGGGACCGACGGTGTTGCACGAATGTTGCACCCGTTGGCTTGACGCCGATCCCCGACCGGGCCAAGGTCCGCCGCGCCCGGACAGGCAACACCGTCCGGCCCGACACGGTCCCCATCCTCCCCCCTATTTCCCCCCGCGCGAGGCACGCCATGGGCGAGACGTGCTACTTGGACGTGAATGCCGACGTCGGCGAGCTCCGCCACGCATACGGCTCCAACGTGCACCTGATGCACGACCCTCTGGCGCTGACTTGGCTGGCCCGGCTCAGCCATCCGTCGTGCGTGCAGCCTGAGGTCAACCGCATCATCTCGATGCTGTACCGCAGCCTGATGCGCGAGGTGATCAATCGGGAATTCCCGCGCCGCGTGGTGCGCTCCGAAACCCGGATGCGTGAGTACACTGAGCATGGGTACTACGAAGGCACCGTCATCGATCCCTCGATCGAGGTCACGACGGTCGACATCGTGCGCGCGGGCATCCTGCCGTCGATGGTCTGCTTTGAGGCACTGACCGAGATCCTTGACCCCACGCGCGTTCGACAGGACCACATCCTGATGAGCCGGTTGGTCAATGTGGACGAGCAGGTCACGGGGGCCGGCATCTTCGGCAGCAAGATCGCGGGTCCGGTCGCCGGTCGCATCCTGCTGTTCCCCGACCCGATGGGTGCCACCGGGGGCTCGCTGGTCGAGGCCGTGCAGTTCTACGTGAACGAACTCGACGGTCCGCCCAAGCACATTTACGCACTGAACCTGATGGTGACACCAGAGTTTCTGCGCAAGGTCACAAGCTCTTTCCCTGGTCTGGTCAGCGTCTACGCCTATCGCTTGGACCGCGGACTGTCGCCTGCCGACGTGCTCGCCGACATGCCCGGCGCCCAATGGGACCGCGAGCGCGGTCTGAACGACCGCCAGTACATCGTGCCGGGTGCCGGTGGCATGGGCGAGATCATGAACAACGCGCTGTCCTGACCGTCTCCTGGCTCTGCCCCACAACCCCGTCATCTCTCTCCCCTGCAAGGAACGCCACATGAGCCGCGAGAGCGTGGAACCCTATCTGTCCGCTGAGATCATCGCCGCCCGCACCGCCGAATTGGGGCGCGAGATCACCGCCGCCGGCATCACGGATCAGCCTCTGGTGGTTGTGTGTGTGCTGAAGGGTTCGGTCATCTTCTTTGCCGACGTCGTGCGACACATCGACATGCCGACCAACCTCGTGTTCCTCGGTGTTGCTTCCTACGGGGCGTCGATGGAGACCTCTGGCGCCGTGCGGTTGACCCACGACCTGACCCTCGACATCGCCGGCCGCGACGTGCTGATCGTCGAGGACATCGTCGACACCGGCCTGACCATGAACTACCTGCTGCGGACACTCGGCGCCCGCAAGCCCAAGTCGCTGCGGGTCTGCACGCTGCTGCACAAGCCCGCGCGCATGCGCGTGGAAGTGCCGCTCGACTTCACCGGGTTTACCATCGACGACGTGTTCGTGGTCGGCTACGGCTTGGACTACGACGAGCGCTACCGCAACCTGCCGTACATCGGCGCCATGCGCTTTCAGGCGGACTAGGTGGACGGCGAGCTCCGGCTGCGATTTCTGGGCCACGCGGCGTTCGACCTCTCGGTTGACGGCGTGCGGTTGTGTCTGGACCCACATAAGCCGGGCGCACTGGGCGGCCGCTTCCAACTGCCTGCCATTCAAGGTCCTTTCGACGCCCTCGTCTGCACCCATCGACACGAGGATCACGCCTCCTGGACGCCTGAGCTTGGAACGCAGCGGTGGATCGACCCTCCGGCGCGCTTGGGGTCCGTGATGCTGGAAGCCCGTCCCGCATTTCACGACGTCCACGGCGGCGCACGCATGGGCATGATCCGCATGGTGTCGGTGCGCGGCAACGGCATCCGGGTGGTGCACTGCGGCGATTTGGGCGGCTACGACGACGACGACGTGGCTTGGCTGCGGGGGGCCGACGTGCTGCTGGTGCCCGCGGGCGGAACCTACACGCTGGACGGCGCTCAGGCCGCCGAGCTCGTGCGCCGGGTTCAGCCGTCCTGGGCGGTGCCGATTCACTGTCTGGACTCGCGCATCGACCTTCCGCTGGCCCCCGTGGACGACTTCCTGACGGCCTGGACCGGTGCTGTGGTCGGGATGGACGAACTCGTCGTCCGCCGCGGGCCAGTCTCTCCCTGCCGGGTCGCGCTGCTGAACGTCCCCTGAATCGCCTGAAATTGCGGTTTTGGTTTCAATCGGTTGCGCGGTTCTGCGCGCCTTGCGCCGCCGAGCGTGCGTGTGTAGACTTCGCCGCTTGCGCCGCGAGACCTGTCGCGCGCGTCCTGTTTTGTATTTGGGGGGGAGAACATCGTCATGGATAGCTTCTGGACAGCCCGCGTGTTTCGGCGGGTCAGCACCCTTTGTGTCGTGGTCGTGGTCCTTTTGGCGGTCGGTTGCAGCGGCACCGTGACGCCCGCCAGCACCTCGAACGACGTGACGACGCCCCCCGACACTGTGGCGGCCGACATCAAGACCGACACGACGACCCCAGACACCCCCCAAACCGACACCGCGGTCGACACGATCGCGCCGGACGTGGACCAGGCCGACGCTGACGACACGACGATCGCGCCGGACCAGACCGCCGACCTTGACGACGCTGGCAGCGACGATGTCGTGGCGGCAGACGTTCCGCACGACGGCCAAGATGACACGATCGTTCCCGATGCGGACGTTGCGTCCGACACGCCGGCAGAGGTTGCCGCGGGCAAGTGCTCCATCGACGCCGACTGCCTGAACTACCCGTTGGGCGACTGCATGCACGTGGGCTGCAACGTGGGCTCGGGCATGTGTCAGGTGCTGTTCTCTGCCGACGGCGCCGCGTGCGAGCTCAAGGGTCAGTGCGGCGGCAAGGGCACCTGCTCCAAAGGCTCGTGCGACATCACGTCTTCGTGTGGGGCCAAGGCTTGCCAGCCCAAGGCACTGCCCTGCGGTGGGTCCATCGAGTGGACGGCGGGCATCGGTGTCAGCACGTTCTCGCAATACAAGTGCCAGGCCGGCGACTTCGGCGCGGGCGAGGTGGCGGTGCGTCTCGCCGTCGACGCGACGCCGGCGGTAGTCAAGCTGGAGCTGACGGGAGACGCCCTTGCCGCCGGTGGTGGCCTGTTCCTGCTGCCCCCGGTGGCCGCCGGCACCTGCAACCCCGGGCAGTGCGACGCCTTTGTGAGCGCGTCGGTGACCATCGGATTGCAGCCCGGCTCCAGCCGCGTCGCCATCCTGGACGCACCCGCCGGGGCGACCGGGTCGATGAAGCTGACCGTGACTTGCGAGCCCGTCGCGTACTGCGGCGACAGCATATGCAGTGACACCGAGGCATGCACCTCTTGCCCCAAGGACTGCGGATCCTGCGGTGGCGCTTGCGGCGACGGCACCTGTTCAGAGACAGAGAACTGCGGTTCGTGTCCCGCGGACTGTGGGGCGTGCAAGGTCGAGTGCATCCAGAAAAGCACTCCCTCTTGCCCCGGCTGTGCTTGCGAGGCCTGCGTATGCAAGATGGACACCTACTGCTGCTCGTCGGCCTGGGACTCCCTCTGCGTCGAGGAGTGCTCGACCGACTGTGGGGGGCCGGTCTGTGCGACGACGGCCGTGTGTGGCGACAACAAGTGCTCGGGCGCTGAGAGTACGGAGACCTGCCCGAACGACTGCCTGGCCTTCTCGTTTTGTGGCGACGGCAAGTGCATGGGCGCCGAGACCTGCGAGTCCTGCACCCTCGACTGCGGTGCCTGTGCCAAGCCGATCAACGTCTGCGGCGATGGCGTGTGCAACGGCACCGAGCACTGCGCGACCTGCGCCAAGGACTGCGGCCAATGCAGCCCGGTCTGCCTGGACTCCGAGGCCCCGGGCTGCCCCGGGTGCGCGTGCGAAGCCTGCGTCTGTGACAAGGATCCGCTTTGCTGCTCAACGGCTTGGGACGCAGACTGCGTGGCCCTTTGCAGCGAATGCAGCAGCCAGCCGTGCCCGGACAAGCTGGGCTGCGGCGACGGCCTGTGCGCGGGTCAGGAGACCGGCAAGACTTGCCCCAAGGACTGCGGGCCCTTTGTCCCTACCTGCGGCGACAAGTCGTGCGACGGTGACGAAGCATCCACGTGCCCCGACGACTGCAAGGGTCCGTCCTGCGAAGGGAAGTGCGGTACGACCAGCGGGCAGCCCAAGCCGGGCGGCGGATCCTGCTATTGCGACTCCGCCTGCACCGGCTATGGTGACTGCTGCACCGACTACCCGGTCGTCTGCAAGCCCTAGCCCGGGAGCTCCATGCCCCAGAACCCCCCGAAGCTCCTCCTGATCGACGGTTCCCACGCCCTGTTCCGCGCCTACTACGCGGTGCGCGGGCTCGCGGCTCCGGACGGCAGGCCAATGGGGGCGCTGTACGGCTTCACGGCCATGGTGCTCAAGCTTCTGCGCGAGCAGGCGCCCGACCGGATGGCGGTCTGTTTCGACGTCGGCGCGACCTTTCGTGAAGATCTGGACGTCAACTACAAAGCCAACCGCGCTGAGACGCCCGAAGACCTCAAGCTGCAGTGGCCACTGGCGATTCGGGTGACGCGGGAGCTTGGGGTGCCGGCGCTGCACGAGCCCGGCTTCGAGGCCGACGACCTGATCGCGGGGTTGGCCGAGAGCGCGTGCGAGGTCGGCTACGAGGTCACGATCGTCAGTGGCGACAAGGACTTGATGCAGTTGGTCGTCGACCGCTGCCCCAACGGTTTGGGCGGGTGTATCCGCCAGCTCGACGACGGCAAGGGAACGGTCTACGACGAGAAGGGCGTGCTGGCGAAGTGGGGGGTGCCGCCGGAGCGGGTCGGGGATCTCTTGGCGATCATGGGAGATTCGTCGGACAACATCCCCGGCGTGCCTGGCATCGGCGAGAAGGGCGCGGTCAAGCTGTTGCAGGACTGGGGCTCGTTCGACGCCATCTACGCCAACCTCGACCACGTGCAACCCCAGCGTGCACAAGACCTTTTGCGGGCGGGAGAGGCTTCAGCACGGCTGGCCCGGCAGCTCGTGACGCTGCGGACCGACGCGCGGCCGCCGTTCACCGCCGACCAGCTGTCGCGGCAACCTGAGCACCGTCCGACGCTCGCCGGGTCGTTTGCCGAGTTCGGCTTCAAGCGGCTGCTGCGGGAGTACGTCGACGAGCCGCCGACGGCGCAGGCGCAGACACGCTGCGAGGCGTTGCTGGACCTCAAGCAGATCGAGAAGCTGGTTCAGGAGTTGCGCGCGGCAGGCCGGTTCGCTCTGGCCGTCGCGACCACGGACGGGGACGCGAATCGCAGTGCGCCGATGACGGGCGAGCTGGCCGGCGTCGCCCTGTGCAGTACCCCTGATCGCGCCTTCTACATCCCGATTCGGCACGCGTGGATGCTGGGCGAGGCGTTGCCCCCTTCGTGGACGTCCGTGCGCGAAATGCTGCGTCCGCTGCTCGAAGACGCGGCCATCGCCAAGGTCGGTCACGACACGAAATACGACGGTCTGGTGTTACGGCGTCACGGCTTGCAGGTCGCTGGCTGGACGGCGGACGCGATGCTCGCCAGCTACCTTATCGAGCCCGAGCGCTACGCCCACACGCTGCAGAACATCGCGTTCAACCATCTTGGCACGACCTTCCCGCCAGAAGCCGAGGTGCTGGGAAAGGTTACGCGCACCGGCGGCAAGGGCTCCAAGCCTGCAGGCTGGGGCGACCTGTCGGTCGAGGCGACGACGGCGCATCTGGCGCAAAGGGCGGCGCTGTCGCTGCGGGCGGTGGACCTGCTGCAGCCGAAATTGGTCGAACTGGGACTGCGGCCGCTGCTGGACGACCTGGAGATCCCCTTGAGTGCGGTGCTTGCCGAGCTCGAGTGGCGCGGCGTCCTGATCGACCCTGCCGAGCTGGGGCGCCAGAGCGAGTGGCTGGGCGGCGAGGTGGCGGCCGAAGAGGCGGCGATCTTCGCGATGGCCGGCGGTCCCTTCAACGTGCAATCGCCCGCCCAACTGGGAGAGATCCTGTTCGGCAAGCTGGGGTTGCCCGCCAAGAAGAAGACGCAGTCCGGGTGGTCCACCGACCAGAGCGTGCTGGAAGGGTTGGCCGAGGACCATCCGATCGCCGCACGCGTGCTGCGGTTTCGCCAATTGTCCAAGCTCAAGAGCACCTACACCGACTCGCTGCCGGGCATGATCGACTCACGCACCGGCCGCATCCACACTTGCTTCAACCAAGCCGTGGCGGCGACAGGGCGGCTCTCGTCCACTGACCCCAACCTGCAGAACATCCCGATCCGCTCGGTCGAGGGCCGCCGCATCCGCAAGGCCTTCGTCGCAGCGACGGGGTGCGTGTTGCTGTCGGCGGACTACAGTCAAGTCGAGCTCCGCATCATGGCGCATATGGCCAATGAACCCGGCATGTTGGACGCTTTCCGCAAGGGCCTGGACATCCATCGCCAGACCGCCGCCGATATCTTCGGCGTGTTTGCCGACCTCGTGACGCCGCAGCAGCGAAGTGCCGCAAAGACTATCAATTTCGGTATCTTGTACGGCATGGGCCCACAGCGCCTGGCGCGACAGATCGACGTGTCGGTCAAGGAGGCCAAGGCCTTCATCGATCGCTACTTCGAGCGGTTTCCAGGGGTGAAGGCGTTCGTCGAGACGACGCTGGAGGAAGCCCGCCGCACCGGCGAGGTCCGCACCCTCTTCGGTCGCCGCCGCCCGTTGCCGGATCTGGCGAGCAGCAACCAGATGGCCCGCGCCACAGCAGAGCGGGTCGCCGTCAACACACCGGTGCAGGGTACAGCCGCCGACATCATCAAGCGCGCGATGCTCGAGGTGGAACGTCAGCTGACAGCCCACGGACTCAAGGCCCAGCTCCTGCTGCAAGTCCACGACGAGCTGGTGTTGGAGGTGCCGCACGCAGAGGTCGAGGCTGTCACCACGCTGGTCCGCACGGCCATGGCGGGCGCAGCTGAGCTAGCGGTGCCCCTGCACGTCGATGTCGGTGTCGGAGCGAACTGGTCAGACGCTCACTAGCATCGCAGCAGACACGCGGCGTCGCGTCAGGCCGGTGTAGGCCGGTGCAGCTGGTCGCCCACCCGCAGCGATTGCGCCTTGCATGACGGGCAGGTCCAGTGGCCGCCCTCGCCCATGAATCCGATCGTGTCCGGGCTCAGGTCGCCACACGCCGGGCACACGACGTCGGCGTAGGTGTTCTCGGCCAGCACCCGCGCCTTCATCTGATTGTCCTTGAAGGTCTTGGGGTTGGCGATTCGGTCCAGCCCCATTTCGCTCTTGGCCGGCGATCGCAGCGTGCCGATGGCCAAGGCGATCGAGAATAGGCCGATCGGCCAGCCCACCGCCGGCACCAGCAGGAATGCAAAGCCAAACACGACTCCGGCGATCGCGCCGATCGGCCGCCCCTTGGACTTCAGGTTGTGCTGGTTGTCGTACAGCTCGAAGAGGTACTGGTCGACGAGCGCGTCGGTGACGGCCAGCGGCCGCATCGTGGTGGGGGCGCGCTCAGCGTTGGCTTGGGTGTCCATCCTACCCTCCAGATCCAGCGGGTGTTGGGTCAGTCGCGGACGCCGTTGCTGCGGGTGCCCGGCACCGCCGATGATCGCCCTAGGGCTCAGCTTTGTGCAACAGCTCGACCAGCGCTCCTGCCGACGACTTTGGGTGGGCGAATCGCACGGGATAGCCCTCGGCGCCGATCGACGGACCCGCCCCCAGCATCTTCAGCCCAGCGGCCTCCGCACGCGCCGTCGCCGCTTCCAGATCCGTGACTTCCAGACACACGTGGTGCAGACCGGGGCCGCGCTTCTCCAGAAAGCCCTGAATTTCGCTGTCGGCGGTCAACGGTGCGAGCAACTCGATCATGGTTTCGCCGCACTGCAGGAACGCCACGCGCAGTCCGCGCTCCGGCACGTCCCGGATCTGCACCAGCGGCAGCCCCAGCGCGTCACGCCAGACCGCAAGCGCTTCGGGCAGTTCGCGAACGGCGATGCCCAGGTGGTTGATCTTCCGCGGGGATTCGGACTGGGGTTGCATCTGGTCTCCTGAGGCCCCGCCAGTTAGCATGGCCGCCGCCGCCACAACGTAGCCGCAGGCCGCGGGAACATGATCGAGTTTCGCCACATCAGCAAGTCGTTCGGCACCAAGCACGTGCTGCAGGACGTGTCGCTGTCGGTCGCGAAGGGCCGGGTCCTGTTCATCGTGGGCGTGTCCGGTGCCGGCAAGTCTGTGCTGGTCAAGCACTTGGTGGGGCTGGTGCGCCCCGACTCGGGTCAGGTGCTGCTCGACGGGCAGGACGTCACCCACTTGAGCGAGCGCGAACTTTATCCCGTGCGAATGCGCTGTGCCATGGTCTTCCAGCACTCCACGTTGTTCGATTCGCTGACGCTGGCGGAGAACGTCATGCTGCCGCTGCGCAAGCACCGCGGCCTGCGACCGCCGGCGGCGAGGCAAGAGGCGATGCGTATTCTGGAGCGAGTGCAGATGCACCACCTGGCCGATCGCCATCCCGCCGACATCGGCGACGGCCTGCGCAAGCGCGTCGCGATCGCGCGCGCGCTGACGCTGCATCCGGAGTACGTCATCTTCGATGAGCCGACCACCGGGCTCGACCCACTGGCCGCCGCCAACGTCGATCGCCTGATCCGCGAGCTCAGCGACCGCCACGGCGTCACGTCGATCGTCGTCAGCCACGATCTGCGCTCGATCTTCACCGTCGCGGACCGCATCGCCATGATCTATCAGGGCAAGATCCGGCTGGACGGAACCCCCGACGACTTTCGCCGCACAGACGACGGCGTAGTGCAGCAGTTCATCCAAGGGCTTGCCGAGGGGCCGATGGTCCTGTAAGGGGCAGCCGCGTCCCCGACCCCATCAGGGACGGGCGCTCAACGGGAGTGGCAGTGGTCAAGGAAAAGTCCATCGAGGTCAAGGTCGGCGCACTCGTGCTCTTCACGACGGCGTTGCTCGTTGGCTTCATCTTTCTGCTCGGCGGCGTGGGCAGCGGCGGCGGCTTCGAACTGGGCGTCGATTTCCCGACCGCGAGTGACCTCAAGACCGGCGCCCCGGTCAAGATCGCCGGTGTCACTGCGGGCGAGGTCCAAGGCGTAGAGTACTGGGGCGGCCGACTCGACCCGGCAACGGGCCGGCGCGTTACCGTGCGCGTGTTGCTGGATTTGGACCCGGAGAAGGGAACAACCCTGCACGAAGACGCGCAGTTCTACATCTCCACGCAGGGCATCCTGGGTGAGAAATACGTCGAAATCGACCCGGGTTCGTGGCAGAAGCCCACCTTGCCTGCGGGATCGCGTCGCGAAGGCGTCCCGCCGATGCGCATGGAAGTCCTGGGCCAGCAGCTGACCAGGGTCTCCGCCGCAGTCACCCGCATTCTGGAGACAAACGAGAAGACCCTTGGCGATCTGCTGGTCCACGCCGACCAGACCGTGCTGGACGCCCGCAAGGCGGTGCACGACGTGCAGCAGATCGTCGAGACGCAGCGCCCCGCGATCGAGCGTGCGATCGCCCACCTCGAAACGGCGAGCGAGCAAGCGGATCAGGTGGCGCTGGGGCTACATACAGCTGTCGGCGACGGCGAGTCCCTGAAGCGATCGGTCGCCCACGTCGAGTCGGTGGCCACGCAGATCGACGTCGCTGTCGGGCCGATCGCCAAGGACGCACGGGCCGTAGGGGCCAACCTGAAGACGGCGTCAGAGAAGCTGCGCGATGGCGGCGCGGGCGAAATGCTGCTGGGTCCAGGCGCCGCGGGCAAGATCGAGAAGACCCTCGACCGCGTCGCCCAGGCCGCCGGCGACGTTCAGGCACTGACCGGAAACGCTCGAACGGGGCGGGGCACGATCGGCGGATTGCTGATGGACAACGAGCTGTTCATGGACCTCAAGCTGATGCTCAAGGACCTCAAGCGCCACCCCTGGAAGTTCATCTGGCGGGAGTAGCCCGATCTTGATCACGCCGCGCCCTGTGGCAAGCCGCAGCTCGGCCCCAACCTGAGTCGCCGGGCACGGCCCGACGCCACCCGCAGATCCCGATCCAGCAGCGGATTTGGCCCCCAACCGGCAGGGGCAGTCTGCTCGCCCCGCACCCCACGGGCCCTCGGCTCCGGCAACTTTGTGTGCCAAGTGGGCAGCAGGCCTTGACAGGAACCCGGGTTTGCTGGATAACAGCGGCCCCACAGTTCGGACCGTAAGGCTGAACCGTGTCCTCCCATCGGGAAAGGAGCCTTCGCAGCCGACCAAGCCAGACGCGAGTCAACCCTTGGAAAGGACTGCAAGAGGATGATGCCCCGGTAAGGCATCTTCCCTCCGCGAAGGCACGATGGGCGCTAACCCACTGCCGAAGGGCGATCGCGTGGGTGGCAGATCGCCGGGCTGGTCCCGGAGGATGCCTCCCCAGCTTTGGTCGAAAGACCGAAGCAACACGCGGCCTCAGGCGAGACGGCCCCGCGAAGTGGTGTCCGCAAGTGAGCGAACGAGGGCGCGCGCCTGAACGGCCGTCGCCTGAACAGAACTGGATCGCCGAGGAGAGACAGGCATGCCGACCATCAACCAGCTCGTCCGCAGCCGACGCGAGGCCAAGCACGTCAAGACCAAGGCTCCGGCCTTGCAGGCTTGCCCGCAGAAGCGCGGCGTGTGCACCCGCGTCTACACGACCACGCCCAAGAAGCCGAACTCGGCACTGCGCAAGGTCGCCC